>NZ_ACDZ02000005.1 GCF_000173915.1 Gemella haemolysans ATCC 10379 | reverse complement strand
ATGGAGCTGAATTATATATTATTGTTTTCTGAACATTGTAGTGTAATGCGATCCACTGTGCCAAATTCCCACCTAAACTATGCCCTGTTAATATTATATCATCCCCATATTCAGCTCTTATTTCCTCATAGAATTTACGTGCTGGATCAACGTGACCATCTCCTAGTCCTAGAGCTATTCTCCCAAAATCAGTTTTAACCGCATCATTCCATTTATCATTATCAGGATTTGTCCCTGTGTACGCAAGAATTACTATACTTGTATATGTAGATAACAAAAGGAGCTATAAATATTATGAAAAATAAAAAACTTGTTATGTCTATTTCTTCAGTATTAGCTACAGTTGTTCTTGCAACTGGATGCGCACAAAAAACTGAAGAAAAAAAAGAAGAAAATAAGAGTGGAGATAATAAAATAACTCTTACTTATGACCAACTTAGATCAAGAGAAAATACAATGGGATCATTGTGGTACCAAAATGCTGCTGAAGTAGATGCATTATACCAACAAGGTTATAACGTTGCTACTAATAAATTAAAAGAATTATTAAAACAGCCTACTGATAAACCTTATTCTATCGTATTAGATATTGATGAAACAGTATTAAGCAACATTCCATTCCAAGTAAAAATGATTAAAGATGGAACTGCATTTAATCCTAAATTATGGGATGAATGGGTTCAAAAAGCAGAAGCAACACCTGTAGCTGGAGCTAAAGAATTCTTACAATTTGCAGATAAAAACAAAGTTCAAATCTACTACATCTCAGATAGAACAGATGCTCAAGTAGATGCAACTATTAAAAACCTTGAAGCACAAGGACTACCTGTTCAAGGTCGCGATCACCTAATGTTCAAAAAAGAAGGTGATAAATCTAAAGAAGGACGTCGTCAAGAAGTTTTAAAACACACTAACCTTGTTATGTTATTTGGAGATAACTTAGTCGACTTCGCTGAATTCTCAACTAAATCAGAAGAGGACAGAGATAAAATGTTCGAACAATTAAAAGCTGAATTTGGTGATAAATTCATCATCTTCCCTAACCCTATGTACGGATCATGGGAATCTGCAGTATACAAAGGTGAGAAAAAAGACGGTAAAGGACAATCTGAAGCTCGTATGAACGCCTTAAAAGGATACTAATTTAAGAACAATAACAAATTAATTTAAATAAAAAATATAAGTGACTTAAACTGAAATTATAAAAAAATATTATTAAGTCACTTATATTTTTTTATTTTAGAAAATTATTTACTTGATTGATGATTAGTATCGGAGTATAATCGTAAATAGAAAGCTTTTTCAAGCTTCAACCATTTATTTAAATATTAATTTAAAATAGGAGTTAACAATGAAAAAAAATAATATTAAATACGTTCTTATACCAGCATTTGCAGCTGCAACATTATTCCCTGTTTTAGCTAACGATAATCAAGCTAAAGCTAATGAGGATAAAGCTACAACAACTTCAACTGTTAGTAACACTGAAAACACTAATGAAAAAACAACTAATGTTCCCGCTACTAACAATGTTGCAAAAACTACACCTACTACTCCTGCTAATATAGCTAACAGCGTAAAACAAACACCAACAACTAATACTGAGTCAACTAACAGTGCCAGTATTGTTGATAACGAAATTGTTAAACCAAAAGTTCCATTCACTGTAACTGAATATAAGCAAAAAAGTGCTTTAGAACTTGCTCAATTAATTCGTGAAAAAAAAGTTACTAGTACAGAACTTGTTGACTTAGCTTATAAAGTTATCGCAGAAGAAAATCCTAAATTAAATGCTGTACTAACAACAGAAAATGGTAAAATTCCTCACGCTATTGTTGAGGAAGCATACAGAACCGCAAAAGAAATAGATGATAGAGTAAAAGCAGGTAATCTTGCAGCTAAGCCTATAGACTGGAAAGAACAACCATTCTTAGGTGTCCCAACTTTAATCAAAGGTCTTGATGAATTAAAAAATGGTGATTATACTAAAGGAGTATATCTAAATAAAGGAAAAATAGCAGACAAGAATGGTCCTGTAGCTGCAGAATTTGCTAAATTAGGTTTTGTTATCCTTGGACAAACTAACACTCCTGAACTTGGTACTAGAAATATTACAGATTCAAAATTATTTGGTCCTGCAAGTAATCCATGGGATCCTAGTCGTAACACTGGAGGATCTTCAGGAGGAAGTGCTGGAGCTGTAGCTAGCGGTATGGTTCCTATAGCTAGTGGTAGTGATGCAGGAGGATCAATTCGTATCCCTTCTTCATGGACTGGACTTATTGGTTTAAAACCTACTGGACATGTGGTTAAATTCCCGCTAGTTAAAACTATAGAGGATGCTAAAGCATTCTTTGAAAAAACTGAATTAAGTAAGCCAAAAACATTAATAGAACCCCCAAAAGATTTGAAAAAATTAAAAATAGCCTACACTCTTAAAACTCCACTTAAAGATCTTGAGCTTAGTGATGTTGCTAAAAAAGCAATTTTACAAACTGTAGATTTCTTAAGAAAAGAAGGTTTTACAGTAGAAGAGGTTAAAGAGTTTCCTATTGATGGATACGAAGGTATAAACACATACACTGTAGGTGCTATTGGTGAAGAAGGTTATGTTGCCGCTGTCAAAGGTGTAACAGAAGAAAATAAACGTCAATTAGATCCTGCGACTTATGCATTAGGAACATCTTCTTATATGGGACCAAATGCTAACACTGATATTTCTTCAGTAAAACCATTATCTACATTCATTAATCAAATGAATGAATTTTACAAAAAGTATGATTTATTCTTAGTTCCAACTAATGCAGTTACTGCTCCATCAAATGACAAAAAGGTTGATCCTTATGTAGATCCAGAAGTTGAAGAACAACTATATAATATTAACAAAATTACAGATCCAAAAGAAAGATTCAAACTGCTTACAAAACAATGGTTACCGATGACAAGACGTTCACCATACACTTGGGTATTTAATTTATCTGGAAATCCAGCAATCTCTTTACCTACATATCTAAGTGATAAAAACTTACCTTTTGGTGTAATGTTTGCAGCAAAAGATAATTCTGAAAAAGTTCTTTTAGAAATTGGACAATACTTCCAAGACAGACATCAATTCAAAATGAATCCAGCTATTAGAAGTACAAATGTTTCAGAAAATGGTAATAAAATAGGAGTTAACGAATATGGAACTAAATATGAATATGCAGTTCCAACTTACGCACCTTCTGTTGCAGAATTACCAACATTAAATATCAACAATGAAACTGCTACTACTCCAAGTGAATCCGAAAATTCACAAACTACTTCTGTTAAAGAAGAGAAAAAGGTAGTAAATACAAATAGATTAAATTCAATCTCTAAAACTCTTCCAAATACAGGAGAAAACACAAACAACTTCCTATCAGCAATTGGACTTTCATTCCTTGCTTTAATAGGACTATTAAAACGCAAAAAAAATAATTAGTGTCTAAGTAAATATATAAATACGGTTAATTTTTATAGTTAACCGTATTTATTTTATTTTCAAAAAATATTTTTCTCTCACTTAATTGCTATAATATCTATATAGAAAACCATACTAATATTTTTTCATTTCATCTAACTATTCTCTTGATTGGTAATCAATATCGGAGTATAATTGTATATAGAAAGCTTTTTCAAGGTTTTAACAATTATTTAAAATAGGAGCTAAAAATGAAAAAAAACAAAATTAAATATGTACTTATACCTGCCTTTGCAGCTGCTACATTATTTCCAGTAATAGCTAACGATAATCAAGCTAAAGCAAGTGATGATAAAATTACAACATCTTCTAACGTTACTACTACTAATGAAAAACCAACTAGTATTGATACTACTGCCAATAATGTAGTACCAACTCCTACTAATACTACTACAGCAAACGATGTAACAGCAAGTACTACTAATAGTGAACCTGAAATCAATAAAAATAATGAGACTACTAACAGGACTAATGTTGAAAACAAAGAATCTACTAAACCAACTATACCTTTTACTGTAGCTGAATATAAACAAAAAAGTGCTCTTGAACTTGCAAAACTAATTCGTGAGAAAAAAGTTACTAGTACAGAGCTTGTTGACTTAGCTTACAAAGTTATTGCAGAAGAAAATCCTAAGTTAAATGCAGTACTTACTACAGAAAATGGAAAAATACCTAATGCTTTAGTTAATGAAGCATATAAAACTGCAAAAGAAATAGACGATAGAATTAAAGCAGGGAACCTTGCTGCAAATCCTATAAACTGGGAAGAACAACCATTCTTAGGTGTTCCAACACTTATTAAAGGATTAGATTTAGTAAAAGATGGTGATTCTTCAAATGGTGTCTATTTTAATAAGGGTAAAGTATCAAAATTTAGTGGAGCTGTTGCTAAAGAATTCGCAAAACTAGGTTTTGTTATACTTGGCCAAACTAACTATCCAGAACTAGGTACTAGAAATATTACAGATTCTAAATTATTTGGGCCCGCAGGCAACCCTTGGGATCCTAGTCGTAATACTGGAGGATCTTCAGGAGGAAGTGCTGGTGCTGTAGCCAGTGGTATGGTTTCAATAGCAAGCGGAAGTGATGCTGGGGGATCAATTCGTATTCCTGCTTCATGGACTGGATTGATTGGTCTAAAACCAACTGGACACGTAGTTAAATTCCCTCTAGTAAAAACAATTGAAGACGCCAAAACTTATTTTGATAAAACACAAATTAGTAAACCTAAAACACTGGAAGAAGTTCCAACTGATTTAAAAAAATTAAAAATTGCTTATTCACTTAAAACACCATTAAAAGATGTTGAATTAAGTGAAGATGGTAAGAAAGCTGTTCTAAAAGCTGTAGATTTTCTAAGAAAACAAGGCTTCACAGTTGAAGAAGTAACTGAGTTTCCTATTGATGGTTATGAAGGTATTAGAACCTATACTATAGGTGCAATTGGTGGTGGATATACTGCCCCTGCAAAAGCTGCAACAGAAGATAATAAACGTGATTTAGATCCTGCTACCTATGCATTAGGAACATCATCTTATAGGGGGAAAACTGCTAATACTGACGTAACTTCAGCTAAACCTGCCGCAGAATATATAAATCAAATGAACGAATTCTATAAAAAATATGATTTATTCTTAATGGCAACAAATGCTGTTACAGCACCATCTAATGATAAAAAAACAGATCCATATGTTGACCCTACAGTTGAAGAAAAACTTTATAATATTAATAAAATCAAAGATCCAAAAGAAAGATTCGATTTACTTGTAAAACAATGGGAACCTATGATGAGACGAACTCCATTTACATGGTTATTCAATTTAACAGGAAATCCTTCCATCTCATTACCAGTTTACAAGAGTAAAAATAACCTACCTCTTGGGGTTATGTTTGCGGGAAGAAACAATTCAGAGAAGATTCTTCTTGAAATGGGACAATTATTCCAAAACAACAATCAATTCATATTGCACCCTGACGTGAGAAATACAGTAACACCAGAAAATGGTTACAAAGTTAGAGAAAATGAATATGGCACAAAATATGAATATTCAATTCCTAGTGATGCTCTTGTTGCTGAAGCTCTTAAGCCTTTCACTGGTAAAGTAGATGGTCTTTCTGAAAATGGTAATAAAGTTGTTGTTGATAAAGACGGGAATGTTTCTGAGTATTCTTTACCTAGTGATGCTCTTGTTGCTGAAGCTCTTAAGCCTTTCACTGGTAAAGTAGATGGTCTTTCTGAAAATGGTAATAAAGTTGTTGTTGATAAAGACGGGAATGTTTCTGAGTATTCTTTACCTACTGATTCTCTTGTCGCTAAAGCTCTTAAGCCTTTCACTGGTAAAGTAGATGGTCTTTCTGAAAATGGTAATAAAGTTGTTGTTGATGAAGACGAGAATGTTTCTGAATTCAATACTCCTACTGTTGCTCCTATCTCTGAAGCTCTTAAACCTTTCACTGGTAAAATCGATGGCCTTTCTGAAAATGGTAATAAAGTTGTTGTTGATAAAGACGGGAATGTTTCTGAATTCAATACTCCTACTGATTCTACTATCTCTGAAGCTCTTAAACCTTTCACTGATAAAGTAGATGGCCTTTCTGAGAATGGTAATAAAGTTATTGTCGATAAAGATGGTAATGTTTCTGAATTCAATACTCCTACTGTTGCTCCTACCTCTGAAACACCTAAGGCTTTCACTGGTAAAGTAGATGGTCTTTCTGAAAATGGTAATAAAGTAGTTGTTGATAAAGATGGTAATATTTCTGAAGCAAATGCTCCTTCTGGTGCTCCTATCGTTTCAGAACTATCGGAACTAAACATTAATAACAATAAAATTACAGTAACTATTAAATCAAAAAATAAAGATATTAGTGTAGATATAAATACAGCAGATGCTAAAGACATAACATTAGAAGCGAAAGACATCACAAAAGATGTAAACTTAGAAGACTTAAAAGATAAAATTATTGCTGATGCTAACAACAATTTTAAAGACAAGAAAGACATTACTTCAATTAGAGTTGTCGACTTAGAGTTACAGAATGATAATAAAACTGTAAAACTTGATATTCCAAGAACAGTAAAAGTTGCTCTACTCCAAAATGAACAAAACAAAGATATACTAGTTTATCATATTAAAGAGGACAATTCTATTGAACTTATCCCTTCATCTGTAACCAACAATAGTTTACAATTTACAGTTGATCACTTTAGTAAATTTGCAATTATTGCAAAAATCAAAACAGCATTTGCTGGAAGTGAAAAAGATATAAATTCATTTGCTGTTCAAGAAGAGAAAAAATTCACAATAATAGACACTAGAGGAGCAAATTCAACTCCTACTAATGCACCAAAAACTCTTCCAAAAACCGGTGAAACTACAAACAAATCTCTTGTAGTAATCGGCCTTTCATTACTTGCATTAATTGGATTGTTAAAACGTAGAAAAAATAATTAATTGAGATAAATAACCTCGGAAAAAAGTTTTTGATAAGAACTCTAAATTCCGAGGTTTTATTTTTATTTCTTTACAAATTTTAAATCATAACATAATTCAATCTAACTATATAAGAAAAAATGTAGTCCATAATAAATATGAACTACATTTTTTCTTATAATTGTTCAGCTACCTTCAGACGGGCACAAGCTTTAGCTATTGCTAATTCAGCTCGTCTTACATCAAGACCATCTTCTTTTTTAGCAAGACGTTCTTCTGCACGTTGTAATGCTCTTTTAGCACGTTCAACATCAATATCTTTACCTAATTCTGCTGTTTGAACTATAATAGTTACTTCGCCTTTATGTGTTTCCACAAATCCTTCACTTACAGCTAGATATTCTTCACGTCCATCGGGAAAAATCACTTTAAGAGGTCCAACCTTTAATGATGCAACCATAGGAACATGGTTAGCCATTACACCAAGTTGTCCACTTGTAGTTCCCAATACAACCATAGAAGCTTCTTTAGCGCTATAAGCTTCTCCATTAGGAGTAACAATGCTTACACTTAAAGTATTCATTTATTTACCTCCTATTTGTATTATACTTCTACTCCTAGTTTACGAGCTTTTTCTAATACGTCTTCAATTCCACCAACTAGACGGAATGCATCTTCAGGAATGTGGTCATATTTACCATCTAAGATTCCTTTGAATGCTTGTACTGATTCAGATACTGGTACGTATGAACCAGGTTGACCTGTGAATTGTTCAGCTACGTGGAAGTTTTGAGATAAGAAGAATTGAACACGACGTGCTCTATCAACTGTTTTCTTATCTTCATCACTTAACTCATCCATACCTAAGATGGCGATAATATCTTGTAATTCACGATATTTTTGAAGAGTTCTTTGAATTGTTGTCGCAACTTGATAGTGTTCTTCTCCTACGATTTCAGGAGCTAATGCTCTTGATGTAGAAGCAAGTGGGTCAACGGCTGGGTAGATACCCATCTCTGTTAACGCACGCTCAAGGTTTGTTGTTGCATCTAAGTGAGCGAATGTAGTCGCTGGAGCCGGGTCAGTATAGTCATCGGCTGGTACGTAAATCGCTTGGATAGATGTAACAGAACCTTTTTTAGTTGATGTTATACGTTCTTGTAAACGTCCCATCTCTGTAGCAAGTGTTGGTTGGTAACCAACGGCTGATGGCATACGTCCTAATAACGCAGAAACCTCAGAACCTGCTTGTGTGAAACGGAAAATGTTATCGATGAATAGAAGCACGTCTTGTCCTTCTTCATCACGGAAGTATTCCGCCATTGTTAATCCTGTTAATGCTACACGCATACGAGCACCTGGTGGTTCGTTCATTTGTCCGAATACCATGGCTGTTTTGTTAATAACACCAGAATCTTTCATTTCATAGTATAAGTCATTTCCTTCACGAGTACGCTCACCTACACCTGTGAATACTGATAATCCACCGTGTTGTTGCGCAACGTTGTTGATAAGTTCTTGGATAAGAACCGTTTTACCAACTCCCGCACCACCGAAAAGACCGATTTTACCACCTTTAATATATGGTGCAAGTAAGTCGATAACTTTAATACCTGTTTCAAGAACCTCAACGTGAGTTGATAATTCATCGAATGTTGGAGCTTCTTTGTGAATTGAATCTTTACGAACTTCTGCTCCTGCTTCTTCACCGTGGTCAACTGCTTCACCTAATACGTTGAACACACGACCTAATGTGTAGTTACCTACAGGAACTGTAATTGGTGCTCCTGTATCTACTACTTCTGCTCCCCTATTTAATCCATCAGTAGATGACATAGCGATTGTTCTTACTACGTTATCACCAATTTCAAGAGAAACTTCAAGAACTAATTTTTCTTTTTTCCCATCGCCTTTTTCTATGTAAACTTCTAAAGCGTTTAATAGATTTGGCATATGCCCTGATTCGAATTTAACATCTACTACAGGTCCCATAACTTGGAGAATATAACCTTTATTCATATGTTGTATGCTAACTTAATAGCTTCTCCTTTCTCATTACTATTTTGTTGCTGCTGCTCCACTTACAATCTCTGTAATTTCTTGTGTAATTGCAGCTTGTCTTGCACGATTGTATTTAATCGTAAGTGTATCAATAATATTTCCTGCATTATCAGTTGAATTTTTCATTGCTGTTTTTCTTGCAGAATGCTCACTAGCTTTACTATCTAATATACTTCCATAAATCATACTTTCAGCATATTGAGGTAGTATTACATCTAGCACAGCTGTCTCACCAGGCTCAAATTCATAAGCTCCTGTAGGTTGTTGCTCTTCAGAATTTGCGAACTTATCTGTATTGTCAATAGGAAGTACTTTACTTTCAGTTACAACCTGTTGGATCATACTAACAAAGTGATTATAATGTAAATAAATTTCATCATATTCTTTATCAATAAAGTATCCTACTACTTTATTAGTAATTTGTTTAACCTGAGTGAAACTTGGCTCATCTGGTATATCTCTATAACTATCAACTACATTATAGCCATTTTTTCTAAAGAATTCTGCTCCATAGTTACCTATAGCAACAATACCATACTCGCTATTAGCATGTCTTTCATTAATAGTATTAACAAAGTTTCTAATAACGTTTGCGTTGAATCCTCCACATAAACCACTATCACTAGTAATTACCACATAAAGAGTTTTCTTAGCTTCTCTTTTTTCTAACATAGGGTGTTTAATACTAGAACTTTTACCAAAAATTGTTCCCATCACTTCTTGCATTTTTTGCATGTATGGATTAAATTTTTGTGTGTTTGATTGTGCTTTTAAAAGCTTAGACGTTGAAACCATCTCCATCGCTTTTGTAATATGACTAGTTTTCTTCGTAGAATTGATTTTATTTTTTATATCTCTTAGTGACGCCAATTAATTCACCACCTTTACTCTACTACTTATCATCTTAAGCAAAAGTTTTCTTGAATGCAGCGATTACTTCATCCATAACTTCTGTTGCTGGTAAGTCTTTTGTTTCAATAATGTGTTTAATTGCTTCATTCTCATGAGCATCCAAGTATGAATATAATTCTTGTTCGAATCTGTGAATATCTTTAACTTCTACATCATCTAAGAATCCATGAGTTAAAGCATAAAGAATCATAACTTGTTTTTCTACTGGAATTGGTTTGTGTAAGTCTTGTTTTAATACTTCAACTGTACGTTTACCACGTTCTAGTTTTTCACGAGTCGCTGGATCTAGGTCAGAACCGAATTGAGCAAAGCTTTCTAACTCACGGTAAGATGCTAAGTCAAGACGTAAAGTCCCTGATACTTTTTTCATCGCTTTAATTTGCGCAGATCCCCCTACCCTAGATACTGAAAGTCCGGCGTTGATCGCTGGTCTAATACCTGAGAAGAATAAATCTGATTGTAAGAAGATTTGTCCATCTGTAATCGAAATTACGTTTGTTGGAATATATGCAGAGATATCACCTGCTTGCGTTTCTACGAATGGTAGTGCTGTGATACTTCCTCCACCGAAATCTTCATTTACACGAGCAGCACGTTCTAGAAGACGTGAGTGTAGATAGAATACGTCCCCTGGGTATGCTTCACGACCTGGTGGTCGTTTTAATAGTAATGATAACTCACGGTAAGCCGCTGCTTGTTTTGATAAGTCATCATATACGATTACTACATCTTTACCATTAAACATAAATTCTTCTGCCATTGCAACCCCTGCATAAGGCGCGATGTAAAGAAGTGGTGCTGGTTGAGATGCTGATGCTGTTACTACGATAGTATAGTCTAAAGCACCGTGTTCTTTAAGAGTTTCTACAACACTACGTACTGTAGATTCTTTTTGTCCTATTGCTACATAGATACAAATTACATCTTGTCCCTTTTGAGCTAAGATTGAGTCGATAGCAACTGCAGTTTTACCTGTTTGTCTATCTCCGATAATAAGCTCACGTTGCCCACGTCCGATTGGTACTAATGCGTCAATCGCTTTAATACCAGTTTGGAATGGAACAGATACTGATTTACGTCCCATAACCCCTACTGCTGGAGATTCAATTGGACGACGTTTTGTAGTGTTAACTGGCCCACGACCATCGACTGGTTGTCCTAATGGATCAACTACACGTCCAATTAGTTCTTCACCTACAGGTACGTCCATTACACGTCCAGTACGACGAACTTCGTCTCCTTCTTTAATATCAGTAGTTGGACCTAAAATTACGATACCAACATTTGTGTCTTCAAGGTTTTGAGCAAGCCCCATAACCCCTGTTTTAGTGAACTCTACAAGCTCACCACTCATTATTTCATTAAGACCGTATACACGAGCAATACCGTCCCCTACTTCTATAACTGTACCGACATCTGTTGACTTAACTTCAAACTGATAATTTTCTATTTGTGATTTTAGTAATGAACTAATTTCTTCAGCTTTAATAGCCATTTATGTCCCTCCTTGTTTCAACTTCTTCTAGATTGAAGAAATTTTTGATTTTATAGCATTTAATTTCGCCTTTATAGTAGCATCAACTACTTTATTATTGTAAGTAAGTTTTATACCACCTAGAAGACTTGCATCTACAAAATTATTAATTTCAACATTTTCTAGTTGTAACTCATTTTTAATTTTTTCTTTTAGATTTTCTAACTGTTCTTCAGTTAAAGGTGAAGCTGATTCAGCTTTAACAACAACATTTCTTGAATGTTTATTAAACAATTCAGTATACTGTTCTAAAACGAAATTAATTAATGAGATTTGCAGATTACCTGCTAAGATTTTAACAACATTCACAACATATTTATTTACTCCTGCAAATGATGCATCAATCAGGTTAATTTTTTTTATTTTTTCTAAATTAGGGTTGTTCATCAATGTAACAAAATCAGGGTTTCCATTAACTACTTTTGCAACTTCCTTTAACTCATAAGAAACTTCTTCTAATGTGTTATTTTCTTTTGCAACTTCAAATAATGAATATCCAATTTTATTAGCTAATACTGACTTACTCATTATTTCACCCCTACCTCTTTAATGACTTTATCAACATATTCACTTTGTGTTGAGCCATCTAATTCTTTTTCTAAAATTTTCGAAGCTACAAGCACTGATAAATCAGCAATTTGTTTGTTGATCTCTTCAAGTGCTCTTTTCTTCTCGTCCTCAATGTCTCTTTGAGCATTTACTTTTAATTGTTCTGCTTGTTTACGCGCTTCTTCAAGAATAGCTTGTTTTTCAACCTTAGATTGTTCACGAGCATCTTCCATCATAACTTTAATTTCTTGTTGCGCATTTTTTAATTTTTCTTGATTTTCTTCAAGTAAAATTAGTGCTTCTTTTTGATTTTTAGCAGCATCATCAAGTTGACCTTCAACTAATTTTTGACGCTCATCTAACATATCAATAAGTTTGTCCCAAGCGAATTTTTTCAGTAATACTAATAAGATTAATACAGCTACAATGTTAATAGCCATATTTCCTAGATTAAAACCTTGATGAGAAGAGTGTTCAGTAGCTAAAAATACTAAATTTTCCATTTACTAAATGCTCCTATTCTTCATAGTTCTTTTGTTTACAGTATTATACTAAATTATTTAGCTAAGATAACGAATGAAATAACGATAGCTAAGATAGGTACTGCTTCTACAAGTGCGAATAATACGAAAGCATTAGATTTTAATCTTGATTCTAATTCTGGTTGGCGAGATACACCTTCGATAAATTTACCGAATAAAAATCCGTTACCGATACCAGCACCAACTGCTGCTAAACCTGCTGCTAAACCTGCTCCAATTAATTCTACCATAATTATATTTTCCTCCTTGGATAATAAATGAATTTTATTAATTATTAGATTTTTGCACATATAGTGCATTTAAAAAGATTAATGTTCATCACTAATTTTATGTGATAAATAAATGAATGTTAAGACAGTAAAGATATATGCTTGGATAAATCCTATAAATAGAGAGAACCCTTTCCATACTACTAATCCTGCCATACCAGCTATTGCACCAAAGAATCCTACTGTTGTAAGTGTAGCTAATAGTGCTAATAATATTTCACCTGCATAGATATTACCGAATAAACGCATTGAAAAAGTCATTAAGTTTGTGAACTCTTCAATAACCTTGAACGGTGTAATACCTATACCTGAAGAAGTATATGTACCAAAATAGTGTTTAATTCCTTTATACTTAATTCCTGCAAAATGAGTAAAGACAATCACTAATAATGCAAGAGAGAAAGTAAATGTTGGATCCGCAGTTACAGAATTAACATAGACTACTTCATTGTAACTAACTTCTATTAATACACCTATAGTATTTGCTACTGCAACAAGTGAAATAATTGTTAGAGCTGTTGCCCATAATCCTTTACCATATTTTTTCCAGTTAACATTACCTTTGATGACATTATCACTAACGAAATACGCAAGTAATTCAACCGCATTTTGACGTTTACTATCTGGTCTTAATTTTATTCTACTAGTTAGAAACATCACAATAACAAAGGTAAGCAATACTGTTATTAAAGTTGTGATTACACTAGGAATATTAACCGTTATATCATAGCCAAATAATTTGGTAATAAGATATGTGTGTTTTTCCATATATTCCCCTCACCTCTTTTCTTAAGTTACTTTTAGATTTCTAAATCTGTTGTAATATAAAAAATTAGAAATACATAATCATATTATAATATGATTTTATAATATTTGCTAGCGATTTCTTAAATTTTATATGATTTGATTAAAAATAATCTACTATTATTTAGTTCCGAAGATTCTGTCTCCAGCATCCCCTAATCCTGGTACAATGTATCCGTGGTCATTTAGTTTTTCATCTAATCCAGCGATAAATATATCTACATCTGGGTGTGCATCATGTAATGCCTTTACACCTTCGGGTGCTGCTATTAGACACATAAATTTAATATCCGTAACTCCACGTTGTTTTAATGAGTCAATTGCTGCAATTGCAGAACCACCAGTTGCTAACATTGGGTCAACAACGATAAAGTGACGTTCTTCTGGATTGCTAGGAATTTTAACAAAATACTCGTGTGGTTGTAACGTTTCTGGATCACGATATAGCCCAACATGACCTACTCTCGCAGATGGGATTAAATTCATTAATCCATCTACCATTCCTAATCCTGCACGTAGAATTGGAACGAATACAATCTTTTTACCTGCAAGACGTTTACAAGTAGTAGTTTGGATTGGCGTTTCTACTTCAACATCCTCCAGTGGAAGGTCACGAGTAATTTCATAAGCCATTAAAGAACCTACTTCATTAGTAAGTTGTCTAAAGTCTTTAGAACCCGTTCTTTTATCTCTAATGAAAGATAATTTATGTTGGATCAATGGATGATCAAAAACATGAACTTTTGACATAATTATAGTTCTCCTTTGTATTATTATTATATTTATTTTACTCTAATTATTTCATTTTAACAAGGGATATCCGAAAATATTTTACTCCATTCAATAAATATTTTTTTATTAGTTTTGTTATATTACTAGACTTATACTACATAAAATATTACAATAATAAAAACAATATTTATGGAGATTTTAACATGCAAAGAAAAACGTTATTAGGGACATTTTTACTTACTAGTATTTTATACTATATTGTTCCCCTACTTTTTTTGAAATTTTATAATGGAACTAGTGATAAAGCTGGTTTTATTTTGATATTAGCTTATGGATTTTCATCATTTGCAATTACACTATTGGTAACATATTTTATACAAAGAACAATTTATACTCCGCTTCTAAGTATTACTCTAGCACTTCCATTGTTTTTCATTTTTAATTCAAGTGCTTTAGTTTTAATACTTCTTATTATAGTATTTTCTTTTGTTGCCTATGGTTTAACTGCATTAATAAAATAAATAAGGAGATTATATGACTGTTTTCAAACGTAATTTACTAATAGCAACTGGTATTTATGTACTTTTTTATCTATCACCAATATTAGCTAATCCATTTATGGCTTTAAATTTATTAGAAGCCGCTGTTGTTGGTGCCTTTATTTTCGGTGGATTCTACTTAAGTTATATTTTCATGTATACTAATAAAAGCAAACTTGATGAACGCACTAAAAATACTATAATTACAATATTGGTATTAGTAATTGCATTATTGATATTTTTTAATCCTTTCAAATTTCCAACTGCATTCAATGTTATTGTAAATAGATATTTAGCAATACTAATTCTTCTGCTAATATTAATTTTTATAATATTATTAGCAAGGAAAATGGATAATTCTATAATACCAGTTTTACTTTTTGCACCATCGATTATCCAGGGGTTACTAATGCGTCTATCTTATAAGGCTATGATATTTTATATTGCCAACCCTAACTTTAATTTATATTTAATAGCCGCTATTTTCATTGGATATTATATTTATAATAATAACAAAAAATAAGTAAACATTTAAAAGGGAAAACATCATTTAATTTATATGAAAAACTCCCTTCTAAAAAAAGAAAACTGATAATCTAGATATTATTTCTAGACTATCAGTTTATTTTTCTAGTTATCTATTTCTACTTTTAAAACTTTTCCTGACACAGCATCAACTTTTAGATCATATTCTAATCCATTTGCACGAGCTTCTATTTCATAAACGTATAAAGGTACTCCATTATTTTGAACTGCGTAATCATCCTCATACTCAGGTTTAATTTTTACAAAATTAATATTTTGTTCTGGTGTTGAAATTGCTTGTGCTACTATAGAGCGAATTTCTTGTTGTGATTTTGCATTTTGTACATTTTGTTGAGTATTGATGTTATTACTATTATTTTGAACATTTGAAGATTGGTTATCATTTTGAGAATTACTGTTTGAACCATTATCACCATTGTTACTATTATTGTTATTGTTTCCGTTATTGTTATTTTGATTTGATTGCTGTCCAACATTCATCTTAACATTTGAATAAGCTTCTTGAACTTTAACTCTTTGTGCCTCTTCATATCTATCGTATGCATATGCGCCTACTGAGCCTGTTACTACTACTGCTAATGCCCCAATTATAAGTGGTTTTAAGAAGTTTCTCTTTGCTTTTTTTGGTTGTTCATTATATTGATTATTGCTATTCATTGTTTCTTCGTAAACTCCTTCTAGTGTTTCAATCTCATTGTTGTTAATTTTTTTAGTCATTTTATATACCTCTTTTTTTTATATTTTTATTATATCTTTGTTTTATGAATCTTAAATGAAGATTTCACTTTTGTTCATCTCTTTTGATATTTTTATTATATCTTTGTTTTATGAATCTTAAATGAAGATTTTTATTAATTTATAATTTTTTACAAAATAAAAAGGAGTGACTCAAAAATCGTTATTTCGGAGAAACAAGATTTTGTCGAGTCACTCTTGCAAAGTTTATTAGATATCTAAAATACTTTTATAAAGCAATTTTAGATATCAATAAACCACTGCGTCTATGAATTATAATATACACTTTTTTTTATATTTAGAATTTTTGAGGTAGTCCCCTTTATTATTCTTAAAGATTCACTACAAATCTTGTTCCTTTTGGCTTATTATCAAAAACAGCTATTTTACCATCATGCAATTTCACTATTTTTTGGGTAATAGACAAACCTAATCCTGAAGAATTATCTTCAGTCGTTGTTCTTGATTTATCTACTTTATAAAACCTATCCCAAATAAGTTTTTTCTCATTATCACTTATTCCAATACCATCATCAGCAACTTCAAGAATTATACTCTTTCTTCTAGCTAAACAAACTGTTACTTCCGTTTCAGCATATTTCAAAGCATTAGATAATAAGTTATCTATCATTCTCATAATTAAAGCTTCATTTGCATGAACTATGATATTTTCTTCTATGTTTATCGATAACTTTATATTCTTATTATCGAACAGAATTTTATAGTCTTCTAATGTATGTTTTATTTTATCCGATAAAGGGAGTTCTTCCTTTGGAATCTCTAAACGACTATCTAGCCTGGCTAATTCTAAAATTTGATTAATCATAGAGGCCATTCTCTTACTTTGTCTCTCAATTACTTCAAACGATTCTTTTGCATCTTCTATAGAATCGGTATATTTTGCTCCATATTCACTTTCTGCCATTACTACAGAAATTGGTGTTCTAAGCTCATGCGATACATCCGAACTAAATCGGCGTTCTCTTTTTGATGAATTTTCTAGCGTTTCTAACATTTCATTAAAAACTTTACCTAATTTGTGAACTTCATCAGTTCCTTCCTCTATGTAAATCCTTTTACTTAAATCATTACTATGAGCAATAGCCTCAGCTGTTTCTGTCATATCTCTTACAGGTTTCAATGAACTTCTTATTATCAAGTATCCACCATACATTATTACCATAATAACAAATGGACTGCCAATGCTAATAATTATCGGTAATATCCAACCATTAATGTTATTAGTAACTTGAACAATACCCCTTACATATTTTCCATTACCTAATCTAGCAGAACTGGTTTCTGAATCATAGTATAAATATTTATTATGATTTACATCTTTATATTCAGAAATAGCTCCAAGACTAAAATCGTTGACTTTAAAATTTCTAGGCACAGATCCTGCAACAAGATTACCATCTTTATCATATACAGACAATGTAACACCATCTTCAAATGGAGTAAATGTATCGGCACCACTTGAAATTTCCGTTACCTCTTCTATTAACCTTTTTTTAGCCCCACTCTCTACAACACTATCACTAACAAAAAATGTCCCAATAATTAACGATCCTATTAGTAAAACTATAAATGTCGTATACCATAATGTTATTTTAAAAGTTAAAGATACCTTTTTAAATGGAAAGAATGATAGTTTCTTATTTTTCTTTAACAAAGTATCCTAGCCCCCTTTTAGTATAAATAATAGTTTTATCCGTTCCATTGTCTAGTTTTTTCCTAATATTTTTTATAATTACATCTACTATATTTGAAGCACCATCATAATCATAATCCCAAACATGATTAAGAATCTGATCGCGACTCAATATACTCTCCTTATTTTTCATAAGATATTCTAATACCTCATATTCTTTACCAGTCAATCCAATGTTTTCACCATTTCTAGTAACTTGTTTTTTAGAAATATCAAGTACAATATCATCGATTTGAATAACATTAGTCGCTAAACCATAATTTCTTCTCATTAGAACCCTTATTCTCGCAAATAGTTCGTCAAATTCAAACGGCTTAACTATATAATCATCAGCACCACTATCAAGACCGACAATTTTATCCTCTAAAGTATCTTTTGCTGTTAACATTATAACTGGTGTATTATTTTTACTCTCGCGAAGCCTTTTGATAAACTCATAGCCATCAACATTTGGCATCATAATATCAGTAATAATCAAATCATAGTCACTATAACCAACAAAATCTAATGCTTCCTCACCATCGAAACAGCTATCTACACTATAATTATTTCTTTTTAAGTGTTTAGTAATTATTCTATTCAAATCGCGTTCATCTTCTACAACAAGAATCTTCATAACAATCTCCTCATACTAAATTTCTACTATATTTTACTTAATTCACTTATAAATGTAAAACAATAGTTCTTATATATTATAACTTCACTATTTAGAAATATTCTAAAACAAAAAAATGAATCTAAAATGAAAAAAAGACACCTATTTACAAATAGATGTCTTAGACGTAATAGCCCGGATTCGAACCGGAATCTCCTCCATCAAGGCGCAATCCCTATATACTACTCCTTACGTTTATCCTTATTATATCATATTATCATGTGAAAAATAAATAGGAGTGACTTAAACTAGATTTTATCAAGTCACCCCATGTAGTTCTACTCACTTTCTTCTAAATTATAAAGTAATTCATATAATGCTTTTGCATCAAGTTTTTCTTTTTCTTCTTTACTGATATCACGAACTAGCTCTCCACGGTGCAGAACTATTATTCTATTTCCGTATTTCACTGCATCTTGAATATTGTGAGTTATCATTAACGCTGTTAATTTTTTCTCTTCAATCTTTTGTCGAGTAAGCTCCATTATTTTCTTCTGAGTTTTTGGGTCTAATGCAGCAGTATGTTCATCAAGAAGTAAAAGTTTTGGCGTGGTCATAGTTGCCATTAAAAGTGCAATAGCTTGACGTTGACCTCCAGACAATAGCCCCATCTCACTATCTAATCTATCTTCAAGCCCTAAGTCTAAAGTCGCTAGCAATTCTTTAAAAAGTTTCCTATCTTCTTTAGTAGTACCCGGTTTAAAACCTCTGACTTTACCACGTCGAAGTGCCAAAGACATATTCTGTGCTACAGTCATACGAGGAGCTGTTCCATCAAGTGGATTTTGGAAAACTCTACTAATGAATCCTGCTCTCTTGTGTTCTACTATATTACTTACATCTTTTCCTTCGATTAAGATTTCTCCATCATCTAACGAGAATGAACCCGCTAAGGCATTAAGAAAAGTTGATTTTCCTGCTCCATTTCCTCCAAGAATCGTGATGAAATCACCATCTTTTATTTCAAGACTAACATTTTTTAAAGCATGTTGCTCTCTAATCGTACCTGGAAAGAATGTTTTATCTATTTTATTAATTTTTATAAATGACATGTTCTACGCATCCTTTCTCTTAGTTTTTAATTTTAATTGAGGTAAAGTTAAGAAAATAGCAATTACTAAAGCTGAAACTAATTTAAAGTCATTAGCTCCAATAATATTTAATTTTAATACTCCTACTAGCAGTAATCTGTAAATTATAGCACCACAGATTACACAAATTAATCTTGTTGTGAAAGATACATCTTTGAAGATTACTTCTCCTATAATAATTGCTGCTAACGCTACTACTATTACCCCGATACCACTGTTTACATCTGAATAACCATTGTTTTGTGCTAAAATCGCACCAGCTAAAGAAATAATTCCATTAGCAAGCATTAATCCTAAAATCGTCATTGTTTTTGTAGAAATACCTAATGCTGTCGCCATTTTCTCATTATCTCCTGTTGCAATTAAACTCTGACCTAATTCCGTTGAAAAGAATAAAGACATAGCTATAATAATTAATCCAGAAAGAATAATTCCAACAAATACAGTATCATAATGAGTCGGTAAGTTTAATCCTTGAATTTTGCTAAAAATTGTATCTTTATTGATTAAACTTAAATTTGGTCTACCCATAATTCTAAGGTTCACCGATAATAATGCAGTCATTGTTAAGATTCCTGCAAGTAAACTTGGAATTCTACAAACGGTAATTAAGAATCCTGTAACAAGACCTGCTAACATACCCGCCACTATTGAAATCAATGTAGCTATAACAGGGTTGATCCCATTATGTATACAAATAACACAGACAGCTGCTCCTAAAGGATACGCTCCTTCAGTAGTCATATCCGCAATATTTAAAACTCTAAAACTTATAAACAATCCAAGCGATAATATACCCCACAGCATTCCCTGTGAAATCGCTGAAATAAATAGATCCATCCTGCACCTCTTTTATTTAATATTTCTTCTAATTTGATTTTATATAATTTAGAGCGACTCATAAACAATAATTTTTTCTATTGATTTGATGAGTCGCTCCTTTTAATTATTTATAATTCAAATAGCTTCTTAATAATATAATATCAATAATATTATTTTTTATCTACTACTTTTGCTTTATCTTTAATTTCTTTTGGAATTTCGATTCCTAATTGTTTTGCTTTTGCTTCATTTAGATAGATAACACCTTCATTAGCAAGTACGATTGGCATATCTTTAGTATCTGCACCTTTTAATACTTTAGCTACAACTTTAGCTGTTTCAACCCCGATTTGATATTGGTCAACACCTAGTCCTAAAAGTCCTCCGTCAGCTACCATTGTGTCTGCAGATGGGAATACTGGAATTTTCTTAGCGTCTGTTACTTTTACTACTGTTGCCATTGCACTAGCGATTGTGTTATCGATTGGTACAAAGATTGCATCTGTTTGTGAAGCAAGACTTTCTGTTACTTGTTGAATATCATTTGTATTAGCTACTGTTGAAACTTTAACTTCTAATCCTAATTCTTTAGCTAATTTTTCTGCTTCTTGAGCTTGTTTTACAGAGTTATCTTCACTAGCTGTGTATAAAATACCAACTTTTTTCATGTTAGGTAATACTTTTTTCATGATTTCTAGTTGTTGTTTAATTGGAGTTCTATCACTTACACCAGTAATGTTGTTTCCTGGTTTGTCTTCAGCTTTAATTAATCCTGCTTCAACTGGATAAGTAATACCACCCATGATGATTGGTTTATCTTTAGTTGCATTTGATAGTGATAAAGTAGCTGGTGTTGTAATACCTACTAAAATATCGTTGTTATCTGTAACTAATTTTTGACCCATACTTGCTAAGTTACTTTGATCACCTTGAGCATTTTGAAGATCAATTTTTAAGTTCTTACCAACTTCATATCCTTCTTTTTTAAGTCCATCTTCTAAACCTTTATAAATTTGGTCAAGAGCTGGGTGACTAAGTAATTGAAGAACTCCTACTTTTACCTCTTTATTATCAACCTTTTTAGTTTCCTCACCTTTTTTACTTGAGAAGAACCCATAACCTAATACACAAACTAATAATACCGCAAATGCTACAAAAATTTTATTTACTTTCATTTTAATAATCTCCTTTAAATTTAATAATATTTTTTGTAATAAAAATTTTAGAAGCGTATCTATACAAAAAGACCACTAGCATATACCCAGTGGTCTTTTAACTATACTTTTTACAATATAAAAAGCCACCTAGATATTTCTATGTGGTCTCGATTTTTCCATCACAAATAATCCACATAGATACTTACTTCTCATCTGAGAGCCGTATCTATGTCAAAAAGAAACAAGATCGACTCAGTATCTAGTGGCTTTGCCAACGAATATTTAATTGTAGCGTGTCAACTTGATACAGTTTCATAAATCTTTTTTCTCCTTTACGTTTAATTCTTGTTTACATTATAGCAACTCTTTTTTTTATTGTCAATATGTTTTTTTAGAAAATATCTAAAGAATTCTGATAATTCAAAAAACACTCTATTTAATTATAAAAATCACTATATCACTTATAAATTTTTCTTAAAACTATTTTCAAAAAATATTATAAATATATTAATCCTACTTTATTTAAAAATGCTGTACTAATAATATTTCTTAAATTATAAGCCTATTTTTGAAAATCATGAAAATAAGTCGTTTTCACAACTATAAGATTAACTTTTTAAAATTAACACACCTTCAAAAACATTGATATTACTGTTATATATAGATAATATATTATTATTAACAAATTGTATTCTTCATGGAAATAAAATTGAAAATATATCATTTTTATGAAAATTTTTACTTGAAAATCTATTTTCATAGGCGTATGATAGACATATATCATTAAAAATAAGTAAGGAGAATTTTTATGGATAGCCATTCAGCTATAGAAAGAGAAAAATTATTTAACAAAGGATTTATCACAATAACTGCGATTAACTTTATTGTATTTTTAATTTACTATTGTTTTGTAGTTATCACAGCAAAATATGCCACTTCTGAGTTAGGTGCTACTGCCGCACAGGCAGGTTTTGCCGCAGGTATCTATATTATTGGTACGCTTGTCGCACGTCTTTATATCGGTAAAAAATTAGAAATCATTGGTCGTAAAGAAATTTTACGATTTGGTGCTCTAATTTACTTAATCACAACAGCTGCATATTTAATTTCATCAAATATCATTATTTTAGATATAGTTCGTTTCTTAAACGGATTTGCTTATGGAACTATTTCTACTGCAGCTAACGCAATAGTTACTGCATATATTCCTAGAACTCGTAATGGTGAAGGAATTAATTACTATGGTTTAAGTACAAGTTTAGCAGCTGCTATCGGACCATTTATTGGTATGTTATTATTACCTATTACTGGATTCAATGCAGTAATCATTTTAGCTATTGTATTGTCAATTGCAGTTACAATTGCTTGTTTCCTATTCCCAGTAAAAAATATACAATTAGACGAAAAACAAAAAAAATTACTAAACAGTTGGTCATTAAATACATTTATTGAATATAGAGTATTATTCATCTCTACTGTAGCATTCTTAATTGGTTTAGCATATTCAAGTGTCCTAGGATTTTTATCAATTTATGCTGATAGCTTAAACTTATCTACTGCAGGAGCTTTCTTCTTTGTAGTATATGCACTAATTATTACAGCCACTCGTCCATTTGCAGGTCGTATTTTCGATGCTCGTGGTGAGAATGCAGTTATGTATCCAAGTTTTGTATTCTTAACTTTAGGATTATTAATGTTAAGTTTTACAAATGGTAGCTTTATGTTATTATTCTCTGGTGCACTAATTGGATTAGGCTACGGAACATTCATGTCAAACGGTCAAGCTGTTTGTTTAAAACTTGTTGATTCTACTAAAGTAGGAATTGCACTTTCTACATACTTTATCGGATTAGATCTTGGTCTTGGATTTGGACCATACGCCTTAGGTACTGTTCACGGAATTTTATCATATCAAGGAATTTACATTCTATGCGCCGTTATCACAATAGGAGTAACAGTTCTTTACGCAATGTTCTATAAAGGTAAAGAAGTACGTATCTTAAAAACTAAAACTAGTAGATAGTAATATTAAAATCATTAAAAAGTAGTCCTAGTAAAGGGCTACTTTTTTATATAGATAATTATTATAGAAACAAAAGGGGGCTGACCCAAAAGTACTAGATTTTAAAATAGTTTACATGAAAACTCATAGACGCAGTGGTTTATTGATATCTAAATTCGCTTTATAAAAGCTCTTTAGATATCTAATAAACTGTGCGGAGGTGACTCGACAAAATCGATTTCTCCGAAATCACGATTTTTGAGTCACTCTCTCTTTTCTTTTATTTTTCTGGATATCGTCTTGCAACATCAACTAGTTTTTCTTTAATTATCTTCTTAGGATCTTCATTTAGGTGATAACACATTGCAAGAGCATAAATTAGGACATCTGCCAATTCATCTTTTATCTCTTGAATATTATCTGCTTCTTCATTCCATTGAAAATGTTCAAGTAGCTCTGCCGCTTCTATTGAAATACTTTTAGAGAACCTTTCTAAAGTATCATACTTTTCCCATCCTCTTTTTTCCCTAAATTCGGTTATTATAGTTTTTAATTCTTCCATGTTTTACCTTTTAGATTAAACTATTATTTGTTAAATTATTATATAGATTATAAAATTCTACTAAACTTAAAGTTTCACTTCTTCTTCCTGGCTCAATATCACTATCTACACAAGCATTTTGTAAGTCTTGTTTTTTATCCTTACCATAACTTGAAATTAAGTTATTTAATAAAGTCTTTCTACGTTGAACAAAACACGAACGTACGAATTTAAAGAATTTAGCATCAGTTTCAAATTCTCGAGTTTCTTTTGTCATAATTTTTACAACTGCACTTTCAACATTTGGTGCAGGTACAAATACTTTTTTCGGTACAGTAAATAGATACTCAACATTTGTATAGTAATTTAATAAAATCGTTAATGAGTTGTAATCTTTCGTTCCTACCTTGGCATTCAGTCTATTAGCAACTTCTTTTTGCATCATAACGACATAACCATCAATTTTTTCAGTATTCTCGATTAAATGAGTTAAAATTGGAGTTGTAATATAGTAAGGTAAGTTTGCTACTACCATAATTTTTTCACAATCTGACATCTTCTCAGCAATTATCTTATCAACATCAACTTTTAAGATGTCATTATTAATAATCTCAACATTAGGATAATCAGCAAGTGTCTCCGATAAAATCGGTAGAAGTCTACCATCAATTTCAAATGATATTACTTTTTTAGCTTTTTTAGCTAACGCTTCTGTAAGAGAACCAATCCCAGGTCCAATTTCTATTACTCCTACATTTCCATTTACCCCAGCCCCATCAACAATTCTATTTAAGATATTAGCATCTATTAAAAAGTTCTGTCCTAGGCTCTTCTTAAATGTAAAACCGTGTTTTTTTAGTATTTCAAAAGTTTTCTTGGGTGTTCCTATCATTATTTTATTCCTTTACTTATTTTTTTCATTTCTTCTAATAATCGTTCTTTAGAAATATTATACATGTTTAGTTTATTTAGTAGTTGTTTAGCATTAGTGTAACCTATATTTAATCTTTCGCAAAGTTCTTCTCTTAAAACTTTTGAGGTAGCTCCTCCAACTAAACCTAACTCTATCAATATTTCATTACTTATATCATTTTTTACCTCATCCATAGGTGTATAATGATTTTTTATAGCCGCTATAATATCTTCTTTACTCGCAGCTTCTATTCCTATTTTCCCTTTACTATCTACGGCTTTTTTATTTGAAATATATGCATGTTTTGCCGTCGGGATATTTTTTTCTATAATACTTCTAATTCTTTTTCCCGCATAATCAGGATCCGTTAAAACTATTAATCCTCTTGTTTTTTCTAGGAAGATTAAACGTTCTATTTTTTTCTTAGTTAGGGCCGAGCCATTAGTTTCAAATGTATCACAATCTATTGCTTCTTTGACCCTATTGGTATCATCTCTTCCTTCTACTACTATTATTTCTTTGATTTTCATTTTATTATCCTTTAAAAAAATTTATCAGTCTATTATAACATATTTAGACAATTTTTGCTCATGCTAACATGAATATTTCAAATAGTTGTACAAATCATGTGTAATTTCACGATGAACTTTATACTTATAACCATCACAAAGAAAATTCTTTTTTAATTCAAATTTATCTTTAAGCTTAATTTTTTCTAGTGCTTTGCCTTTTTTACACACTAATACTTCCCAATGTTTTTCAAACTTAACCAAGTAGCAATCATAAATCTTATCTTCCCTATATGCTCCCACCAAAAATAAAAGGCCAACAAGTTCTAATATTATATGCCAAAATTTTACCGTTTTTCTTCTTTCTAACAAATAAACCTTCTCACTCTTATTAAGATAATTATATAATTCTTCCATAATTCCCACCTCTTTATAGTCATTATAACACAAAAAATCCTCTGCAGAAAAAACTGCAAAGGAAATTTATTAGTGTATATCTTTTTTCTTAAAGTTAGCTCCACTTACCTCACTAACTGTTCCAATCGATAGAAAGGCATTCTTATCATTTCTAAAGACTATTTTTTTAAGTTTTGATTCTTCTATACGAGTGATTACACAAAAGATTATTTTTGTTTCATGCCCTGAATAACCACCTTCACCATGTAATAAAGTCACACCACGACCTAATCTGTCTTGAATTTCTTGACTTATCACTTGATAGTTACTTGTAATAACCATAACCGATTTGGAATCATTAAGCCCCTCAATAACAATATCCATTACTTTAGATGCAACGAAATAACTTATCATTGAATAAAGTGCAGCTTCCCATGTGAATACAAATCCAGAAGCAATAAATATAACAACATTTATCCCAAGGACCATTTCACCTACAGAAATCGGTAATTTTTTAGTAGCATAGATAGAAAACATCTCACTTCCATCTAACGTACCACCATTTCTAATAACTAATCCTACTCCTATTCCAAGTATTATCCCACCGAATATACATGCTAAGAATGGATCCGTAACAAGTGGTGAAAAATTATGAAAATATGAAGTTGCAAAAGATAAGATAACAATTCCAAAAATAGAAGCTATGGCGAATCCTTTACCTATCTGCTTATATCCCAAATATAGAAATGGAATATTAAAGACTAGTATGAAAATCCCAAGTGGTAATCCCAAATAGTGACGTGCAATAATAGATACACCAATTACTCCACCATCCAATATATTATTAGGAATTAAGAAAAATTCTAATCCCGCCGCAAAAATTAATGATCCAATAATTATACTTATATATTTCTTTAAAAATTCTATTCTGCTTTCCATTGATTCTCCTTTTTATTTATTTTTTTTGACAAATAGGACAAAAGTGACTCGAGCGTCCTTTTATTGTTACATTTTCCACCTCATGACCTAGAGGACAAACTTTTTTCCCATATATTTGATGAAAATTTTGCATATTCCCTTCTCCACCATCAGCGTGAACATAATCAGAAATAGTAGAACCACCTTCTTTAATTGCAAAATCCAAAATATCAATCAATTCTTTAAATAAACTTTCCTTCTTCTTTTTAGAAAGTTCACTTGCTTTTGTCAAAGGATGAATCTTTTGACGGTATAATACCTCACAATCATAGATATTACCACAACCACAAAATACATTTCCTTCTAAGAGTAGTGCTTTTATAGATTGCTCCCTGTATTTATTTTCTTCCAATTTACTTAAGAAATATTTTTTTGCCTTTTTATCAAATGGTTCTGGAGCAAGATTTATGAATGGTTTAAATTTCGTTATATCATCAATATACCTAAGTTCCCCAAATCTTCTAATATCACTATAGACTAATTTTTCTCCAGTAGATAATTCAAAGATTACATGTTGATGTTTATAATAATTTTTGTTGGTAATCTCAGCTATATCCTTAACCAAAAAGAATGCCCCTGTCATTCCAAAGTGAGTAATAATATATCCTTCATTTAATGTGAAATATAAATACTTTCCTCTACGTGATAACTTTTCAATCTCTTTACCTTTCACACTATCTGAAAAAGCGCTAAGTTTTTGTTTAACAATAGCCATTTTTCCTACTTTATGACTATCTTCAACAACCTTAGAATATGTTATATTAATAATTTTCTTATTTATTACTACTTCTTCAAGTCCAAATTTTATATTCTCAACCTCTGGTAATTCTGGCATAATGCACTCCTATTTTTTGTACTTATTATTTTATTTTAATATAAACATTTGAAAATTTCAAAGAATACCAACTTTCTTTTCAGTTACAATATACAAAATTATCAAGTTTTTTTCAGTAATTTTCCGCATTATTATAGCGTTTAAACTAAATATGTAGTATAATAAAAAAGTTAAATAAAAAAAGGGGTCTAATATTAAATGGAAGAAAAAATGTCTAGACGAAAAAGAATTAGTACACCCTCTTACAAAAACGGAGGCGAACCTCCTAAAAAAAGAGGGATTAGAAAAATATTAATGACAATCTTTGCATTATTAATACTTGGAATCGGTGGTTTTGCCGCATATACGTTTTTCAACTTTTCTAGTTCAGCACAAAAAGGTTATAAGAATGTAGATTATTTAAAAGAAGTTGATCCTAACTTCAAAAAATTCTCAGTATTAATCCTGGGTATTGATATGAATGATGATCGAAAAGCACAAGGGCAAACACGTGAAGATAGTAGAACAGATTCAATGATCTTAGCTACTGTAAACAAGGATAAAAAACGTATGGATATGGTAAGTATCCCTCGTGATTCACTTAGCCTTATGAGAGAAAAAGACGATGAACATAATGATAGTGCTTATTTCTATGATAAAATCACTCATGCTCATGCTTATAATGATGTTAAAGGAACTACTAATGCAGTAGAAAACTTATTACATACACCAATTAACTTCTATGTATTAATAAACTTTAAAGCGTTTGAACAAACAGTTGATGCTTTTGGAGGAATTGACTTATATGTTCCATTTGATATGGATGAACAAAATGCTAATGGTGAAGAAAATACTGTTAAATTAACTAAAGGTTGGCATACACTGAACGGTGAACAAGCACTTGCGTTTTCACGTAGTAGATACTATGATAGTGATATAGAGCGTGGTCAACGCCAACTGCAAGCTATCCACGCTCTAATTGATAAAGCAAAAAGTCTAAATGCTTTAACTAAAATTAATGATGTAATTAATATCGTTGGAGACAATGTTGAACACAACTTGTCTACAACTCAAATTTCTTCAGCTATTATGATGTTTATCAATGATAATATCGAGATTGTATCGCATAGAATTGATGGTTACGATGTGACTTATAACGGAGTATATTACTACTATCCACGTCCATTGTCACTTCTATATGCTTCATCTGCTTTAAGAAACAATCTTGATTTACCACTTCCAAAAGCAACTGATCTATTAAATATATATTATCAAGGACATATTGCAATTGGACTTAAAGAATATAAAATAGATAATCTTCGCTTACCAGATACATATCAAGCTACTGATCTTACAATAATGTCTCAAGAAGACTTACTAGCAAATCTTCCAGGAAGACTTACTAAAGAGGATTTGAAAAATGATATTACCGTAAGCAATGAAAATAGACCTGATGAAAATAGTAATACTAAAAACAATGCTAACAACAGCAATTAACAGCAAAATACTACAACTGGTGTCGGTACAACAAATACTCATCAAAATACCGGTGTAAATAATAACCAAGAATAAATAATATCCCATCAAAAATAATTTTTGATGGGATATTATTTATTTATTTGAAAATTTTACATTTACAGTTCCAGTATTTGAAGATGTGAATAATTGTTTCTTTTTATTTGAGCTATTTGTAAAATTTGATTCTTCATCACTTAATTCAGCTATAATATTACCTTCTGTTGTCTTAAGAATAATAGAATTATTTGCAGTAAGATTACTTAAAATAATATTACCAGTAGTTGTTTTTAAGTTAATATTATCTGAACTTTCACTAGGAAGATTACTTACCTTAATATTTCCTAGTTCATTAGTTATATTAATATCTTTTATTGTTGATGATGACAAATCTGTATCTCCTGTTTTATTATCAATACTAATATCTTTTAAATCATTAACATTATTTAATTTAACATTTCCTGTAGCAACATTAATTTTCAGAGAATTATTTTTACCATTTAAGTTATCTATATTTAAATTTCCAGTTGCTAATTTAATGTCAGCATCTGAAGCTGAAATATTAGTTATATATACATCACCTAGTTCACTATTAATTATAAGAGATTTAATATCTAGATTCTTGATAAAATAATCTCCTATTTTATTAACTAAATTGATATCAATATTAGAAGATTTAGGTATTTTTATAATAAGTTTTCTTTTTTCAGTAAAGAAATTAAAATTAATACTCACAATATTTTTATTTTCTTTTATAGATAACTTATTTCCTATGTGCTCTATATTAACTTTACGTTCTAGAGCAGTATAGTATTCTATTTCCATATTTTTAGAAGCAGTATTCTCTTCTATGGTTACATCAGAATCAATAATATCTAAATCTAAATTTTTAACATCATTAATCGAGACAGTATAATTCTTTTTTTCTAAATTAGAAGAAAATCTAGGTACATGACCATTATTTAAGTAAGTTGCTAATCCTATCAATACTAGTCCAAAAATTATAAAACTAATAGAAATTTTTATAAATTTATTCATTTATATACACCTCTTTTTTGAAAATCTTCACAAAAATTGTTCTGATGTTTATACCATTTTGACGTGATTTTTTATATATTTTTATCAACCAGTCAATACCAATTAAACCAGTCCCTGAAATAACAAATCCAAATCCTAAAGTATCTAAGAAATACGAAATATTTCTTTCGTAAATAAGATATAATGGGGATTTTAATATTAATAAGATTCCACCAATGAAAATAGCTATAATAGAAAGTGCAATACTAAATATTATAGATAGAATAACTATAAAAAGACTAGCGACTAGAGAAAATATAGTTATCCAAGCAGGAAATAATAATACGGTAATAATAAAGCCGAGCTCTGTAGGGATTTTTCGTGGGATAAACCTCCATACTAGTTTTGTTTGTTTTTTCCCAATATTATGTTCATCTAAAATTTGATCAACGATGATATTAATATCCCCTAATTGTGATACAGCTTCTTCTTCACTTAAGCCCTCATCAATACGATCATCAATCATTTCTTCGAAAAAATTGAGTGTTTTATACATCTCTTTTGGCGATAAATATGGTTTTAATTTATTTCCCAAAAGAGCGCAAAACTGTGTCTTATTCATGTTTTTCATCTCCTAATATATATTTATGTGCATTACTTATTACTTTCCAGTCGATAAGAAATTCCTGAATTTTATTGAGACCAACATCTGTAATTTTATAATATTTTCTTAGTCTACTATTATGTTCTACCGAATATGAGGTAACACAATCGTTTGCTTCCAAGCGTTTTAAGATTGGATATAACGTTGATTCCGATATAGGAATTACATTTGAAACATCTTTTATAATTTTATACCCATATGATTCAGAATTACGTAAAGTAGCAAGAACACATATTTCCAATAAACCTCTTTTTAATTGAGCTTCCATACAAATATCTCCTTTCACATAATACTATACATTGCATAGTATATTTTGTCAAGTAGTATAATGAGAAATATATTCTAATTATTGACATTTTATTTATAATACATCATAATTAATATAGTAAATTTAGCAAATTATAAATCACAAAGGAGGTACTATGGCGAAGAAATTTATTACAATTAAAGAAGATTCATACGATGAATTTGTAGAGAAAAAATCTACATTTATTACTCATCTTATAAGAATTAATAGCGAAGAAGAAGCTAGAGAATTTATTCAAAAAATGAAAAAGAAACATTACGATGCTACTCATGTCTGTTCTTGTTATGTATTTGGTGACAATAACGAAATTACTCGTGCTAACGATGATGGTGAACCAAGTGGGACTGCTGGAGCTCCGATGTTAGACATACTAGTAAAGAACGAAATTAAAAATGTCTGTGCCACAGTTATCAGGTACTACGGTGGAACTAAGCTAGGAACTGGTGGTTTAGTTAGAGCCTACGGTGGTGGTGTAATCAATGCGCTAAAAAATGCAACATTAGTAGAAAGAAAAGATGCATTTGAAGTTAGACTAGAGTTAGACTACAGCCTTAACGGTAAAATAGAGTATGAAATTGGAAAAACTAATTTTATCGTGAATAATTTAGAGTATACCGACAAAATCGTTTATACAATCTATGTAATGCAGGAAGATTATGATAACTTTGAAAATTGGATTGCTAACCTAACAAATGGGCAATTCAAAATTCTTTCATCTAAAGAAAAACAACTAGAATTTGATATTAAATAAAGTTAAGAAGGTAAAAAGAAACCATATTAAACGGTCTCCCCTACCTTCTTTATTTATTTCTATGAGAAAATTCTTCTATCCACTCTTTTAAATCAAAAATAGCTCTTTTAACTAACTGTTCTTTATTATTAAATGCTAAATCTAAGCCTTCTACTCTTAGAACCTTTACTTTATCTATTCCTATTACGCTAAATATTCCTCTGATATATTGGACTGCAAAGTCCAGATTAGTATATTGAATATGCTTATCAAATTCTCCACCACTTGTTATGACAAAGGTTATTTGTTTATTATAATTATCTAAACCTATTAAAGATTCTTCTTCACATTTAAATGTTTCATTCACTATAACTATATTATCTACATAGTCTTTAAATTTTGATACTACATTAAAATTATGAAGCGGCATATAAATAAATACAGCATCAGCACTTTTCCATTGATTTAAAATCTCTTTTTGCCTAATTTCATCGTGTTGTTCTTTATCTGTTAATTTTTCTCCTTCATAATTGAACATAAACTTATCCATGACTGGAATATGAACACTCGGATCATATAAATTAATCTTTTCAATACTACTGAAACCTTTTTCGATTAATTTATCTTCGCCGATTTTCGCCAAGATATTAGAAACTCTATGCTCTCCATTATAATCTGGATGACACATAATCTGTAAAATTTTCATAAAATCACCTCAAATAATATTATAATAAATAGCTTCTTGACTAAAACTAGACAAGAAGCTATATTTTTACTTAAATTCTGAGTAAATAGTATTTATAGTTTTTTCGTAATCATCGTTATGAACACCTACAATAATATTAATTTCATCATTAGTTTGTGAAATCAATGCAATATTTACCCCAGCTTCCCCTAAAGCTTTGAATAATCTGCCAGATAATCCTTTTGTATTCTTCATTTTTTCTCCAACTGTAGCAATAAGTGAAATCTCATGAGTAACATTCACTTCATCTGCTTCAAGAACTGCTTTAATTTTTGCAACTAATTCATGAATAAATGATCTAACATTACCTGTTTCTACAACTACAGAGAATGAATCAATCCCACTAGGAATATGTTCAATACTAACATTAAAATCTTCAAAAATCTTAAGTGCTTTCCCAATTAAGCCAACTTCATTTGCCATGTGACGTTTTTTAATTGTAATAATAGAGAAATCTTTTTTCCCTGCAATACCTGTAACAATTTGTTTCTCATCAAGATGTTTATTATCAGAAATAATAGTTCCCTCTGCTGTTGGATCATTAGTATTTCGAATTTGAATTGGAATATCTTTATCACGTACTGGGAAGATAGCTTCTTCATGAAGTACACTTGCTCCCATATATGAAAGTTCACGAAGTTCTGTATAACTAATTACTTTAATTTCGTGTGGATTTTCAATAATTCGAGGATCTGCCATTAGAATTCCAGATACATCTGTCCAATTTTCATAAACACTAGCATTTGCAATATTCGCGACTATAGCTCCACTTACATCTCCCCCACCACGAGTCATAATCTTAATTTCCCCATTAGGTCTACTTCCATAGAATCCTGGAATAAGAAGACGATCATATTCTTTTACAATGTCATCAAAAGCTTCTTGAGTTTTCTCAAAATCAATCTCACCTTGATAATTATAGAAAATTAAATCTTTAGCATCTACAAAGTGATATCCTAAATATTCAGCCATTAATAGAGCTGTTAAATATTCTCCACGACTCACTAAGTATTCTTCATCGATTCCTCTACTAATCTCTGCTTTTAACTTAGCAAGTTCTCCTTCTATATCAAAACTTAAGTTTAATTCATTTTTAATAGCTGTAAATTTATCTTCAATCATTTTGAAAATATTATCAAAATTTATATTATACTTAGTATGTGCATAACATAAATATAATAAATCTGTTACCTTATTATCTTCTTTATTTGCTTTCCCTACAGCACTCACTACAACAAAACGACGTGCATCATCAAGTTCCACAATATTTTTTACTTTTTTAAATTGCTCAGCACTTGCTACTGAACTTCCGCCAAATTTTGATACTCTAACCATTTTAACTCCTTTTTCTATTTATGTTATTTGTATTTTCTATTCTTAATATATATTATATTACTATTTACGAAAAAATCAATAAATTTTCTGAAAAATCTAAATTTTATTTAAAATAATCATTTTATTATTTGTGGAATTTAGCGACAACAAAACTACTATCTTTTTCTTTCACTTCATCAACTAAACCAGTAAGCTGTTTTAATGAAATTTCTTTTGTTTTTACATAGAAGTTGCCTTTATATTGCTCAATACTCTCTATCAGTTCACCCGATAATTCTACAGATGAACGAACTAAATAATTTCTTCTAGTCAGTTCTTCTGAATAAGATAAATTATTCTTAATTACAACATCAATTCTTGTTGAACCTTCATTAATATCTACTATATCTTGAACAATCGCATTCCCTGTTGGAAATTTCCCAGCACCTTGTCCATAAAACTTAAGTTCTCCAATAAATGATCCATCTAAAGAAATAATATTATTATTTAGAGGAACAGCGGCCTCTTGAGATTCTTTCCCAAAAATAGAAAGCATTACAGAAGTCTCATACTTTCCACCTTCTACATTTGTTTCTCCAATATATTTAACAGCTAAATCATATTGCTTTAAGTAGTCAATATCATTTTTAGTAATATTTCTCATAGAATATGTAGGGAAATCAGGTTGAACATGAATATCAAAAGCAAGTGCATTACTTAAGATAATCTTATTCACAACATCTCCACCATCTACATCAGCACTTGGGTCAGCTTCAGCATAGCCTAAATCTTGTGCTGCTTTTAATGTAGAATCGAATTCTTGATCGTTTCTATACATATTATCAAGAATAAAGTTACTTGTTCCATTGAAGATACCATATACACGTTTTACATCATCGACACGTCTAGTTCTTTCTAAGTTTACAAGCCAAGGAATCCCTCCACCTACACTAGCTTCAAAAATAAACTTCACATTATTTTTCTCAGCTAATTCAACAAATTCGTCTAAATATTTTGCAGCAACAGCCTTATTAGCTGTAACAACATGTTTTCCATTCTCTATTGATCTTTTAATAAAATCATATGCAGGATTAAGTCCCCCAAGACATTCAACAACTACTGAGATTTCTTCATCATTAATAATTTCATTAATATCATCAGTAGCTAAGTGCATTTTATCACGGCTTCTAGCAAAGACACTCTTTACTTCAATTTTTTCAAGTTCTAAAGATTTACCGTTAGTAATAATTTCGTATACTCCACTACCTACAGTTCCATATCCTAAAATCGCTATCTTCATAATTATTTTCTCCTATATTCAATACTTATTTTCAATTATATTTAAAAGTTTAACAAGTAATTTTTTAATGTCAATTATTTAATATCAAGAATTTTCAAAAAATTTCAATTTTCCGATTATTTTGACTGTTTTTATAACCTATTTTGGTGTAAAATTATAGTTATAAAAAAATTAAAGTTCTTTTTATAAAAAACACTTGTATTTTTACAAAGAACATTGTATCATATATACAACGATAAAGCAAGGAGATTTTAAATGATTTACGAAAGTACAAGAGATATTAATAGAAAATTAAATCCAAGCGAAGCAATCCTTCAAGGTTTAAGTGAAGAAGGTGGACTTTTCGTTTTAAGAGATTTAGGAAAAAATAAATTAAACTTGGAAAAACTAATCGGAAAAAGTTATTACGAAGTGGCTGAAGCTGTTCTAAGACTTTTTGTAGATTTTAGCGATGAAGAAATTAAAAAATGTGTAGAAGAAGCATATAGAGGTAAATTCTCTCATGAAAACATTACTCCTCTAGTAGGATTAAAAGATAGCTATGTTCTTGAATTATTCAACGGACCAACTAGTGCATTTAAAGACGTAGGCCTTTCACTTCTTCCACAACTTACAAAAACGGCACTTACAAAAGTAGAAGACAAAAATGATATTCTTATCTTAACAGCGACTAGTGGAGATACAGGTAAAGCTGCTCTAGAAGGTTTTAAAGATGTAGATAGAACAAAAATTATGGTTTTCTATCCTAACGATGGTGTAAGTACAGTACAAAAAACACAAATGCAAACTCAAGAAGGTAAGAATACAAAAGTTTGTGCGATTCATGGAAACTTTGACGATGCTCAAAGTGGGATTAAAGAACTATTCGTTGATGAAGAATTCAAAAAAGAATTACTTTCTAAAAACATTAAATTATCAAGTGCAAACTCAATCAATATCGGGCGTCTTATCCCTCAAGTAGTTTACTATGTTGTTTCTTACTTAGACTTAGTAAATACAAACAAAATTAAATTAAACGATAAAGTAAACTTTGTAGTACCTACTGGTAACTTCGGTAATATTTTAGCTGGTTACTACGCTGAACAAATCGGTTTACCTGTTAACAAATTAATCTGTGCAAGCAACAACAATAATGTACTTTATGATTTCTTAACAACTGGTGTATATGATAAGAACAGAGACTTCTTAAAAACAGTATCACCAAGTATGGACATCTTAATTTCTAGTAACTTAGAACGTCTACTTTACTACATCAGTGGTTGCGATAACGCATATATTGCTAAACTTATGAAAGACCTAAAAGAAACTGGTCGCTTTGAAGTTACTGGTGAAGTATTAGACAAGATAAAAGACAAGTTCCAAGCTGGATTTGCTGATGATGAACAAACTAAAGAAACTATTAAAGCTATCTATGAAAAAGATAACTACCTATTAGATACTCATACTGCCGTAGCTTACAAAGTTCTTCTTGATAATTTAGATAATGAGCATGCTAGTATTGTATTATCAACAGCATCTCCATATAAATTCACAGAAAGTGTTTACTCTTCTCTATTCGAAACACAAGGTGAAGATGAGTTTACTCTTATGAACAAACTTCATGAACAAACAAAAGTTGTTATCCCTGAGAATTTAAGAGATCTTGATAAAAAAGAAATTAGACATAAAGATGTAATTAATAAAGAAGATATGAAGAAATACATCTTAGAGAAACTAGGTGATTTATAATGGTAAGTGTTCGTGTACCTGCCACTTCAGCTAATGTTGGATGTGGATTTGATAGCCTTGGTGTTGCTTTGACACTTTACACTACTTTTAAATTCGAGAAATTAGACAGCGGTCTAGAATTCGTCGGATTTGAAGAACGTTTTTCAAATAAAAATAACCTAGTTTATCAAACATTACTAACTACACTAAAAAAATTAAACAAAGAAATTTCTGGTGTTAGAATATCTATCGAAAATGATGTACCAATTAGCCGTGGTTTAGGTAGTAGCTCTACATGTGTAGTTGCTGGAATTTATGGTGCATACTTATTAACTGATACACCCATTGATAAACAAGAAATCTTTACAATAGCTAACGAAATCGAAGGACACCCTGATAATGTTTCACCAGCTATTTTTGGAAGTCTAAGCTCATCTTGTACTACTGATAGTAAAGAAGCGGTAACTGTAAGATACGAAGTCGATGAAAGATTTAATTTCCTGGCATTAATTCCAAACTTCGAAACTTCTACTGAAGAAGCTAGAAAAGTAATGCCAAAAGAAATTAAACTTCAAGATGCAATCTACTCGTTATCACGTATCGGATCGGTTATTAAGGCATTTGAAACTTATGATTTAGAACTTCTTAATAAGGTTATGGGAGATAAAATCCATGAACCTTACAGAAAAGAAATAATACATGAATATCACGAAGTTAGAGAAATTTGTGAAAAAATTGATAGTTCAGCATTTTTCATTTCTGGAAGTGGTTCTACATTAATGAATATCGTTAGCGATACTAACAATATTGAAAAAATAAAAACTGAACTTGCTAAATTAAAATACAACTGGCAAGCAATTTTATTAAAAGTTGATAAAGAAGGAACAGTAGTTCTAAATTAATACGTTAAAATTTTTGAACTTCTTCTTTCATTACAAAGAAGGAGTTCATTTTGAAATAATTTTATATAAATAAAGGAGAAATTTATTATGCAAAAATCAAGAGTAGCCGTATTAGGGGCAACAGGAATGGTAGGTCAACGCCTATTAGTATTATTAGAAAATCACCCATACTTTGACGTAGTTAAATTAGCAGCATCACCTCGTTCTGCTGGTAAAAAATATGGTGAACTTATGGAAAGCCGTTGGAAATTAGACCACGCTGTACCTGAATACACTAAAGAATTAGTTGTTGAAGACTTATACAAAATTGACGAAGTTTCTGAAGGAATTGATATGGTATTCTGTGCCATCAACCTTGATAAAGAAGCTTTAATTAAACTTGAAGAAGATTATGCTAAACGCGAAGTAGTAGTTGTTTCTAACAACTCTGCGAACAGAAATAAAGATGATGTTCCGATGATTATTCCAGAGATTAACTCAGCTCACCTAGATGTTCTTCCTGCGCAAAGAGAACGCCTTGGAACTAAAAAAGGATTCATCGTTACAAAACCTAACTGTTCAATTCAAAGCTATGTACCTATCTTTGAAGCAATTAAAGAGTACGGTGTTAAAGAAGCATCTATCTGTACATATCAAGCTATCTCAGGAAGCGGAAAAACATTCAACGAATGGCCTGAAATGGTAGAGAACATCATTCCTTATATCGGTGGTGAAGAAGAGAAAAGTGAAAAAGAACCACTTAAAATCTTTGGTAAAGTAGTTGATGGAAAAATCGTTCCAGATGATTCTATGAAACTTTCAGCTCAATGTATTCGTGTTCCAGTTCTTGACGGACACCTTGCTTGTGTATCATTCAATTTAGAAAATGACCCAGGACTAAAAACTTTAGTTGAAAAAATTAAAAATCATGTTCCTGAAATTGCTAAATACGACTTACCATTAGCGCCAACACCATTCATTAAATATTATGAAGAAAACGATCGTCCACAACCAGTACTTGATCGTGATAACGAAAAAGGTATGCAAATAACTGTAGGTCGTCTTCGTGAAGATAACCTATTTGACTACAAATTCGTAGGACTTTCTCACAATACATTACGTGGAGCAGCTGGTGGAGCTGTTTTAACTGCAGAACTAATTAAAAAATTAGGATACTTAGATTAATATTATAAAAACAATACTCCAAGAGAATTTCTCTTGGAGTATTGTTTTTATTAGTCTCTTATTTTCTATTTCACTATTTCTCTCAACTCTACTTTTCTATTTTCTTTTAAAGACAATATACATGCATCAGCAGTCGCAATTGACTCTAAAGCTGCAACACCATTTAATAGTTTTTCATATTCTTTTGATACTTTTTCTCCATTCAAAATGTTATGCAAATACAACATTTCTTTATCTATACAGCTTTGTAACCAAAGTGGACAACGTACATTAGGATTTCCATAAGCTATTCCTCCGTCCATTCCTCTACCTGTATAAATAGCCGTTCTATCATCATCTTCTTCTTTTGATTCATGGATTAAGAAATAACTCTCTCCTTCTCCCACTACTCTTAAAGTACCTTTAGTATTATATAAATCTAATTTTATAGCTCCTTTTGTACCTTCTATAAGGACATAATGTTCACCCCATCTAAATGCATTCCCATATTCAAGTACTGCATATCGTTTATTAGAAAATTCCAGATTAACTATTAAGAAATCATCTTCATCACCAAAATTTTCACCGACATGACATACATTTCCGCCTATCATAGTTGCTTGCTCCGGTAGACCATCCATAATAAATTGAATACAATCAAGTTCATGAATGTGATGGTATAAGTGTCCTCCAGACTGTGATCGAATTTTTTTCCAAGAAACAGTTTCTTGTTTTTCTTCCCATCCTGTTCTTGCAGCATGACAAAATATTACATCCCCAATTTTCCCTTGCTTAATCAATTCTTTTGCGTGACGTACTCCATTAAAAAAGTTCATAATATGACCTGCCATAAAAATCACATTATTTTCTCGACAAGTTTCAACCATAACCTTACAATCTTCATAAGATAAAGCGATTGGTTTTTCACAGAATACATGTTTACCATTCTTAGCGGCTAATAATACTGGCTCACGATGTAAATTACTCGGTGTTGCGACGATAACACAATCTACCTCATCTAGACCAACCAACTCTTCCAACGACAAACAATTTTTTGCATTAAGCTCCTTAGAAACTTTCTCTCCATTTTCCGGATCAAAAACTGCAGTTACCTTCGCATCTTTTATTTTCTCTAATGAACGAGCTAAGTCTGCACCAAAATAACCTGTTCCAACAATTCCATAATTTGTCATAATAAAATCCTCTTTTCATATTTCTAAACAATTAAGAAATAATATTCTATACCCTTATATTTATTATACAACTTACTAATACGAATTTAAAGATTTATTTTCTGTTCATTTTTAATATAAATTTAAATCTTTAAATGCAAATCTCATATATTTCATTTACTTAACTTAATTTTAAACATAAAAAAACCCTAAGGACACCTCCTTAGGGTTTGGTAATATTTAAATTATTTAACGTCTAGAACTTGTCTACCTTTGTACATACCAGTTTTTCTATCAACACGGTGACCCATTACGTAGTTACCAGTTGTTGCATCGATAGTAATTGATGGTGCAGATAGTTTTTTGTGAGTTCTTCTTTTTCTTTTAGCTGTTTTTGATGTTCTTCTAAAAGGAACTGCCATAGTTAATTTCCTCCAATTATTTTAAATAATTCTTATTGTTCTTTAAATAATCCATTAAGAGCCGCAAATGGTGATTCTTTCTTTTCTTTAACATCAGTTAAAGACTCTTCAGAAACCACTTCCCAGTCATTACCAGAAACCATTTCTAACTCTTCTTCATCAGAAGTAGTTATTGGAATATTTAAAATTATAAGCTCATTCACTAAAGGTGTTAAGTCAATATACATATCCATTAAATTAATGTCGAATACCTCTTCGCCTGCAAATACAGACTTATCAACGTATTCTTCTCTCTCTTCAATTTCAAATGGAACAACCACTTCTTTAAGTGTTTTTCCTGAAATCATTTCGAAGCTTCCTTTAATTAATAGATCGGCATAGATTTTATCTTGTCCACCTCGAGTTAATTTTCCACTAACAACAACATCTCTAATATCTTTTAGAGAGTTATCATAGTGTTCTACTTTAACATTTATATTTTCTTCAAAAACAAAAGTATCACTATTATTTTTGAATAACGAAGATCTTAACCATTTCATTAAATATCACCTCATAAACACATTACTTATTATATATCTTTTAGTTTAAGATGTCAACAAAAAAAGTTGACTCTTTTTATATTTTTTTAGTTCATTAAATATTTCAGTATATTCGCTAACGACATTATGAATCCTACAAAAATCGTTAACTTAGCTGTTAACACCATAAATGGCGCCATTGTTGTTTTGTGATTATTTGCACTAAAACCTTTAATTATTTTTATTGCTAACGGAATAGTAACAAACACTAGTAGATTCCACCATGAAGCATATTTAGTAACTATAAATAAAACATTTAATAAATATACTACGATAAAGCTAATTTCCATTGTTTTAATCGCATTATTTCTTCCTACTAATATCGCATATGTTCTTCTTCCTGATTCTTTATCATTATCTAAATCACGAATATTATTCGCTAATAAAATAGCTCCAATCATGATAAATAACGGCAGTGAAACGACAATAATATCAGCATTTACATATCCAGTTTGGAAGTAAAACGATAAAGAAATAATTATTGTCCCCATAAAAAATCCAGAAACAACTTCCCCAAAAGGAGAATAAGCTATAGGATACTTTCCACCTGTATAAAAATAGCCAGCAAGCATACACACTAACCCCACTAATAGTATATAAAGACTAGTCATAAAAGTTAGAATTAATCCTAGTATAAAAGCTAACGCGTATAATACCAACGCACCTACCATAACTTCTCTAGGACTTAGATTCCCCTTCACTATCGAACCAGAAATTCCCTCAGAATCAATTTTGTCCAAACCATGCTTATAATCATAGTATTCATTAAACAGGTTGGTTGCTGCTTGAATCAACAGACATGCCAGTAAAAACAAAATAAATTTTAAAATCGAAAACTTAATCTCATATCCTAAAGCATAAGTAGCTCCAAATAAAACTGGTGCTATTGATGCTGGATAACTATGTGGTCTTGTACACATGAAAAATTCTTTTAATTTACTTTTATTCACAATATCCTCCTAGTTATCTTCTTACCTTGAATATTATACCATATTTTGAAGTGCTATGATATTAAATTTCTTTCCTTCTATTTATAATCGTTTATCATAGCGTTTTCATCGATTTGTGATATAATTAAAGGACATAAAACTATTTATTGGAGGCATTTCCTATGAAAATTGCATGGATTGGAACTGGAGTTATGGGAGAAAGCATGGCTGGTCACCTTATGGATGCTGGTCACGAACTTTTCGTCTACAACAGAACAAAGAGTAAAACTGATAACTTAGTAAGTCGTGGAGCTACACTTCTTAACGAAGTAAAAGACGCACCTAAATTTGCTGATGTAGTATTTACAATAGTAGGTTACCCTAAAGATGTTGAAGAAGTTTATTTGAGTGAAAATGGACTTATTACAACAGCTAAAAAAGGTCAAGTATTTGTAGATATGACCACTTCTTCTCCTACTCTAGCTGAAAAAATTAGTAATGAATTTCTAAAAGTTGGTGCATATGCACTCGATCTTCCTGTAACAGGTGGAGATGTCGGAGCAAAAAATGCTACTCTATCAATTATGGCTGGTGGCGATAAGAAAGTATTCGAAGAAGTTGTTCTTCCACTAGTTGAAAAATTAGGTAAAAATATTACATATTTTGGTGAAGCTGGTAAAGGGCAATATACAAAACTTGCCAATCAGATTGCAATAGCTACAACCATGATCTCTGTCGCTGAGAGCTTTAAATTCGCCAAAGAAGTTGGTTTAGACTTAGACTCATTCTTCAAGACAGTATCAACAGGTTCAGGTGGAAGCTTCTCAATGACTTCATACGGACCACGTATCTTAAATAAAGATTTTAAACCTGGATTCTTTACTCATCACTTTATTAAGGATATGAAACTAGCTTTAGAAGAATGTGAAAAAATGAACATTAAACTACCTGGTCTTGAGACAGCATATAAAATTTACAACGAATTAGAAGAAGAAGTTCGTAACACAAATGGAACTCAAGCAATTTCAAAATGGTATGATATTTAATTAAAAATGAGTTGGTTTTATACCAACTCATTTTTAATATTCATCATTCCACCGATTTCCAATACTTTAGAATCTTTTGCATGTCCTACTTCGCTTGTTTTAACTACAGGCAAATGTTCAGGAATATATTCTTTTACAAGTTCAAATAGTTCCTCTACAGATATTTCTTTTTCAATTTTTGTAAAAGTTCCTATTAATAATCCCGAAATTTTATCAAAAACTCCAATCTGCTTTAACTGTGCAAGATGTGTGGCTAATCCCTCTATAGAAGTTCCTAATCCTTCTATAAACAACACTTTATTATACACTTCCGGAAAATATCGTGTACCAGCTAGTTTTAAGAAACATCTAATATTTCCTCCGATTACTTCACCTTCCACACTACTTCCTTGTAGAAATTTCCATTTTATATCTAATAGAGTCTGTTCATTTTTCATAAAAGTATTTTCAAAGCTAGTTCTAATTTCCTTATCCTCAATAATATTTAGTATTTGATACAAATAATTTACTTCATTCGTTTGGCTTACCAAAGTATTTAAGACTGTTGTTAAATCACTATAACCAAAGAAGGGTTTATAATTTCTTTTTATTACACCATAGTCTAAATAATCTAATACCTCATTTGCAATATCCCCACCAGAAATATCAAAAATTGCTTTTATTTCTTTATTTTTATAAAAGGACATTAACTCCTCAGCTCGAACTTGTGCTTTTGCTCCGCGTCCAAACTTATCTTTGTATATATATTTGGTAAAGATAGGTACTAAACCCATCTCTACTAAAATACTTTCTAATTTTTCTAATCTGTCTTTATCTTCAATATTTTTTCCATTTGAACATACTACTAACGCTATCTTGTCATTTCTATTTAATATCATACCTTACTAATTTTCCTCATTATAAAGATTATTTTAATATATATATGAAAAGACAGGAATAAATCCCATCTTTCCATTTATTTTTTTAATATTAATTATTTGTTCGACTTTCGATGTAGTATTTAGAACGGCTTTGTCCACCTTCATATACTTTATTATTTAATCGAAGAACCATTTTCCCTTTAATTCTTCCACCTTCAAAATTATTTATTAATGGGATTATTATTCTATCTCCTTCTTCAGTCCATTTGTCTGGTGTTGTTAAGGTCATTCCCATAGCTCCACCAATTCCTCCAAAGGCTGCTAAGTACATTTTGTCTTTCTTGAAGTAAAGAACCTCCCCATTACCAATACTCTTATTATACTTAGATTCATTACCTTTATAGCTGTCATCGACTTCTCTATACTTAGCTTGTTTTAGTTCTGAAACTTTTTTATAAACCTGATCTGCATTATATGTATCTGGAGTTGCAGCATTATACATATCAGTGATTTCTGCCAATGACATCGGTACAATAGTAAGTCCTAACTGAGCGTCAGTGATATGTTTACTAGAATCAGAAGAATATGCAAAAATACCTAACATGCTATCTACTCCTCCTCCAAGACCAACAGCGAAGAATTTATCTGCTACAGCTTTTGCAGCATCTTTATCGTGAACTTTATTATTTAAGTTAAGTTGTTTCCATGTTAAATCTCCACCATTGATTTTAGAACCTACTTTACCTAAATCATCACCTGTTGATGTTAGTTTCCCATCATCTATTTTATAAGAACCAATAATTTCATTAATTCCATTTACTTTTCGGTCCACAATGTATCCACCTAAGCGGAAATAAATTTTATCAAATCCCTCACTATTATCAACTGTATAATATACAGTCGGAGCATATTTTTTCAAAATATCAACAACTGATTGTGATAGGTGCAACTCTGAATTAAGTGCATCAATATCATTTAAAGAAGATATCTTCTCAAAAATTATCGTTGTTTCTTTATCTAATTTTTTACCATCAGCACTTCCTAAATTTTCACTATTATTAGAAGTAGAATTTTCTTGCATTTCTTCGTATTTAATAATTCCAAATACACATATTACTGCTGCAACAAATATAGCTGCAAAACCTAATATATACTTTATTCCTTTATTCATATATTTTTCTCTTTTCCTTAATTGTTTTCTCTATCGAACGTTGGAACATAGAAGTGTCTTCCTTCTAGACCGAATAATTTATCACTAAATGTTCCTGGTTCTACATTCGCTAAGTTTTTTTCAAACATCATCATTCTAGCATCGATGTTATCTATAAAATTAATAATCTCCGCTTCTTTTATCATTGGTAATTTCGGAGAACCAAATTCATATTTTCCATGGTGAGCTAGAATCATATGTCTTAACAGCGTAATCTCTTCAGCTTCAATTCCTAATTTATCAGCCATTCGAGCTACTTCATCACTCATAATAACAATATGCCCCAGAAGTTCTCCCTCTAATGTATAAGATGTTCCTACAGGTCCGCTTAGCTCGACAGTTTTTCCTAAATCGTGTAAAATAATTCCACTGTATAATAAATCTTTATTTAGTGATGGATAAATAGCTACTAAAGCTTTCGCAATTTTTAACATCGTTGTCGTATGATAAATCAAACCTGAATAAAAATCATGGTGCATTGATTTAGCTGCAGGATAACTAATAAATTGGCTTTTATATTTATTTAACAATTCAATAGTCACTGTTCTTAAATTATCATTCCCAATTTCTTTTAAGAAGTAATTTAATTCATTTATCATTACATCTTTTGGAACCGGTGCTGTTTGAATATAATCTTGAATATCTATATTATCACTATCAGTTGCCATTCTATAATTTTTTATTTTTAACTGAAGCTTACCTCGATAATCTAGTAAAGTCCCTTCTACGTGGATCATCTTACCAGCTTTTAAATTTTCACTATCTTCATCTTTAACTTCCCAAATCTTACCATCAATACTACCTGTTTTATCTTTTAGATAAAGTGTTAAATATGGCTTCCCACTTGACGCTACTCCACGAATAACATTATCCAATAATAAAAACATACTAATTTCTTGATCAGCTTTAAATTCGTTTATGAACATTTCCTCACTCCTTCTTTCTAGTATATTTTATATCCATCTTATATTTTACTTTGTATTACAAAAAAATTCAAATAAATATGGTAGATTACTTAACAAAACAAAAAAGAGTGACTCAAAAATCGTAATTTCTAAGAAATCGATTTATTTAAAGTCACTCCAAAAAAATTTATTAGATATCTATGATACTTTTATAAAACAAGATTTTATATTAATAAACCACTGTATCTATGAATTTTCATATACACTTTTTTATAATTTAGGTCTTCTTTATCTTTATTAGTCAAAAAGATCTTTTGCTTTTCTACTAACTTTATCTAAAAAGCTTTCATCTTCTTCAACTTTCTCATTATTTAATTTTGCAAGTTCCAGGTATAACTCTCGTTCTTTTGTCGATAAGTTCTTAGGAATTTCAACAGATACCACGATAAAGTGATCTCCTTGTCCATGCCCCATTACACTCTTAACACCTTTACCTGCTAAACGGAATTTACGTCCGTGTTGTGTTCCTGCTGGAACGTTCAATTCAATCTCACCTGTTAAAGTACGTACATCTAGTTTTGTACCAAGAGCAGCCTGTGCTGGAGAAAGTTTCAATTCTGTATAGATATCATCACCTTCTCTATGGAAATATGAATCTTCAGCAACGATTACCTCTATGAATAAGTCACCTGCTGGACCACCATTTTCTCCTGCTCCACCTTTACCACGAAGACGAACACGTTGTCCTGAACTGATTCCTTCTGGAATCTCCACTTCATATTCTACTTCGCGGTTATTGTATCCTTTACCGAAACAGTGCGCACATTTATCTTTTATAATTTTACCGCGTCCTTGACATTCTGAACATGTACGTTGACTTTGCATACGGCCGAATGGAGTATCTTGAATTACTGCTTCTTGTCCACTACCGTTACATCTGTGACAAGTATTTACAGATGAAGAATCTTTTGCACCACTTCCGTGACAGTGATCACATTCTACATCTTTACGAATTTTTATAGTTTTTTTCGTACCGAATACAGCATCTTCAAAACTTATGCGAATACGGTGTAATAAGTCTTCTCCTTGACGTGGTGCGTTCGGATTACGACGCGTTCCCCCTCCTCCGAAGAAACTTGAAAAAATATCCCCAAGGTCATCAAAACCACCTGAGAATCCAGAGAAACCTCCACCGAAGCCACCAAATCCACCTTGACCTGCTCCACCTTCAAACGCTGCGTGACCAAATTGATCATATTGAGCTTTTTTAGTATCGTCACTCAGTACTTCATATGCTTCAGAAATCTCTTTGAATTTATCTTCTGCACCTGGCTCTTTGTTGATATCTGGGTGATATTGTTTTGATAATTTACGATATGCTTTTTTAATTTCAGCTGCACTTGCGCTTTTACTTACGCCAAGCACCTCATAATAATCTCTTTTAGCCATCTTAATCTCTCCTATAATTAATTATTTAACAAAGGGCTAGCGCATAACGCTACCAGCCCTTGGACTTTTTATTTAATTATTTTTTCTCAGTGAAGTCTGCATCGATTGTATCATCATCGTTGTTTGATGAAGTTGCTCCTGCGTCCGCACCTTGAGCTCCTGCTGCAGCATTAGCTTGTTCGTAAAGTTTCATAGTCATTTCTTGAACAGCTTTGTTTAATTCATCTTTAGCAGATTTAATTTCTTCTAAATTATTGTTTTTAATAGCTTCTTTTAATATATCGTTTTTAGCTTTAATATTATCTAATAAGCTTTGGTCTACTTTATCTTTAGCTTCTTCTAATGCTTTATCTGCTTGGAATGAAAGTTGGTCAGCTTCATTACGTACATCAGCTTCTTCTTTACGTTTAGCATCTGCTTCTGCATTAGCTTCTGCTTCTTTAACCATTCTATCGATATCAGCATCTGTTAATGAACTACTTGATTCAATAGTTATTTTTTGTTGTTTTTGAGTTCCAAGATCTTTAGCAGTAACATTTACAATACCATTTTTGTCGATATCAAATGTAACTTCGATTTGAGGTACTCCACGTGGTGCTGGTGGTATATCTGAAAGTTGGAATCTTCCAAGAGTTTTGTTATCAGATGCCATTGGGCGTTCACCTTGTAATACGTGGATATCTACTGCTGGTTGGTTATCTGCAGCTGTAGAGAATACTTGTGATTTAGAAGTTGGGATTGTTGTATTTCTTGGAATTAATACTGTCATAACTGATCCCATTGTTTCAATACCTAATGATAATGGAGTTACGTCTAGTAATACAACATCTTTAACGTCACCTGTAATTACTCCACCTTGGATAGCAGCACCCATAGCTACTACTTCGTCAGGGTTTACTCCTTTATGAGGCTCTTTACCCATTTCTTTTTTAACAGCTTCTTGTACGGCTGGGATACGTGTAGATCCACCAACTAAGATTACTTGATCGATTTCACTTGGGTTTAATCCAGCATCTTTAAGAGCTTGACGAGTTGGGATTAATGTTCTTTCTACTAAGCTGTGAGTAAGTTCATCAAATTTAGCACGAGTTAATGTGTTTTCTAAGTGAACTGGTCCGTTAGCTCCAGCTGAGATGAATGGTAATGAAATTTGAGTTGAAGTTACACCAGATAAGTCTTTTTTAGCTTTTTCTGCTGCATCTTTAAGACGTTGCATTGCCATTTTATCTTGTGATAAATCGATAGCTTGTTCTTTTTTGAATTCTTCTACAAGGTAATCGATAATAGCTTGGTCGAAGTCATCTCCACCTAATAAGTTATCTCCTGATGTAGCTAATACTTCGAATACTCCATCTCCTAATTCTAAGATAGATACGTCGAAAGTACCACCACCTAAGTCGAATACTAATACTTTTTGATCTACATCTGTTTTTTCTAATCCGTATGCTAATGCAGCTGCAGTAGGTTCGTTAATAATACGTTCTACTTCTAATCCAGCAATTTTACCAGCGTCTTTAGTTGCTTGACGTTGAGCGTCGTTGAAGTAAGCTGGTACTGTAATAACAGCTTTAGTTACTTTTTCACCTAGGTAAGCTTCAGCAGTTGCTTTTAAGTTTTGTAAAATCATTGCTGAAATTTCTTGTGGTGAGTATTTTTTACCATTTACGTCTTCTTTGTAATCTGTACCCATGTGACGTTTGATAGAAATTACTGTATTAGGGTTAGTGATTGCTTGACGTTTTGCTACTTCCCCTACTTGAATTTCATCACCTTTGAATGCTACTACAGAAGGTGTAGTTCTGTTACCTTCTGGGTTAGGGATTACTTTAGCTTCCCCACCTTCTAATACTGATACACATGAGTTAGTTGTTCCTAAGTCGATACCTATAATTTTTGACATATTCTTGTCCTCCTTAAATTCATAATAACTATATTTTCAAATTTATTTGTTAAAATGATTATTTCACTCTAACAAAGTCTTATATTACTTTTTTATCTGCGCAGTGGCTACATACCAATCATTTCGTTGCTACGCTCCTCATTCTTGGTGTAGCTGTGCGATTCTTACTCCTAACTTTTTTCTTCACCTTCTAGGTTCGAAAAAACTAAGGATTAATAATTACGAGTTTACTTTCACCATTGCTGGTCTGATTACTCTATCTTTTAGTTTGTAACCTTTTTGGAATGTATCTAAGATTACTCCGCTTTCTTTATCACTTTCTTCCCCTTGCATTACTGCGTGGTGGAAGTTTGGATCGAACTGTGCATTTTCAGTTTCCACTAGTTCAACACCTTCTGATTTAAGCGCTGCTTGTAATCCTTCGTATACCATTTGTACACCTTTTAGAACTGTTTGCACTTCTTCATTAGTTGACTCAACTTGTAAAGCACGTTCCAGGTTATCCAAACTTGGTAAGATTTCTGTAATAACTTTTTGACTCTTATAAGCATTTATAGTGTCAATTTCTTGATTTTTACGTCGTTTAAAGTTTTCAAACTCTGCGTAAAGTCGTAAGTATTTGTCTTCTGACGCTTTTACTTCTTCTTGCAGTTTTTCAATTTGCTCTTGTAATAACTCTTCAGCAGTTTTTTCAACTACTTCTTCTTTTAAATCTGTCGTTTCTTCAGTCTCAACAGTTTCTTCTGTTGTTACTTCTTCTTGTAGAGTTTCTTTTTGTTCTTCAGTAGCCATCTCTACCTCCTAATTATTTTAAATTATTATTTAAATTATCACGAACACAAGCTATAAGTGTCATGATTTTTGAATAGTCCATTCTCTTTGGTCCGAATACGGCTATTACACCTTGACCTTTAGATGTGTTATAACTACTAGACACTAATGAAAGATCATCTATATTCCCAAGCTTAAGCTCAGTTCCTATTTTAATAGATGGTTTGTCTGTTACTTCATTATTATCTAGAAGCTCGACTATCTTATCATCTTCTAAGAGCGATACTACTTCTTTTAATTTTTCTACATTGTCTATATCGGGTTGTTTAAGTAAATTGTACTTACCCCCTAATGCTACAGTCTTTTTAATTTTATTTTGTAACAATCTATTTAAAGCCACCACTATCATATCGTAGTTGTTAACTTTATTCTTTAGATATTTTTCTAACTCACCATGAATCATTACGTGAGCTGTTGCCATATCTACATCATAGAAGTAACTTTGTAGAAGTTTATTAATCTCCGCTATATCCTCTGCAGTGAAATCCGCATCAAGTTTATAGTTTTGTTGGAATACTTCTCCTATGTTTGTTACTAATATAACGAGAATACTACGACTACTTAGAAGGATAACCTCTATCTTATTAATGCGCCTATCCGTTTTTGTCGGGGCTAATATGACCGCCGTACAATCAGTTAAGTCCGATAGGACTATTGCATTTTTTTCTAGATAGTTATTTTCCGATACTATATCACCACCAGAGAGTTGTTTAAGTTTTTCATTCTCACTATTCGATAGTTCATAATCTTTTTTTATGTAATCTACATAATAGCGATAACCTTTTTCCGAAGGTACTCTACCTGATGAAATATGAGTCTTCTTAATCAATCCTTCTTTTTCTAATTTACTCATATCATTTCTTATCGTTGCCGAACTGAAATCAATATTTTGAGCAATTTGCTTAGAACCTACAGGCTGATTAGTCGTAATAAAATTTTCGACTATAGATTGAAGAATGAGTACTTGTCTATCTATTAACATCGTCATCACCTATTCTCCAATTTTGTGTTTTAGCACTCTAACTACCCGACTGCTAATCACATATATAATAATATCATTAAGGTCAAAATAAGTCAATACCTTTTTTAAAATTTTTTTGACTTTTTTTGACCTTTCTGTTTTCCATATAAGAAAAACCTTGTAATACCAAGTTTTAAATGAGTCTTAAAAAGTATATATTGAAACAAATAATAATAAAACCCTTCAAAAATTTTCATCACTTATGATATAATATAGGTTATCAATAGAAAAGGAGTTTTTTTATAATGAAGAAAATATTTAGACTTTGCACTATACTTTTATCTTCCCTACTTATACTAACTGCATGTAGTAGTGAAAAGACAAAAGTATTTACTACAAAATATGGAAGTAATCAAGAAAATGAAACTACATTAACTTATAAAGGCGAGGTTGTTAATAGACTAAAAACTATTTCTAATATCACTGACCTAGGAACTGATGAAGAAGCAGCCTACAATAGTATAAAGACATCTATCGACCAAGAGAATAAAGATATCGATGGACTTTCTTACACTATTGAAAAGAAAGATGGAAAAGTAATTATTACTTGGGATCTAGATTTTACTAAAATAAACTTTGAAAAAGATAAGGATCGCTTGCATTTCAAAAAATCTTCTTTAGATGAAGAAAGAAAGTTAAGCTACATAGAAGAAAACCTTAAGAAAAATGGTGCTGTAGAGAAAAAATAAAATTTTATAAATAGAGTGTTTATCAGCTAGAACTTTTAATCTTGCTGATAAACACTTTTTTCTTATGAATACACTGGATTTTATCCTCACCTTCCTTGTATCTTCATGAAAATTCTTGTATAATAAGTAAACGAAAGAAGTTAATAGAGGTAAAAATTTTGGAACTTATTGAACTTAGAAAAGAACTCGAAGAAATTAACAAAAGAATAACGGAATTTAAAACTTCATTAAAAATAGAAGATAAAACTGAACGAGTTGCTGAAATTGAAAATATGATGCTAGAGGCTGATTTTTGGAATGATAGCGAAGCAGCCAGTCTATTAGTTACAGAATCAAAAAGTATAAAAAAAGAACTTGATGAATTTAGTGAAATGATAGACTATTTAGAGCACTCTGAAGAGATGGTTGAATTTCTAAAAGATGAAGATGATGAAGAAATATATCAAGATTTACTAGAAACAGTAGTCAATCTTAAAAATAGTGTTGAAGATTTTAGCTTTAGATTACTATTCTCTGAAGAATATGATAACAACACTGCTATACTAGAAATACATGCCGGAGCTGGTGGAACTGATGCTACAGACTGGTCAGAATTAATGTTACGTATGTATGAAAGATTCTTCACAAAACAAGGATTAAAATATAGTTACTTAAACTATCAATCTGGTGATATCACTGGAGTTAAATCAGCAACTATAAAAATTGAAGGTGACTTTGCATATGGATTATTAAAAGGAGAAAAAGGTGTTCACCGAGTTGTTCGTATCTCACCTTTTGATCCATCTGGAAAAAGACATACGTCGTTCGCTTCAATCGATGTAATTCCAGAATTTAATGATGATGAAATTAATATCGAAATTAATAATGAAGATTTAAAAATAGACACTTACAGAGCTCAAGGTGCTGGTGGGCAGCATATTAACACTACTGATTCAGCAGTTCGTATTACCCACCTTCCTACTGGTATCGTCGTTCAATCACAAGCAGAACGAAGCCAAATTAAAAATAAAGATGCTGCAATGAAAAATTTAAAATCAAAACTATATCAACTTGAAATAGAAGAAAAAGAAAAAGAATTAGCAGCAATTCGTGGTGAACAAAAGGATATCGGTTGGGGATCACAAATTCGTTCCTATGTATTTACTCCATATACAATGGTAAAAGATCACAGAACAAACTATGAAGTATCTACAGTAGACAAAGTAATGGATGGTGAAATAATCGATTTTATCGATGCTTATCTACATTACAATATTAAAGAAAAAGAGATATTATAGAAAATAGACCTTTCGAGAAAATACTCGATAGGTCTATTATTTTTTATTTTTTCTCATCAAATCTTTCTTCTATAAGTTTTTCTTCTGTTTTTTTCAGACTTACTTTTTTATCTCCAGAACTTGGCCATGGAAGACCTTTTAATTCATTAATATCAGCTACAGAATAATCAACTGTTACAGTTTCTATAGCAACTTTATCTTGATAATCAACTTTATCTTCTAACCCTTTTATACCTTTGAGCTTTTCTCCGAATTTCTCCGCTTGTTTTTTAAAGGTTTCTTTAGTTAGTCCTAGTTCAGAATAAGTAATAATATTTTTGGCTGTTTGTTTCGTTACAACATCACCTTTATAATAAAGTGTAATTTCCATCTGTACACCAGGTTGTTTCTTAACATAAACCTTACTACCTTCTTTTTCGGAACATCCGACTAAAAATACTAATAAAAAGACTGATATAATTTGTAATATCTTTTTCATTTTATAAACTCTCCTATCCTTTAGATAATAATATTATATCATAGATTAAAATTAATGCAAACATTATTAAAAGAGCGATACAAAATTGTATCGCCCTTTTTATTATAGTTTTTCGTATTCAGCTGGCACATCAAATGGATTTTCTTTATTAATATGATCGTAGAACATAACTCCATTTAAGTGATCAATTTCGTGTTGGAAACAAATTGCTGGTAAGTCTGTTAAAGTTAAAGTAACTTTCTCATCATTCTCATTATAACCAACTACTTTAATTTTTGAATAACGAGGAACATATCCCTTAATATCTTTATCTACAGATAAACACCCTTCTCCACCAGCTAAGTAACATTTTGTTGCTGAATTTGAGATGATTTTTGGATTGTATAGTGCATAAGAAACAGTATCTTCTGGGAATTCCTCATCTGGAATGTGCACGGCTATCATTCTTTTTGAAACGTTGATTTGCGGTGCAGCTAAACCTATTCCAGGTTTTAGTCCTAATTTTTCTGCTTTTTCATCATCTTGTGAAGCAATAACATACTCTAATAATCCACGTAAAATAGCTTTATCTTCGTCTGAGATAGGACTTTTTACTTCTTCGGCACGTGCTCTAAGCGTTGCATGTGGATCAATAATTATATCTTTAGTAGTAATCAAATCTTTTCTCCTTTATTTCTAATTATTTATTACGGTATCTTCGTACATACATAATTATTTCATAAATATAACAGAATGTCAAAGGTCAAAGTTTCCTAACTGACATTTTTTTAAAAGTTTTATTTTACATAAAATATTCCTTTAATTTTCTATCTTTATTTTTGAATTTTCTGAAAGTTATTTTTGTATTTTTATTTATTTCGTGTTATCATAGTATTATTGATAATTTATAAATAAAAATTTTTAGGAGGGTGTATTATGACTTTTGAAAATTACCAATATACAAGACCAAATACAGATCAATTAAAAGAACAATTAGCAGCATTAGTAGAAAGACTAAACTCTGCAACTAACGCTAAAGAGACACTAGATATTTTCAATGAATATAATGAACTTCGTAATAACGTAAGTACAATGTCACAATTATCAGAAATTCGTGTAACAATTGACACAACTGATAAATTCTATGAAGCTGAACAAGAATTTTGGGATGAGTTTGGCCCTGAGTTAGACTCTCTATACAGCAAATTTGACGAAGCAATATTCAATTCAAAATTCAAAGAAGAACTAAAAAAAGAAATTGGAGAACATTACTTCAATCTAATCGAAACTTCTCTAAAAGTATTTAGCGATGAAATCATTGAAGATTTAAAAGAAGAAAACAAACTTTCTTCAGAATACACTAAACTAACTTCAAGTGCTAAAATTCCATTTGATGGTGGTGAACACAACTTAAGTGGTATGGCTAAATACACACAAGATGCTAACCGTGAAACTCGTCTATTAGCAAACCAAGCTGTAGCTAAATTCTTTAAAGAAAACTTAGAACAATACGATAGCATTTATGATCGTATGATTAAAGTTCGTACTCGTATTGCGAAAAAACTTGGATTTGATAACTTTGTAGAGGTTGCTTACCTACGCTTACACAGAACAGACTACAATGCAAAAGATGTAGCAAACTACAGAAAACAAATTTTTGAGGAAATCGTTCCTGTAGTTGAGGAACTTAAAAAAGCTCAAGCTAACCGTCTAGGGCTTGAAAAACTTTCATTCCACGATGAAGGTGTAACATTCAAATCAGGTAACCCTACTCCAAAAGGAGATCGTCCAACACTTGTTGACCATGCTAAAACTATGTATAAAGAATTATCACCTGAAACTGATGAATTCTTCACATTTATGACTGAAAATAACTTATTAGATTTAGATACAAAACCAGGAAAAGCTGGTGGTGGTTACTGTACATTTATTCCAAACTACAAGGCACCGTTTATCTTCGCTAACTTTAACCAAACACCTCATGATGTTACAGTTCTAACTCACGAAGCTGGACATGCTTTCCAAGTTTTCCAAAGTAGACATCATATGCCAGATTATGTTTGGCCAACATACGAAGCTTGCGAAATTCACTCAATGAGTATGGAATTTTTAACTTGGCCTTGGATGAACTTATTCTTCCAAGATGAAACAGAGAAATTCAAATACTATCACATGGCAACATCAATCAAATTCTTACCATATGGTGTTACAGTTGATGAATTCCAACATGAAGTGTATGAAAATCCGGAATTAACTCCAAAAGAGCGTCGTATGAAATGGTTAGAAATCGAAAGAAAATACTTACCATCTCGTTACTACGAAGATATTCCAGAACTTGATGAAGGTCTATTCTTCTATAGACAAGGTCACTTATTCAGTGTCCCATTCTACTACATCGACTACACACTAGCTCAAGTTTGTGCATTCCAATTCTGGAAAAAAGCTAACGAAAATAGAGAAAAAGCATGGAAAGAATACCTACACCTATGTAAACTAGGTGGAACTAAACCATTCTTAGAGTTAGTTAAAGAAGCTAACCTAGAAAATCCATTCGAAGACGGAACTATCTCTAATATTGTTCCAGAACTTAGAAAATACATTGACTCTGTCGATGCAACAAAATTCTAGTATAGTTAAAGGCGAGTAAATCTCGTCTTTAACTTTATAGAAATAATTTTTTTTAATATTAGGAGGATAAAATATGAAAGAAAAAAAGATAGCAGCATTTTTTGATATTGACGGAACTCTTTATAGAGATTCTCTAATGACAGAACATTTTAAAAAATTAATAAAATACGAAGTTGTAGATGAAAAATATTGGCTAAATGGTGTAAAGGATAGTTACATTAACTGGGATAAGAGATTCGAAGACTATGATAACTACCTATTTGGCGTTTCCGAAGCTTATGTACAAGCAATAACAGGCCTTCACAAAAAATATATTGACTTCGCGACTGAACAAGTAATGAAACTTAAAGCTGATCGTGTCTATAAATTCACACGTGATATTATAGAAAAACACAAAAGAAATGGACACCTAATCATTTTCATTTCAGGAAGTCCTGACTACCTTGTCGAAGCGATGGGTAAAAAACATCATGCATTTTTAGCTATAGGTAGTAAATATATTATAGAAGATGAGAAATTTACAGGTGAAGTAGTTCCAATGTGGGATGCAGATAGCAAAAACAAAACTATTGATAGATTAGTTGAAGAACACAACATTGATCTGGATCAATCTTTCGCTTATGGAGATACTAATGGTGATTACAACATGTTAAGACGTGTTGGAAATCCTGTAGCCATGAACCCAAGTCGTGAATTACTAAGTAAAATTAAAGAAAATAAAGAACTAGCTGAAAAAGCTACTATTCTTATTGAACGTAAAGATGTTATTTATAAAACAAAAGCTAATATAGATATTGTAGAAATATAAAAGAAAACTCAAGGTAATCAACATTATGTCATACCTTGAGTTTTTATAATCATTAAATATTAAGTATTATATAAAAATTCAGAACCCTCTTCACTATTAAGATTAACTCCAGAAACCAATCTATTTCCTACTTTTCTATAAAGCTGAGGTTGAGTGGTAAAAGTTATCTTACTTCCATCTTCCTTAATAAGTTTAAAGCTCTTACCATTTACAGACCATTCAATTGATTCCCCATTATATTTTTTTAGAAGATATCCTTTATATCGATTAACAAGATCAGATCTCATTTTTCTCGCTCCTTCTTCACTTGTTGCTCCACCTATTCCTTGAGCATCTGCAGGTAATGAATTACTGTCATTTAATAATGCAGGATTTGGCCCACCTAATTCGACATCAGATCTTTTCTTCTTACGTTCAAACTCTCTTGCTTTTTCTGCAAGTTCCTTAGCCTTTTGTGCAGCTTCTTGAGCTTTTTCATAAAGTTTATTCCCTACATCACTTAGTAATTGTTTTAGACTATTATTATTGAATTTATATTTTTCTAATATTTGAGAAAGATCCTTGTTAAAGTTCACATCTAGTTTAGTATTTTTTATTTCTTCTTCTGCTCTCTTATAATTTTCAATATCAGCATTTAACCAGTTAATAGCAGCTGAAAAATTTGAACTAGTATCAAGTTTTTTAGCTCTATCTAAACTATCTTTTGCTTCATCAACCTTTTTGTCATTTAAACTAATAGAAGTATTTCTAACCTCTTTTGCAACTTTAATATCAGTTTTGATAGTAGGAATAGCCTTCTGAGCAACGTCAGTAGTTAGAGTTTCTAAGCCTTTTGCTCCAGCTTCGAAATCGTGACTGATATTAATCATATCAACATATTTTTGATATTCTTCTTTTACCTTCTTATCTTTTCCACTACCAAACATAAAATAATAAGCTGTAGCACAAATAATAAGCACAATAAAAATACTCGAAAATATAGCAATACTTTTTTTCATATATATTCTCCTCTAATATAAAATATCCAATTCCGTGGTTTATAAAATTATTATCTCATAGAAAATAATATTTTACTAAAATTAAATTATCAGTACATATTTAGCTTTAAATCTGATTCCAATTAGTCTTTTATCGAGCACTTTAATTTGTAATTCGTACGTAAAAAAGCCGTTGACTCCTGCATCATTGCACAGTTGTCAACAGCTTTAAATCTATAATTGTAATCTATTTTATTTTTCAGAATCTTTCCATACAAATAATGCTCCAACACTATTAATGATGTAAAAGATATATTTACCAACGTTAGCAAAGTTTCCTTGAACTACTGCTTTTGTAAGTTGAACAATATTATATAGTAACCAGAATGGCCATTGTGTAGTTAGCTTAAATGTATTTAATCCATTACCCATTAATGAGAATGCAAATGCAATTGTAGTTATATATGCAAGAGTACTCATCTTACCATGATATCCAATGTAGTTTGTTGCATATGAAAATACAAATGAAAGGATTGCAATTGCTGTTAAAACTGTATATAATTTTGCTTTTGACATTGTATTTGGTTTATCTGTAGATTTATTCCACACATAGATCGCACCCAAATAGATTAAAAATGTTACAGGGTATGTGATAATCGCAGCTTTGTTACCTAGGATATAATCAATAACTCCTGATAATACGGCATTAATAATACCTAAGTAGTTACCAAGTTTACTTAATTTTCCTGTAAATCTTGTAGATAGCATCGAAATACCAACATTAATTACAGAAATAAGTCCAAATGGTACAAGTGCAGTCCATGGACCCCAATCAACGAATTTATCTAATCTCGTTGCTAAATAACCTGATGCAATAGCAATACTAATTACTAAAACAACCCCTAGTAAATCAAACCATTTTGATGTTGCAAATATTTTTAATTTTTGTTTCATAAAGCCTTTTATTCCTTTTTAAATGTATCACATTAAGTTAATGTAACCTTAATTTTTTAGGTTCTTAGTAGCTTTTTTATATCGCTTACTAAAAATCTACTTTCATTATACATCAAACATTCTTAACTTTCAATCAATTAATTTCATATTTCTACTATATTGTTATATAATATAAATATATTTTTAAAAATATAATATTATAGTAGCTTTTATTTTAAACTTTTATCTGATACATAAAAAAGAAAGATTTATTTTTTAGTTTCCTAAAAACAATTTTATTCACCATATAAAACTTTTCTTTTTATATCAATTTGTTTCTTATCACTTTACTTTCTAACTGATAATGATTATAATTTATAATAGACAAAACATGAAAGTGAGTATATTTATTAATGAAGAAAAATAAATTATTTATGGCCCTAATGGCTGGTACTATCGTTATTAGCGGATGTGCTGCTAAAACAGATAAAAAAGAAGAAAACAAAGCTGCTCAAGTTGATACATCTAAAGATACAAAAGAACAACTTAAGCAAGCTACCGATCTTTATAAAAAATTCGTAGAAAACCAAGTAGATACTCTACTTAAAGATACTGAAAAATTCGCTGAAACTATTAAATCTGGAAATCTTGATGAAGCTAAGAAACAATATCCTGTTATTCGTATGGCTTACGAACGTTCAGAACCTATCGCAGAAAGTTTTGGTGAACTTGATGTGAATATCGACTTCCGTCTTGCTGACTACCTTGAAGAAAATAAAACAGAAGAAGGATGGAGAGGATTCCACAGAATCGAAAAAATTATGTGGGAACAAAATACTACTAAAGGTACTGAAGAATATGCAGACCAACTAGTAAAAGACATTAAAGAATTAAAAGCTAAAGTCGCTACTGTTGAAGTTACTCCTGATTTAATGGTAACTGGAGCTGTTGACTTACTTAACGAAGTTGCAACGCAAAAAATCACAGGAGAAGAAGAAATTTACTCTCACACTGACCTATACGACTTTAAAGCTAACATCGAAGGTGCTGAAGAAATCTTTAAGATTTTTAAACCTTTAATCGAGAAAAAAGACGGTAAATTAGCTAAGGATTTAACTGAAAAATTCGCTACAATAAATAGCTTATTAGACAAATATAAAACTGATGAAAAACACTATAAACTATATACTGATTTAACAAAAGAAAATACTAAAGAACTTTCTGAAGCTGTAACAAAATTAGGAGAACCACTTTCTCAAATGGGTGTAATTTTAGACGAAGAGGCTAAGTAATATGGAAGAATCTGGTAAAAAATGGATTGACAAAAAAATAACAAGACGTGATTTTCTGAAAAAAGCAGGAATGACTGGAGCCGGTGCAGTTGTTGGAGCTTCTGCTCTTGGTGGATTTTTCGCAAATAAAGCTGAGAACAACAGAGCTATAGCTGATGGAGAAGAAAAAATCACATTCTATGGTAAACACCAAGCTGGAATTACTACTCTTATGCAAAAATGTGCTTATTTTGTCGTACTAGATTTACACTCGACTAAGCGTGATGATGTAATCGACATGTTTAAGGAATGGACTAAATATAGTGAAAAATTAATGAACGGTGAACTAGTTGAACCTGCTCTTAAAAACCATTATTTACCACCAAAAGATACTGGAGAAACGGTAGGGTTAAATCCCTATCGTTTAACTCTGACTTTTGGGGTTAGTCCAAGTTTCTTAAAAAAAATGAACTTAGAGAATAAAAGTCTTGAAGAATTTAAAGACTTACCACCTTTCGCTAGAGAACAATTAAAAGAAAAATATACAGGTGGAGATATTTGTATTCAAGCCTGTGCAGATGATGAACAGGTAGCCTTCCATGCAGTACGTAACCTAGTTAGAAAAGCTCGCTCTACTGTAACTATGAAGTGGAGCCAATCTGGTTTTGCCGCTATTGGTAATCGTCTTGAAACACCACGTAACCTTTTCGGATTTAAAGACGGTACTGCTAATGCAACTAAAGAAGACCAATTTGATAAGATTGTATGGTGCGATAAGGACAACTGGATGAAAGATGGTAGCTACATGGCTGTAAGACGTATACAAATGCACCTTGAGACATGGGATAGAACAAGTTTAAATGAACAGGAAAATACCTTCGGAAGATATAAGGATAGTGGTGCTCCTTTCGGAGAAACTGACGAGTTCGCCCCAATTGATCTTAATAAAAAGGGTCCAGATGGGAAACCTTTAATTCCTGTAACTTCTCACGTCCACTTAGCACATAAACCTGGTGTAGAATTATTAAGGCGTTCTTATTCTTATTCAGACGGTATAAATGAAACTACAGGACAATTCGACTCTGGACTGCTATTTATCTCATTTCAAAAAGATCCAAAACAATTTATAACTATCCAGAATAGTCTAGGAAACGAAGATAAGATGAATGAATATATAACTCATATCGGTAGCGGTCTATTTGCATGTTTTGGAGGAATTAAGGAGGGAGAATATATTGGCAAAAAACTATTTGACTAAAATAATTTTAGCTTTTATCGTTCTTTTCAGTTTTAGTTCTCCATTTTTAAAAACTATTGTAGCAAAAGAATCATACAGTAATCTTTTTATAAAAATTACCGACGCTAATACTGCAATAAAAAATAACGAACAAGACAAAGCTAAAAAATTAATTGAAGAATTTAAAACAGAATTTGAAGCAACGAAAAATTCAGATTCTGAAGATGGAAGAAAAGTTAAACAAACATTAAAATCAAATGATATTAATGAGGAACAACTTAGGGAATTATCAACAGCGCTACTCGCTTTTGAAAATGAACAAAATCCTTTAGACGTTGAAGCCGAGAAAAAAGCTTTTAAAACGAAACTTTATCCTGCTTTCGATAAATTAGAAAAAGCAATCGACACTAGAGATGTTGAAACTATGAAAGCAGAATATGTTAAATACAATGCTTCTTGGGTGCGCAATGAAGGTATCGTAAGAACACTTGAACCTGCTTACTATGGAAAAGTAGAAACAACAATGTCATTTCTACGTAGTTCTATGGAAGTTGAACCTTATGACTATCAAACTACAAAATTATATTTAACTGATCTAAAAACTTATCTAGATGATTTCCTTGCTGGGAAAAAGCTAGAACAAAATTCAGAAGTTAAAACACTTGAACAAGGAATAAAACTTCTTGAAGATAGCCTTGCAGCCTTCAAAGATGGAAATAATAGTCAAGGTTCACAGAAAATGAAGAAATTCATAGAAGTTTGGCCTGTTATAGAAGGAGAAGTTCGAACACGAAACGCTTCACTATATACAAAAGTAGAAAGCGAAACTCCTATAATTATGGTTAAAGGTAGTGAACAAAAGTATCAAGAACAACTTAAAAACTTAATTACAGAGCTAAAAAAAATCGATACGAAATCTAACTATTCTGCATTAGATTCTATGCTAATCTTACTTCGTGAAGGTGTTGAAGCATTAATTATCGTCTTATCTCTTGCAAGTGCATTAAAAGCTGCTAAACAGAAAAAAGGGTTGATCTGGATTTATTCGGGTGCCTTAGTAGGTATTTTTTCTAGTATACTTGCAGCTGTTATTTTAAAATACTCATTCCCTGCTCTATCATCTGGTACTAACCGTGAAATCATCGAAGGTGTTGTTGGTATCTTTGCAGTAATTATGATGATAGGTATTGGAATTTGGCTACATAGTAAAAGTTCTGTTAAAGCATGGAAGAAATATATGGATACAAAGTTAAATCTAGTACTTTCTACTGGAAGCTTTATATCTATGTTCACACTTAGCTTCCTAGCAGTATTCCGTGAAGGTGCAGAAACTATTTTATTCTATGCTGGTATTATGCCATTAATTTCTACAAGTAACTTATTAATAGGGATAGCTCTTGCTATTGTCGCTTTAATAATCATCGGTATAATTATGGTTAAAGCTTCTGGAAAATTACCTATTAGCAAAGTATTCCTAGTTCTGTCTTGGTTAATATACATTCTAGGATTTAAAATGCTTGGAGTAAGCATACATGCTTTACAAATAACTGATATACTATCAAATAACATTATAGATTACTTACCTACTATCGAAATATTAGGAATCTATCCTAGTTTTGAAGTAATAATAGCTCAACTTATTTATATCATAGTTGTAGCAATTAGTATATTCTATGAAAAATCTAAAAATAAATAGGTAACTAACGATGAAATATGGGGATAAAGTTTCTACCGTGGATCATCTAACCGAACTTAGAAAGAGACTAATACTAAGCCTTGTGTTTTTTATTGTCTCTTTCATAGTAAGTTTATTATGGTCAGCGGATATTTATAAATTTTTAACTAGTAATTTTAATAATAAATTGATTGTTCTTGGACCTAATGATATACTATGGATATATCTAACTCTTGCAGGACTTTGTGCCTTCACATTTTCGATACCATTTATTTGTTATCAAATCTGGGCATTTATAAAACCTGCATTAGAAGAAAAAGAAGCTCGTGCATTATTAGCTTATATACCTGCGGTATTCATTTGTTTTTCAGTAGGATTAGCTTTCGGGTTCTTTCTAGTAACTCCTGCTATCTTAAACGTGCTTCTTTCTATCGGGGATGATTTATTCAACACTCAATTAACAGCTCAAAATTACCTATCATTTGTCATTAATACGACAATACCGATAGCGATACTTTTTGAATTCCCTGTTATAGTTGCATTCCTAACATCATTAGGTATACTAACACCTAACTTCTTAACTAAAAATAGAAGATATGCATATTTTATACTAATTGTAATAGCAGTAGTCATTACACCTGCTGACTTTATTAGTGATATCGTTATGTCAATACCATTAATTTTAATTTATGAAATTAGCATTATTATTAGCAAGTATATTTACAACAAAAGAGGTGAAAAGTAATGGGATTTTTACGTGATATAGGGGCTCCTGGAGTCATAGTACTTATCATAGCTGCTCTAATAATCTTTGGTCCTAAACGTCTACCTGAACTTGGAGAATCAATCGGAAAAATGTTCACATCATTTAAAAAATCAATTTCGGGATTGACAGAAGAGGAAAACTCAGATAAAAAAAACGAAAAAAAAGATAATTAAAAATAGACTTTACAATATGTTTTAAGCATATCTGTAAAGTCTATTTCTTTTATATTATTTTCCTAACTCTGTTAAATCATATGGTGTTTGTTGATAAACTTGGTTTAACCAGTTGTGATAGAATAAGTAAGCTACACCCCTCCATCTATTTTTAGGTGCCTTCGTATCATCATTTCCTGGGTAATAGTTCACAGGAACTTCGATTGGAAGATTACTATTCTTATCACGTACATATTCGTTATGAAGTGTATCTGCATCATACTCAATATGCCCTGTTACAAAAATCTTTCTAAGATCTTTAGTCGCAGCGATTAATGTCCCAACCTCTTCTGATCTCGCTAATATATCAAGTTCAGAAATGCTAGGTAGTTTCTCTTCTTCTATTTTAGTGTGTCTAGAATGAGGTGCTAAGAAAGTATCTGTAAATCCTCGTGTTAGTGTATGATTTTCTATAAGAACATCATGTTCAAAAACTCCAAATATCTTATCATCTACTTGTTCTTTTTTGACACCAAAATGATAGTATAAACTAGCCTGGGCTGCCCAACAAATATTTAATGTTGAAAAGACATGAGTCTTACTCCATTCAAAAATGCTATTTAGTTCTCCCCAGTAATTTACATCTTCAAATTCTAATTGTTCAATAGGGGCACCTGTAATAATAAGTCCATCATAGTATTTATCTTTTACTTCATCAAATGTTTTATAGAATTTTTCTAAGTAAGACTGCGCTGTATTTTTGGCAATATGACTTGTCATATGAAGAAATTCTACCGTAATTTGAAGCGGAGAGTTTCCTAAAAGTCTTAATAATTGACGCTCAGTTTCTTCTTTTTTAGGCATTAGATTTAAAATTAAAATTTTTAATGGTCGTATATCTTGATTTTTAGCTCTATTTTCTTCTATTACGACTACTCCTTCTTCTAATAATTTATTCTTTACCGGTAATTCATTTTGAATACATATTGGCATTATTTTATCTCCTTAACTGTTCATTATCTTAAATAAAAAAACTCGCCACTATTGCAAGTTAATGCAATAGGGACGAGTTTATCGTGTTACCACCCATGTTTATGGATATAAATATCCACCTTAATCGGTACGTGTTCATACCGCTGTACTATATCGTGCACTGACGTAATTACCTATTAGATAATTATTACTCCGAGACCATTTTCAATTACATTTCTTCTTACTTTCTCACACCCACCGAAAGCTCTCTGTTTTGAATCAATTATAATCTACTTATCTCTTCAATGTTTTACATATTAATTTACTTAATAGTATAAAGAATTTAACACTATTTGTCAATAGAAAGCGTCTCAAAAATAAAATCTCTTAAGTATTATTTTGGAGTAAAAACACTAAACTTATTTATTAAACTCTATAAGTTCAAACCTCTCTCCATCATAGTCAAGAACACTAACTGAAGTATTCACTATAACTCCACGTCCTACTTCTTTAATTCCTTTTTGAGTTAAGAAAGAACGAATTAAACCGCCATGACAGACAGCTAGCATTGTTTTTTCTGGATGTTCTTCATATTTTTCCTTAAAGAATACCTCCACTCTATCAGCAGCTTCAGAATCTAGTTCCATTCCTCTCGTTTCACCTGCCTTCATTCCTGCTCCGTACTCGGCAAAAGAAACCCCTTCGTATCCGCCATATGACTTTTCAATTAATCTTTTATCTTTAATTACAGCTAATTTTTTATTATCTTCGTTGTTTGAATTATCTAGCATATATCTTGCTGTATCGTATGCTCTACCTAAAACACTACTATAAGCTATATCGATATCATAACCTTCAATTTTTTTACCTGCTGCAATTCCTTGATGAATTCCTTCTTCATTTAGAGGAATATCTGTATGCCCTTGAACCATTTTATTTTTATTGTAATCTGTTTCTCCATGCCGTGCTAAAATTATACGCATATATTTTTCTCCTTTATTAAAAATAAGGGAGAAACTTATAAAAATTGCTCTTTACTAAATCACAATCTCTAAGTCTCCCCTTGTTTTGCCTATATATTAAATTTCTCTAATATGAACTCTTGTCCATCATAATGCACCACATTTAATGCAGTATTATTAATTAGCATATTAGACTCAGGATATAATCCTAATGTTCTTAAAAATACACGAATTAATGCACCATGACAAACCACTAAAATTGTATCATCTTTATGATTTAAGTATTTTTCATTAAAAAATGAACTAGCTCTCTCATAAACATCTTCATCTTTTTCTACCGACTCTAATCCTTGTTCAGATTCAAGTGCAGAAAAATACTCATCAAATGTACTACCTTCAAAATCTCCAAAGAATTTTTCGATTAAACGCTCATCCGTAGTTATTTCTTTAGAAATATTTTGACTATTATTAGAGTTATCAAGCATAAGTCTCGCTGTTTCTACCGCCCTTTTCAAAGGACTACTAAATGCATAATCGATATTATGACCACTTAACTTATCTCCCGCAGAAGTCGCTTGATTTCTTCCAGTTTCATTTAATTCAATGTCGCTATGACCCTGGATTAATCTATTTTTATTATAGTTTGTTTCACCATGTCTTACTAATAAAATTTTCATATCACTTACCTATTCAAAAATGAAATCCTCATCTTCAATTGACTCAACATTCATACTAACTACATATCCATCACCTTTAACACTAAAGAAGTCATGGTTCTTAGTATTTGTATTCATCGCATTTTCAATAATTGGGTTGATTTCTTTATCTTCGAAGTATCCAGGATATCCCAAGTTAGCTAATGCACGGTTAGCATTATATTCAACATAGTCTTTTACTTCTTCATATAAACCAATTTCACTATATATGTCTTTAGTGTATACTAATTCATTTTCATATAAATCTAATAATAGTTTATACATTTCTTTTTCAGCACGTTCTTGCTCTTCTGCAGTCAATGTTTTGAATACTTCTTGAGCATCAAATCCTGTAAAACTTCCATGAATAGTTTCATCTAATAAAATTTTACGAATAACCTCTCCAGAAGTCGTTACCTTTCCTTGTCCTGCTAAATATAGAGGATAGAAGAATCCACTGTAGAAAATATAACTTTCTAAGAACACTGACGCAACACGAGCCATATATAAGTCGTACGTAGGCACTTCTGGCTTGAACAGTTTCATATAGTAGTCTTCAATTAATTTCGCTTTATATTGAAGTTCTGGATTACTTGGAACCCACTCATCTAGTAAATAGTCTGTTTCTTGTGAAGGAATTAAAGATGTGAATATTGTTGAATAACTTTTCGCGTGAATTTGCTCCATCATTCCCATAAAGCTATAAACAGCTTGTTTTCTCATATCTTCTGTATGTAGAGATACAAGAGGCATACCTTTATCACCTTGTTGAGTATCAAGACCAGTTAAACCAGCTAATACTTTTTTATATGCTTCACGTTCTTTATCATTTAAATCTTCATTCCAACTTTTAATATCTTTTGACACTTTAAACTCAGTATCAACCCAAAATTGTGCAATATTTTGACGCCAATACATGAAAGTTAAGTCATCTTGTTTATTCCAGTTTACAGCTTTCATAATTAGTAATTTTTCCTCTCTTTTCTATATAGAACAAGAAGTACATTCTTCTACAGAAAGTAGTTTGTTTCTTGTGTAATATAGTGATTTCAACCCCTTGTGATGCGCGTAAATATAATATCTTGCAAGTTCTCTTGTTGTAATATCAGAATTTACGAATAATATCACAGAAATACCTTGGTCTACGTGTTCTTGAATAACTGACATTAAGTCAATAAGTTTCATTTGGTCCATAGTAAATGCAGACTTATAGAACCATTGAGTTTTTGGACTTAAGTACGGCATAGGATAGAATGTTTCAGCATTCCCATAACTTCTACGTTCTATTTTATCAACAATTGGTAATACACTTGATGTTGAATTTTGAACATATGAAATACTTTGAGTTGGTGCAATAGCCATTCTATATGCATGGTATAGACCATTTTCTTTTACTCTATTTTTTAGACTTCTCCAGTCTTCTTTTGTTGGAATATAAATCCCTTCAAATAACGCTTTTACTTTTTCAGTTACAGGTAAATAGTCATTTTCAATGTATTTTGTAAAGTAACTTCCATTATAGTAATCTGATTTTTCAAAGTCTTTAAATGTTTCATTACGATCTTTAGCAATTTGCATTGAACGTTCCAATGTATAGTAGTTCATCATCATGAAGAAGACATTAGCAAAATCTTTTGCTTCTTCACTCTCATAAGCAATCAAGTTCTTAGCTAAATATCCATTAAGGTTCATAGCTCCTAATCCAACAGAGTGGAATTCATCGTTAGCTTTCACTACACCTGGCGCATTTTTAATCTTAGTAGAATTACTTACAAACGTTAGTGCATCCATACCTGAGTATATAGATTCTTTAATTTTTTTACTTTCCATTACATTAACAATGTTTAATGATGCTAAATTACAAGAAATATCACGTTTAATGATATCATCTTCACCGTAATCTTTAATTACTGAAGTTTCTTGTAATTGGAAAATCTCAGTACATAGATTACTCATCTTAACTTGTCCAATTTCACGAAGTGCGTGGTTTTTGTTCGCATTATCTTTAAACATTAAGTATGGGTATCCTGATTGTAATTGAGTTTGTGCTATTAAGTTAAGCATATCACGAGCATCAAATTTACGCTTCATAATATTTTCGTTAGCCACAAATCGATCATAGTATTTAGCAATATCAATATCATCTAATACTAAACCATATTCTTCATAGATTGAATGTGGTCCAAACATATAGAAGTCTTTATTCTCACGAGCTAAATCAAAGAATAATGATGGTACGATAATACCTGTAGAAATCGTTGGAAGACGCAGTTCTTCATCGGCATTAACCTTCTTAGTATCTAAGAATTCTAATACATCATAGTGGAAAATATTTAAATATACAGCTCCTGCTCCTGGACGTTGTCCAAGTTGATCAGCATACGCAAAACCTTGTTCTAAAGATTTAGCAACAGGAATAACACCCTTAGCTACCCCTTTAATACCTTTAATACTCTCACCACGTGCACGTAGTTTTGATAAGTTAATCGCAACTCCTCCACCAATTTTTGAAAGTTGCTTAGCTGTTGAATCAATGTAGTTAATAGAGTTAAGCGAATCACCTACTTCTAATAAGAAACAAGATACTAACTCACCACGACGGCTTCTTCCTGAATTTAGGAATGTTGGTGTAGCAGGTTGTAATCTTTGCTCAAGCATCGCAATCATAAGCTCTTTCGCTAAAGCAACATCACCATCAGCTAAGTACATAGCTACGATAAATACGTGTTGGTTAAAGTTTTCTAAATATTGTTTTTTATCATTTGTTTTTAATGCATAGTCCTTATAGAACTTACTTGCTGCCATATAACTCTTAAATTCAAACTTAAAGTTTGCAGCTAATTCTAAACATTCTAAAATTTCATCTTCAATATACTTATCAAAGATATTGTAGTAGAAATTCTCTTCTACTAAATACCTAAGTCTTTTCATTTCTGAATTGAACTTTACTGTACGAAAGTCTACTTCACGAAGAAATTCTTCTATAGCTTCAACATCTTTTTCTAATTTAAAAAAGCCATTATCGCCTCTTTTTGTTACTTCATTATTTAGTTCAATATGATTAAATTTCTCCATTCTTTACACTCTCCAAATATATTTTTTTAAATTCACTTATATCTTTTTTGCTTCCATGTAATTCAATTTTCATCAGTAATGGAACATCATACTCCCTACTAATAATTTCAGAAGCGTTGGCGAATCGTTCACCCCAGTTTTTATTTCCACTACCAACAACACCTTTTAAGTGGTTGTGGTTCTCTTTTAAAAAACTAGAGACTGCAACCGGTACTTCTCCAAAACCAAATGTTGGTGTTATAAGGATATAATCGAAATCTATATCATAATCAATATCCTGTAAATAAATTACATCTCCCTCGGGAATCTCACACATGTCTACAAATCTTTTACAATTTCCAGTCAATGAATAAACAATAATCTTCATTATTTCCTCACACCCCCCTAAAAATATTTCCGAAATTATTTCCCGGAAATTTCAAACATATACTTATTATACACTCAATTTTTTATTTTTTCAACGATTATTTTTGCTTTAAAATTCCATGAAAGTATTTTTCAAAATTTCTATACTTATTTAATATTCTTGAAGCACATTTATTAACTTTTGAGAAATAATATAGTGAAAAATATTATAGTAAAAAAAAATACTTAAGAATTTTTCACTTGAAATTTTGCAAAAAAGAACTTTGAACAAAAATTTTTGTTCAAAGTTCTCTTGCATTAATAATTTAATTAATTCTATTAGATTTTCTTCTAGCAAATTCTGAAAAATGGAATTTATCAACTCTATGACGACTTTCTGTATAATGAAGAAAATCAGTTCCTTCCGTATATACATCACTTCTTAATACTGCGATATGTTTATGACCATTTAAGTCAATATACGTAGAATCCTCTTCACTAATAGGCTCAATTTTAAAATCTTTATTTCCATATGAAATTTTTATACCTAAATCATTTTCCAAATATTCATACAGTGATTCCTCTACTCGAGCTGTAGGTAATTCTCCAATTGCACTCTTCCTAATATAATCTTTATCTAATATTACTGCTTCGCCATCAACAATTCTCTGACGAACCAAATAAATTAGTTTTTCTCCACGTTTCACAAGACCAAGGCGTACTAAAAAATCCGGAGCATCAACTTCTTCATTAACTATTACCTTAGTAGTTGCTTCAACGTCATGAAATTGTCGACGTTCTTTAAAACTTAAAAGACCTGTTACTGGTAATCTATATCTATGAACATCAAGAACAATAGATCCCTTGCCTTGAATTTTATGGATATAGCCATTTTCTAATAATAATAACAAAGCTTTTCTTATAGTTTCCCTAGAAACATCATATTCTCTTGCAAGTTCATTTTCACTTGGCAAAAGCGAATTAGACTTATACTGCCTATTCTCTATTTTTTCTCTTAACTCTAAATAGATCTTAAAAAACTTATTCATGATTTCCCCCAATATAAATAACTATATACATATATTTTAACATAATTCACATAAATATTAAATATTTTTTACTCAAAAACTTTTGTAAATCCACCTATTTTTGCTAATTCCTGTAAATATGTAAACCAAATTTTTAACAAACCTCTTATATTCTTCAATATTAATGTGCTATAATATTTAATGGAGGTATTAATATGAACAAATATATACGACAAACATTAATTGTTTTTCAAAATTTCTCACTTTTTATTAGTTCCATACTTGGTATAATATTTTACAATTGTTTTAATCTGAATTTTTATAAAAATTTCTATTCAAAAGGAAATTTAACCGCTAATATAGGTACAACAAGTGATGAATTAATAAATAATACATCGAATCTTTTAGATTATCTAAATAATAAAGCTGAATTAAATACATCTTGGTTTACAGAAAAAGATATTCTTCATATGAAAGATGTCAAAACTCTTTATAATGTAAGTTTTTATACTATGATATTTTTTATAGCTGTATTTATTATTTCTACTATTTTAATAATGGTTTTATACAAAAATCATACAATGTTCTATATTACAAGAACCTTTAATAAAACATTATTAGCATTCATTGTTTCAATTATAGTTTTATCTGGTATAATTTCATACAATTTCAATTCATTTTGGATAAAATTCCATCAATTACTATTTTCTAATGATCTATGGTTATTGAGTCCTGATGAATCTAACCTTATAAAAATGGTTCCCGAAGAATTTTTTATCAGTTTAATTACAACGATAATTCTACACATATTACTACTATTTATAGCACTTTTTGTTTTAAACAATATATTTAAAAAAAAATTTAGAAATATTTAATCTCCTAGTACATTTTTAAAATGTTATTTATAAGAAATATATGATATAATAAATTCTAGTTTCAAATAAATAAAATATGAAAGGATAAATTATGGCTCAAAATGATAAAAATGTTGTTACTGAAGATAAAGTAACATTTAGATTATGTGATGACTGTCTTGGTGTTAATCTTAAAACTTTAATCCCGAAATTAAAAAAGAAAGCACCTAATGCTGAATTCATCATAGGTTGTCAATCTTATTGTGGACCTGGAAGAACACAAACTTTCACACTTGTTAATAGTAGAATCTGCATTGCTGATACCGAAGTTGAACTAATGCCTTTAGTTGACGAAAAACTTAGAGATCGTATGAGTGCAGAAGATGAAGAAAAATACAGAAAACGTCTGGAACGTCGTCTTGAGCGTACTTTTTACTTTATTATCCCTGAGAATGCTACTATTAAAGTAGGAGAAGATATTGATCTAGGTAAAGATGGAATAATTGCTCGTAAAGCTGGTCACTCTTACCTTGACGATCTTATTATCGAAGGAGAAGTAGACAATACTAAACCTGGAACATACGAATTAGTATATAAAGTTACAATAGATAATAAAGAGCACAAGAGAAAACGACTTATCACTGTAGTTGATGAAAACGTATAATCAATATTCATAAAAACAAAAAAATTAAACCTATAGGAAAATACAAAGTTGTATAGTCTTATAGGTTTTTCTTTACTTTATTTTTAAAAGTTAATACTGTTTTTATGAAAATAGCGTTTACTTTTTTTGTAAATATGGTATAATATAAGTATAGAAATAGAAGTCGGAGGTTCTGATTATGGAAAACAAATATACAAAAATTTTAGTCGCAGTTGATGGTTCTAAACAAGCTGAGTGGGCTTTTAAAAATGCTGTAGCTATCGCCCTGAGAAATGAAGATGCAGAGTTATATATCGCTTCTGTAATTGATGCGACAATCGCAACTTCTGGTTTATCAGATCCATATATTTTCAACTCATTCTACAAACGTACTAAAGAATTAGTTGATAGTTATGCGGACGCTGCTAAAGAAGCTGGGCTAACAAAAGTATTCGGTATTGTTGAACAAGGTATTCCAAAAATTGTTCTAAGTGAAGACATCGTTGATGAAAAAGGTATCGACCTTGTAGTTTGTGGTTCTTCAGGTTTAACTGGATTCAAACGTATGCTTATGGGATCAGTTTCTGAAGGTATTGTTAGATATGCTAAATCTGACGTAATCGTAATCAAACAAAGTTCTATTCCTCAAGATTTTGAAGCTAAAATTGCTAAAAAATTCCAAGAAGAACAAGAAAAATAAGTATCTCTAATATATTTAGATTAATGTTTGTTAATTTAAATTCATTTAAAATTTTTCCTTTTTTTAAAGAAGTGACTCGTGTTTATCATGAATCACTTCTTTCTTTTAATTATTCCTAAAATTTACAAATATAAAAAAGGGAGTAACTCTACAAAACTAATTTATGAGTCACCCCCTTTTTTTAATATATCTTTTTCACTTTTAAACTATCATAATTCAATGCAGCAAGTTGAACAGAGTTCGGTCCGAAATACTTAGTATAATCATGAAGTTGTTGTTTATCATCATAAACATAAACTCTATCACCTATTTGTTCTTCTTCACCTATTTCAACAACTAAGTGACTCATCATAGTTGAATAAATATTTCTATTTTTTCCATTAATAATACAAGTTTTTCCTTTTAATCTATCTCTCAGTATCCCATCACCATAGCCAATATTAACAATTCCTACTTTTTTGTCAACATCAGCTATATAAGAATTAGAATACCCTATGCACTCACCTTTATTTAATTTTACTATATTAATTATTTCACCATAAACAGTAATTGGATTCTTAATAACTAGATTTTCTAAAGCAACTAGGTTTACATTCACATCATAAGGCATAGCTCCATAAAGAATAATTCCTAATCTCTGATGTGTTGTTTTTTCAAAGACACCGTCACGTAAAAATGAGGCGCTATTTTGCAAGTGAACTACTTCGAAATCGTAATTTTTTAGTGCTTCGTCAAGAACATTTAACACCAATTCTTTTTCTTTTTCATAGAAACCATCAAACTCATCCGCAAATGAAAAATGAGACCAAAATCCTTTCAATTTCAAATCATTTTCTTTACAGAAAGCTATAATTTCAAGTACTTCTTCCAGATTTTTTGCTCCAGCACGTCTCATACTACCAGCGAATTCCAACTGCAATGTTAAATCTTTCAGTTTTTCAATATTTTCTTTTAAATATTCAAGACTCGCTATATTTATCTCGATATTGTATTCTCTTGCTAATGCAAAGTCATAAGTGGGGTTTAAAAGAAAGATATTAGCTTCTTTTCCTAATGTTTCCCTTATTACCTTGCACTCTTCTTCTTTTGTCGTAGCAAAATAATTAATTCCTACTTCAGAGTATAATTTTACACACTCTCTTAAATCTAAATTATACGCATTATTTTTAACTACAGCTATTATATCCTGTGCCTGTTCTTTTAAATTAATAGCATTTTGTCTTATATTATTATAATTTAACTCAATTGTTGCCATAAAGATCCTTTCTTAATTAAACGAAGATGCCCCAAAAGTCCTAAAATTTAACAAAATTCATATGAGAACTCATAGACGCAGTGGTTTATTGATATCTAAATTCGCTTTATAAAAGCTTTTTAGATATCTAATAAACTATGCGGGGATGACTCGACAAAATCGCTTTCTCTGAAATCACGATTTTTGAGTCACTCCCGTTTATCTTACTAAAAAATCAAAAAATTACTCGTTATAATATTTCAATATTCCAAGGTAATATTGAACCCCTACTTTTAATATTTTTTCATCGAAGTTGAAAGTTGGTGTATGTAACCCTGAAACATAGTTTTTCTCTTCGTTTCTTAAACCTAAAAAGCTATAGTTTATAGGAGAAAGTCTACTGAAGAATGAGAAATCTTCCCCATACAGATAAGCTTCCTCTAACTCAATATAGTCGATATTTTCTTTTTCTATGACTTCTCTAATTACTTGATAAGGAACTTCATCATTAATTACCGCAGGATACCCTTCAGCAAAATCAACGCGAATACTTGCACCAGTAAGATGCTCAAGTCCTACACGCGTATTTTCAATCGCAGCTTTAATTGTCTCTAAATCTTCCATACTGTATGTTCTAATCGTTCCTTCCAGATATGCATTCTCAGCAACGACATTCATCGCATCTCCACCGTACATTTTACCGATATGAATAATGTTAGTATTACGTGCTTTAGTATGCAATGCATTAAGCTTTAACATCTCTTGGAAGAACATTGTAGCTACATTAAGAGCATCAATTCCAGTATTTTTCAAACCAACATGCGCCGCACGTCCTTTAATATAAATTCTATATTCATTAGCACTGGCCATAATTTCTTTTGGTTTAGAGACAATATGACCTTCAGGATAATCTGGATTCATATGCAGGGCATAACTTGCTAAAATATTATAATGTGAAAAATCAAAATCATTGATTAATAAATTTCCACCACCGAAAGTTTCTTCAGCAGGTTGGAATACAAAAATACTATTTACCTTCGTATCATTATTTTTATAATAATCAGCCGCTTCTATAACACTTCCTAAAAGCATAGTCGTGTGTCCATCATGACCACATGCATGCATTACACCATCATTTTTCGATTTAAAATCAACATCATTTTCCTCTGTAATTGGCAATGCATCAATATCAGCTCTAAATAATATCGTATCTTTAGTCTCCACACTTGCTTTAAAAATCACTACTAATCCTGTCTCAAGAGTTTCTTGATATTCTATACCATATTCTTTTAAGATACTAGCGATAAATTCTTTAGTTTTATGCTCTTCCAATGATAACTCTGGATTTTGGTGCAGATGTCTACGCCATGATGTTAAATTCTCTTCAGTAATTACTTTCATCTTCTCTTCCTACTTTATTATAAGTTTCTTAATTCTGCAATAATGTCTACTTTTTCTTCTGCAACTTCACTACGTGTTTTAATTACTCTTGCAGGTACTCCCGCTACAACATCACCACTAGCTACATCTTTTGTTACTACACTTCCAGCTGCAACAACGGCATTATCTCCAATTTGTACACCTTCTAATACTACCGCATTAGCACCGATAAGAACATTGTTCCCTACACGTACTGGCGTTGCATTAGCTGGTTCAATAACACCTGATAATACAGATCCAGCACCAACATGAGAATTTTCCCCAACTTCAGCACGTCCACCTAAAATAGCATTCATATCAATCATAGTGTTTTTCCCAATTTTTGCCCCGATGTTAATAACAGCACCCATCATGATAACCGCATTATCTCCGATACTAACATGTTCACGAATTGAACAACCTGGTTCGATACGAGCGTTGAACTGAGTTAAATCGATCATCGGTACACCACTATTACGTCGATCGTTTTCCACACGATGATTTACTACCGCAGATTTGTTAGCTTCGTAAAATTCCACCCAATCAGCGAAATCCGCAAAAATTACTCTTGAATTCCCTTCACCATAAACTTCTAATGTTTCTGGAAATTCTACTTCAGCGTTAAAATTAACGTAAACTTTTACCGGTGTTTTCTTTTTAGATGTTGCTATAAATTTAATAATCTCTTCTGTTGATTTCATTTCTTTCTCCTATTATCTATATGATTTTTTTCTATTTTATATTTAATTTTTACATATGTCAATTTAACTTTATTATAGTATTTTTAATTTAAGTAGTATACCAACCACTCTACTTATGAATATTTTTATAAACTTCATAAGGAAGACTCAATAAAACATCTAATAGTATAACCTTGAGTCGCTTCTAACTTTATTATTTTATACCTAGTACATCTTTCATAGAATATAATCTAGGTTCTCCTACAGTATTAAGCCACTGTGCTGCTGTAACAGATCCTTTTGCGAACATTTTTTTACTTAATGCTGTATGTTTAATTTCAATTACCTCATCCTCACCAGCAAAAATCACTTCATGCTCACCTACTATAGTTCCACCACGAACTGCATGAATTCCAATCTCTTTTTCTTGGCGTTTCATATCTCCATGACGACCATAGACTCTATTATAATCTTCTACGTCTTTAACCGCATCCACTAACATTTTAGCAGTTCCACTAGGTGCGTCTACTTTTTTATTATGGTGTTTTTCTATAACTTCGATATCATATCCTAGTAAAAGTTCACTAGCTTTTTTTACTAATTCTACTAAGACATTTACTCCTAAGCTATAATTTCCAGCGTAAACTACCCCTACTTGAGTTGCTAATTCATCGATTAATTCTAATTCTTCTGTAGTATGACCAGTTGTCGCAATTACGACTTTTGTTACTGTACGTTTAGCATACTCCACTAAAGAGGCAGTCCCAGCATGATGAGAAAAATCAATAATCACATCAGCAATCTTTTCTAATCCTTCATATGAAGTATAAGTTGGGAATTTCTCTTCTAACAACTCACGACCTACACCTGCAACAATTTCTAAGGCAGTGTTATCTTGAATATAGTTTTTTAGAACTTGTCCCATAGTTCCATTGTAACCACTTAATAAAACTCTCATTTTTACTCTCCTTGTAATGAATTAAGTCTTGCAATCTCTTGCTCTAATCTTGTCGCTAATGTTGGTGCAACGTGTGTCATAGGTAGACGATAGTGACAAGCTGATTTTCCAATTAATTCTACACATTTTTTAACTGGCATTGGGTTTGGCTCAGCGAATAACATGTGGATGAAGTCTAAATATTTAAGTTGAAGAGCGAAAGCTTTATCCACTTGTCTTTCTAAAGCATATTTACACATTAAGTGCGTAGCTTTTGGATAAACGTTAGCTAAAACAGAAATTGTTCCTTTACCACCCGCTAAAATAATCGGTACATTAATATCATCATTTCCTGAGTAAATATCAATTTTATCACCTACTAAGTTTCTAACTGCTAAAGTATGAGCAATGTCCCCTACAGCATCTTTATATGCCACGATATTTTTGTGTTGAGATAAGTGTAAAATAGTCTCAGGCGCCATAACTTGACCAGTTCTTCCCGGTACATTATAAAGTACGATTGGTAAATCAACACTATTAGCAATCGCTTCGAAGTGTTCAATTAAACCTTGTTGGCTAGTTTTGATGTAGTATGGAGTTACTACTAATAATGCATCTGGTCCTAATTTTTCAATCTCTTGGCTTAATCTAATTGAGTGGGCCGTATCGTTAACCCCACTACCCGCGATAACCGGTACACGACCTGCTACTCTATCAATAGCGAATTTAATAACCGCTACTTGCTCATCGTCAGGCATAGTTGAACTCTCACCAGTAGTTCCCGCTACGATAATCGCATCAGTTCCCTCAGCAATTTGGAATTCGATTAACTCTCCAAATGTCTCATAATCTACACTTCCATCCTCGAAAAATGGTGTTACTATTGCTACTCCGCTTCCTGTATAAATTGTCATAATCTTATTCTCCTTGTATCTATGTTATTTTTATATATTTTTAATAATATTTTTTTGTTATTTTTTGAATTAAATATCTTGTCTAATTAAATCTTCTAAAGTCTCACCTTTTACTACTAGGCGACTAGTTCCATCTTTTACAAATACTACTGGTAACTTCGGTAATCTATTGTAGTTACTACTCATACTATAGTTATATGCTCCAGTCGATGATACTAATAGTAAGTCACCTTGCTCAGCTCTAGGTAATTTTGCATCCATTACTAACATGTCTCCAGACTCACAGCATTTACCAGCAACTGTATAAGTTGCATCTGCTTCTTCATTCATCTTGTTAGCTAACATCGCCTCGTATTTTGCTTTATATAATGCATAACGAGGATTATCTGCCATACCTCCATCAACGAACACGTATTCACGACCAGCAAAAGTTTTCTTAACTCCACCAACACTGTATAATGTGCTACCTGCGTTACATGTTAAACTTCTACCAGGTTCAATAACTACCTTAGTTAGATCTAAGCCAAAATTATCACTTTCACGTTCAACCACTTCGATATACTCTCTTAGAAACTCAGCAAGTTCAAAAGGTCTATCTTCTTCAGTATAATAAACTCCGAAACCTCCACCTAGGTTAAGAACACTTATAGTTAAACCTAATCTTTCTTGAACTCTTCTCGTAAATTCCATTACCACTTTTACAGCTTCGAAAAATGAAGTTTTTTCAAAAATTTGTGATCCGATGTGTGAGTGGAATCCTACGAAGTTAAGATTGCTTTGATTATTAATATCTGCGATTAAATCATAAATTGTTTCATCGTATACTGAGTAACCAAATTTTGAATCATCTTTTGCTGTTTTGATATATTCATGAGTATGAGCATCAATACCAGTATTAATTCTTAACAGTACATCTACAGTATTTCCACTCTCTCTTACGATTTTATTAATCATTTCATATTCATAGTTGTTATCTATAACAATAGTTCCTACTCCAACTTCTAATGCATATTGTAGTTCCTCACGAGTTTTATTATTTCCATGGAAATAAGCTCGTCTCATATCATAACCAGCTTTATATGCTGTATGAATCTCACCGAGTGAAACCACATCTACACCTAAGCCTTCTCTATTCGCAATTCTTAATACCTCTAAACAGCTAAAAGCTTTCGATGCAAAAAGAACTTCTGTACTAAACCTTGAACTTTTGAAGTTATTAATAAAAGTTCTACATTGATTCACTAACATATTCTCATCATAAACATAAAGTGGTGTTCCATATTGAGCTTTTAACTCACTTACTCCAACTCCCGAAATATTCAGTTCACCATTTTCCACCGTCATACCATCAAATAATCTCATTATCTTCTCCTTCATAAAATGTTATAAAAAATAGACTACAAGAACAAAAGGTCCTTGTAGTCTAGCTTATAATTCTATCCTATTCCTCTTGCCCTTATTATAAAAAGCTCACCATGAAGAAAATGGGCATTTTCTAATGACAGTGTTATGCCTATTCGACATAACCCCAGTGAATTTAATCACTTCGGCGATGCTACCTTTTAAATTAGTCATCGCGGCCTCTTTTTATAATACTTAATCTATTTATGTTATAAAAATAATATCATCTTTTAAAATTATTGTCAATAGTTTTCAGAAAATTTTTATAATATTCTATTTTTGAACCATGTATATACACAATTAATAATAGTTGTAATTAACTTTTAAAACAACTATAATATACACATATTAAAAGAAGGTAAGATATTACATACACTTCTTATATAGAAAATAAAGGATTATTAAATATGATTGATTTTACAAAAAACGACGACTTAAATAAAATTATCAGTGACAATGACATAGCGATTATTCAATACGGAACTGCCACATGCATGCCGTGCCACTCAATAAAAAACAGAATTACTGCGTGGCAAGAAGATCACAAAGATATTCCAGCATACTACGTTTCATTAGAAGAAAATATGGAAATTGCTGCTCAACGAGGCATTCTTTCAGCACCAACTGTAGAAGTATATATCGAAGGAAGACTATCTATTCAAAAAAGCGGATACTTCAGTCTAGATGAAATTCTAGAAAAAGTAAGTACTGTAAGTGAACAAATGAAATAAAAAATATGGGAGTGACTCAAAAATCGTGATTTCGTAGAAATCGATTTTGTCGAGTCACCCCCGCACAGGTTATTAGATATCTAAAACCTTTCATAAAGCGAATTTAGATATCAATAAACCACTGCGTCTATGAATTCTCATATACACTTTTTTAAAAGTTATTATTTTTGAATCGCTCTTCTTATTAATTATAGATTTATTTTTCTAATATATCTACAGGTTCTTCACCTAGTAACAGTTTTACATCATTAATGTCAACAATTCTAAAATCTTTAATTTTTGATTCCAATTGTCTTACTGACTTAGTCACCCTCGAAGTATCAACGAGTAAAACTCTCTCAACCTCAGGTAAAGCTTTTTCTGCTCTCTTAAGGAAGATTTCAACATGTTTAGGATGAAGATATGTATTTCCTCTGTAAGATTTTATCTCAATAACATATTTTTTACCATTCTTTTCAAGACATAAATCAAAATCCCTACTTCTATTTTTGGGCTCTTTAACATCATAACCAACTTTTCTAAATGCATATGCAAGTAATAATTCTTTACCCATTGGTGAAGCTAATTTCTCTAAAGCTGAAAGTAATGGTTTTGGTTTAATCTTAATAATAGCTTTCCTCAACCCCTCAGGATCTTTTGAAGAGAGTTTTAGATTAAATCCAATTATATAATCTTCTACTATAGCAAAATGTCCATGTGCTATAGCGTTTCTAATAGTAGTTAATAAGGTATTTATTTTAGACAAAGTACTATACTTTGCTACTATGATTTTTTGACAATTAGTACAAATTTCCCCCTCAAAAAATTCCCAGTCTTCTTTACTTATTACTTCCTTTTGTCCTATCCATCTCACATCACGACTTTCCTTCATACCCATTTGCTCCATTATATAGGTAAATGAAAATTCATCATAGATTCTATCAGAAATAAACTCATTTTTAGTCGCTTGGTATGAATCAATATTCGGAATATACCAAAGTAAATTTTTTATTATCTTATCCATCTCTTCTGAAAGCTTAATCGGTCTCGGACTATGTTCTATCTTATAAGCTACTTCTCTTCTTTTTTTACAACATCTTTTAGCCATATCCTTCTCCTAATATGAAATCAATTAATATCAACTTTATTATAGCATAGATCATGTACATAAAAAAAGACACGTATCGGTTATATACGTGTTTTTAAGAAAGAATACTAAATTTTAAATAACTATTGATTTTCTTTGTGTCCTCTTCAAATTTCTGATATAATCAGTGATGGAGAGAGGAGTTAAGGAGTTTAATACTTCTGATAAAGATGGTGGCTACTTTTATACGGAAGGAGATGATGCTTATGCTCATAAGTAACAAAATCTGGACGAAAGGAGTAGCAAGTTGTCTGCGTATGAAATTATACAAACTATTATAGGTGTAAATCTTTTGATTGCAACCGTAGTTGGTGTATGTATAAATGCGTTTAAAAATGACAATAAAAAATAACCATCTTTACTTTAGCCGAGTAGATGGTTATTTAATATAATCTTAAACACGAGCTACCGTCTTTAAAACGGCTCTCTCTTTTATGATTTAATTCTAACACAAATCTATATTTAAATCAAAAATTTTATCTGATTTAAATATAGATTTTAATACATTTATTTAAAATAAAATTAGCTAATTTATATTATATCCCCACAAATACCTTAACGATATCTTTCAGTTTAGAAAGAACTGATTGCTTCTTAGCTTCTCTTTCTCCACCAACACGTCTTACTGGTGGTAATACATCATCTAATTCAGTTCCACCTTGGGCAACATATCCTCTACTAATTGATTTCTCTATAAATTTCTTAGATTTTTCTTTTAGATTTTCTTCAGTGATAAGTTCATTTATCTTTTGTTCTTTCTCAATCTTAGCATATTCATAAAAAGCTTCTAGTATATCTTCATTTTTATCAAACTTAGTTAAGTCTGTACGATTGATAAATTCAATAATTAATTCTTCTTTTGCTCTTGTTCCAAGTGAAGAACGAATCAATCTTCTTATTTCTTCTTTTAATATTTCATTATTCGTACCTTGCTCTTTAGCTTTTTCAAGAATTAAGGCTAGGATATAATCAAGATTTACCTCTTCAGTTTTTAGAAGATCAATATGGAATTCAACATCAGAGTAATCTATAATAGGCCCATCAGGATCTATTATCGGTGGTTTTGGTGATATTGACTCATCTTTTATCCAAATATATACACTCTTCATATCTTGTTTCAATCTCTCAGAAATTATCTTCTCAAAACTACTGAATTCATCATAGTTTCTCAAGATATTTTCTCTCTTCAAGATTTCACCAAATAACTTAACAAACTCTTTCTTATCTTTTTCTAGTTTGATTTCTGTTGGGTCTGGGAATTTTTCTATGATTTCTTCACATAGTTCCTTATACCCTTTGAATATAACTCCTGTATCTTCATCCGTGAAGCCGTTGATGTAATCATCATAACTACGCTCGATAATTACATTAATACTATTTTCATCACCAAATAGTTTAATCGCATCTTTAGTAGCTTTTTCTAAGTTTCTAAAGCAAACAATATTACCGAAAGCTTTCATCTTATTTAGAATCCTATTTGTTCTAGAAAATGCCTGAATAAGTCCATGATATCTCAAGTTTTTATCAACGAATAATGTATTCATAGTTGGAGCATCGAATCCAGTTAAGAACATACCAACAACAATTAGTAAATCTACTTCTTTGTTTCTTACTCTACTAGATAAATCTTTATAATAATTCTCAAATCCATTACCATCTATAGTGAAGTTGGTTTGGAAAAATGAATTATAGTCATCAACTACATTAGTTAAGAATTGTTTTGCAGTAGTTGACATTGCTGATGACGTCATACTCTCTTCTTCAATTTCTCCTGAGGCTCTTTCTTCGTTTGGAGCATAACTAAATATTGTCGCAACTTTTAATTTTTTATCTTCAGATAAGTTTGCCTGTTGTTTTTTAAACTCTTCATAATACATCTTCGCCGCATCTACACTTTGTACCGCAAACATCGCATTAAATCCATTAATACGTTTATCCTTTACAGTATATTGTGTATTGCGATAAGTTTTAGAATCAAACTTATCAAGAATGTAATTAGTAATTTCTGAAATACGCTCTGGATGTAAGAACATCTTATTCTCAAGAGCTTTTAGTTTTTCATCATCTGTTTCTTCTTCAGAACTCTTGAACTTTGGATTAATACTGTTGTAGTCGATTTTGAATTTAAGAACTTTACCATCTCTAATCGCATCGGTAATTACATAACTATGTAATTGTGCACCAAATACACTAGCTGTTGTAGTTTCTCCATCTATTGAATTCTCTACAAGAATTGGTGTCCCAGTAAATCCAAATTGATAATAGTGTTTAAATGAACTTTGAATATTCTTTTGAGCTAAACCAAATTGAGATCTATGACATTCATCATAAATGAATACACAATGCTTATTATAAATTTCATGCCCTTTATTACTTTTAACAAACTCATTTAATTTTTGAATTGTTGTAACAACTATTTTATTATCTTGTTTTTCAATACTAATTTTTAATTCTTTAGTATCCTTACTTCCATTTACACTATCTTTTTGGAATTTTTGGTATTCACGCATAGTTTGATAGTCTAAATCTTTTCTATCAACTACGAAGAATACTTTATCAATATAATCTAACTCAGTAGCTAATCTTGCTGACTTGAATGATGTTAAAGTCTTACCAGATCCAGTAGTATGCCAGATAAATCCACCTGCTTCTACACTTCCAGCTTTTTTATTTTCAAAACTAGAATTAATTCTCCATAATAGTCTCTCAGTCGCAGCAATTTGATAAGGACGCATGATTAAAAGGACATTTCTTGAATTAAAAACACAATATTTTGTTAAAATCTCAAGTATAGTTCTCTTCTCAAAGAAAGTCGCTGTAAAGTCTTCTAAATCTGCGATAACCCTATTCTTAGCATCTGCCCATTCACAAGTGAACTCGTAATTACTCTTATCACGTTCTGTCGTATTAGCGAAATACCTAGTATATGTTCCATTAGAAATAACGAAAATTTGCACAAACTTATAAAGCGAATTGTCTAAGTTAAAACTTTCATCTTCATACCTTTGAATCTGATTAAAAGCTTCTCTAATATTAACCCCACGTTTTTTCAATTCAATATGAACAAGAGGCAATCCATTTACTAAAATACTCACATCATATCTATTTTTAGCGACAGTTACTTGATTAACTACTTGTAGGTGGTTGTTATGGATATTTTTCTTATCTATTATTTTAATATTTCTTAATCTGCCATCATCAAAGACAAAATCATAAATATGATTTTCTTGAATCTTACGAGTCTTTTCGATAATCCCATCATTAGGAGCATCTAAATACTCTAGTAAAAATCTTTTCCATTCACTATCACTAAATTTCACGTCATTTAACTTTTCAATTTGTACTCGAAGATTACTGTATAAATCATCCATACTTCTAACATCAAGTCTTTCATATCCTTGAGAAACTAAATTATTAATCATATTTTCTTCGAGTTGTGATTCAGTTTGATATTCTTCTACTCTGCGCTCAGGCTTTTCAAACCTCGCTAAAACTATTCCACCTTGCATCTCCGCGATAGGTGAAGTCTTATATTTAAACGTTTCTTCTGACATACTCTCACTCCTTTTCCTTTTTTTATTTATATTCCAAATTTTCCACAATAATTCATTACCTTGGAAAGTTTAACAAACACTCTCTCCAATATTCATATTGCTTCTGGCGTTGTTCTATTTCTTTTGGTAATCCCTCTTTAATATCATTTACTAAAGTATAAAACTTGTCAAGAATTGATACAACATGTTGTTGAACGTACAGAGGAGGAATAGGAAAATGATACTCCATTATTTTCTTTTTATCTCCTCGTGGCATCTTAGCTCCTTTTGAATATTTTATATTATATTCAAAAAATCTTTCATCAGCTAAAGCATGATATAAATACCTTGAATCAACTAATTTTTTATCTTTTACACTAATAGCTAAAACATCTCCATTAGTACCACCTGTTCTATCTGAATACCAAATCTTCCTCAAATATGGTCGAATATTTCCTATTAATATATCATCCTTTTCATATTTTATTGAAGTTCCTGTTTCTGGAACATAAGTAGAATCTTCCCTTCCATATTTGTCTTTCAATAAATTATCAACTCCTACATAATTAAAAGTATCTAATTCTTCTGCTGATATTCTACTTGAAGAATATTCAGCAATATCTCTTAATCGATATTCAATAACCTTATCCTCTAAAATTATTCCTACATATTTAGCAGCTTCTTGTAAAATATTATAGTAAGTATTAGATATTATGAACGTTCGTTCGTTCGTTCTACTATATTCTACGTCAAATGTCAAGAGTTTTTCTCGATAATATTCATATTGTTTCTGACGTTGTTCTATTTCTACAGGTATCAATCCTTTTGTATCTGCAAGCAGTACTTGGAACTTATCCAAGATCCTCACTATTTTATTTTGAAGTGAAAGGGGTGGAAGAGGTACCTTCAATTTATTTAAAGTTGACTGTGTTAAACTTGGTCTTGTCGAATTATCACTTAATTTATTTAAATCATAGTGCTCTATAAAATAATAAAAATACTTAGGTATCAATTTACTTTCATCAATTTCAGTATGAAAAATCGTATCAACATTCCAAAATGGCTTATCTAAATAAAATACATTATCTATTGATCCTTTTCTCGGAATTAAAACAGTCGGTTTATCATAAGAGTACTTATCGACAAATACCCCCATTTCTCCTCCACTACCGTAAACAGGGATATCCCCTTGATCTAACTTTTTCCAATCTTTACCATTTTTTATAGTAACAACTTCTTCTAATTGAACTATATTTAATCTTCTATCTTCTTCCATTTCCTTAGTCGCTTTTATCAAATATTCTTCACTTAATAACTTATCTCTGTAATAAGTATATTGTTTAGTACGTGACTGAAGTTCTGACTGAAGTTCCGTAACATAACTTGTGAATTTATCAAGTATTTCTACCATTTTTTCTTGAGTTTCTAATGATGGAATAGGGATTAATAACTCTTTTAAGTCTGTTTTATTAAATTTCCCTTGACCTACTTTACTTGTAATTTTTTCTAATGATTTTTGAAAGAAATATTCATGAAATAGATAATATAAATATTTATTACTTTGTGTTTTACTTCTAAGATAAATTGCATTAGGTCCCAAAACATTATTATCGCTAGGAAGCTTTTCAGGATAAATGTAATATACCTCGCCACAATTACCGATATTAGGTAATATTATACACTCTTTATCTAAATTTACTCTATATAGGAATCGAAATGCATTTTCATCTACATAAACAAAATCATCAACTTTTTTAAAATCTGATTTTATATCCTTTGTACGTATTAACTGAGCATAACCTTCTTTTTGTAAATATTTTACATTTTCAGCTATTGTTTTAAATGATCCTGCAGCAACATAATCTGTGACAATTTCTACTACTTCCCCTAACTTCTTCCACTCCACTTTTTCATTCTTAAGTAATTCTAATATGTTCGTCATCTATTTTCCTCCTTTCTTTGCTATTTTTTCTATATTTTTAATTTCTTCTAAATAATCTTGTTCTACTTGAGTTAAAGTGTGTTCTGAATACTTTTTATATTCTTCTTCCACTTTTTCTTCCATTTGTATTCGTGATATTTTCCCAGCATTTTCTAATATATCTTCACCTGTTGCTCGTAGAATATTATCGACATGTTTTATCCAATCTACCATTGTCATAGCTACAGCACGTTCTGCTTGTCTTTCTGCAAAGTCTAAATACCCAGATACAAGTTGATTTAAACTACGTAATTCTTTTTCATTTAAATAGTTTTTAGCTGTTTTAGCTTCTGTTAATGTTGGTAATTCTCCTTTAAAGGTAGTTAGTCCCATAAATTCTTTATCACCATCTACTCTATCAAATACCAATTCACTTGCCGTATGATGATGTATTGCGTAATGCATTTTATTTTGAACAGTTGCAAAGAATTTCTTCGCTTCATCACTATTCTTATCATAGTCTATTGATGTTGAGAATAATTCTAACACTTGACGATAGAATACTTTCTCACTAGAACGAATATCACGAATGCGATCTAAAAGTTCTTTAAAGTAGTTTCCACCACCAAAGTTTTTAAGACGATCATCATCCATAGCGAAACCTTTAATTAGATATTCTTTTAAAACTGTAGTTGCATATTTTCTAAATTGTACTCCACGTGGAGAACGCACACGATAACCAACAGCGAGAATCATATCAAGGTTATAAAAAGCAATATTTCTTTCTATTTCCCTTTTCCCTTCTTTTTGAACTGTCAACTGATAGTTGACAGTTGAAACTTCACTAAGTTCATCATCTTCAAATATAGCTTTTATATGCTTGCTAATGTTCTGTTTGGTTGTTTGAAAAAGTTCTGCTATTTGTAGTTGATTAAGCCAAATTGTTCCATCTTCTAACTTAAGATTTATTTTTGACTTTCCGTCTTCCGTATTATAAATAATAATGTTATTATTCATCGCTCTCTAGCTCCCTAACTATCTCATCTATAGATGCACGTAATTCATCTATTTTCTCCACAGTTTCAGCAATTTCTTTATTTAATACTTTGATGTCGATTTTTTCTCTAGTGTCTTCTTTTTCTACATATGTTGATACTGATAAATTATAATCATTTTCCTCTATTTCACTACTATCTACATAACGTGAAAAGTGTTCCACATCTGCTCTATTTCTAAACTCTTCAATGATATTATCTATATTTTTTTCTTCTAATATATTATTGTTTGTTTCTTTTTTGAATTCTTTAGATGCATCTATAAATAAAGTTTTGTTCTCAGTTTTATTTTTCGCTAATACTAATACACAAGTAGCAATCGACGTTCCAAAGAATAGATTATCAGGAAGTTGAATAACACAATCTACAAAGTTATTATCTACTAAATATTTTCTAATAGTTTTCTCTGCACCTTTCCTATAAAAAATACCTGGGAAGCAAACTATAGCTGCTCGTCCTTTACTTGATAAATAACTAAGTGAATGCATAATAAACGCATAGTCCGCATATGATTTAGGCGCAAGTTTACCAGCAGGTGCGAAACGTTCATCGTTAATTAATGTTGGATCCGCATCACCTATCCATTTTATAGAATACGGTGGGTTTGATACTATAGCATCGAACGGTCTTTCTTCCCCATGATAAGGATTTAATAGTGTATCTCCTCGTTTAATAGAAAAATCATTGTAGTTCACATTGTGCAAGAACATGTTCATTCGCGCTAAGTTATAGTTAGTCATATTTATTTCTTGACCATAATAACCTTCTTCTATCTCCACACATTCGAACTTTCTCATCTGTAATAATAATGAACCACTTCCACATGTCGGGTCGTATACTTTATTAATCTTATCTTTTCCATCTACTACTATTTTAGCTAACAATCTTGACACTGTTTGAGGAGTGAAAAACTCTCCACCAGATTTACCTGCATTAGATGCATAATTAGAAATTAAATATTCATAGGCATCTCCAAATGCATCAATATGATTGTCTTCAAAATTACCAAAATTAAGTTCACTAATACCTACTAAAATACTAGTTAATTTCATATTTTTTTCGGGTACAGATTCTCCTAAACGATCACTTGTTAAATCAACATCTCTAAATAATCCTTTGAAATCCTCTTCTGAAGCACTTCCAATAGCACTTGCTTCAATTTCTTTGAATATCGTATCTAATTTAGCATTTAAGTTATCTTCTTTAGTTGCAGTTTTTACAATATTTTCAAAAAGTTGGCTCGGCAAAATGAAAAATCCTTTTTCTTTAACAGTTCCAGGTTTAAAATATTTTAACGCCTCGTCATCACTCAACTCAGCATAATTAAAATCCACAGCTCCTGCTTCACGTTCGGCTCTATTAAAATAATCTCTCATGTTTTCTGAGATGAATCTATAGAATAGTATACCTAATATATACTGTTTAAAATCCCAGCCATCTACTGCACCTCGTACATCATCAGCAATCTCCCAAATTTTTCTATGTAATTCTGCACGTTGTATTATTTCGTAATTTTCTTTTACACTATTTCCCATTTTCATCTCCTAATTTTTTATATTATCCTTACCATTATAACACATAAAGTGTACATAAAAAAAGACACATAGGGTTGTATGTGCGTAAAATAAAAAAGAGATGTCGACCCCCCTCCAAAAAAATAAACACGGGGGAGGAGGATAGACATCTCTCATTAGTTCCATTATACTACAAAAAATTATAATACACAATAAACCTTATTTCAAAAATACTTACTCCACAACAAATCTACTCGCTAATTTATATACTTGTTTGATTTCCCTGGTTTCTAAATTCCAAGTTTTTAATTCTTCACTTATGAGTTCTGGAAATTTTCTACTTATATCCCTTAATGCATTTCCTACTGATTTTCTTACATATTCACTAGTGTCTTCTTTTAATGGGGCTATTCTTTTTATTGCTTCTCGTGGATTTTCTTTGAAATATGGTCTACTGGTCCATATCCTTAATCCTTCTGTAACAGCTCTTCTCGTATTCAGATTATCAGACCTTAGCCACTCATCAATTACAGAGATTGAATTTTCATAACCTTTATTTTTACAATATTCATCAAATGCTTTCGCAAGTACCTCTTGCACTCTCCAATTATCATCTTTAGATACTTCATCTCTCATAAAAGTTAGGATATCACTATCATCTGATAAATAACCGAAAAGAAACACACCGTACATTCTAACTTGATATACTTTTGATTCATATGACAAGAAAGCTAGTTTTTTAACATACTCTTTATCATTAGATTTATAATCATCTAACGCTCTTTTCTCTTCTTCCTTAAATCCACTCTTTATTAAAGAAAATTCTTGTTCTAGACTTTTAATATACTCATTCAACTAATGTCACCACCTTATTATCATAAAAAAAGCATATAGAATGTTAGACACTCTATATGCTTAAGGATGATTTGCTAAAATTAGTTGTTAGCTTTTAAGAAATCTACAGTTTTTTGGATTACTAACTCACCACGTAAGTCTTCAACACTAATACGTTGTTTGATTCCTTCTTCAGTCATGTTGTACATAGTAGCAAGTTCTTTAACTTCTGCATCGATGTCAGCTTCTGTTACTTCAACTTTTTCTACTTCAGCGATTTCACCTAGTACAAATGAAGTTTTGATTTTGTTTTCAGCGTCTGATTTCATTTCTGCTTTAAGATCAGCTTCACCTTTTCCAGTGAATTGCTCATATAAGTCGAATGATAATCCTTGACGAGATAAGTTTCCAGTGAATTGCTCGAACATAGAGTTAACTTCTTGTTCTACTAATTTTTCTGGTACAGAAACTTTTGCGTTTTCTACAGCTGTAGAAATTACTTTATCAGAGTAAGATTTTTCTGCTAAGTTTTCTTTTTCTAATTTGATTTCTTCTTTTAATTTTTCTTTGTATTCAGCTACAGTTGAAGCTGCTTCTTTAGTAAATTCTTTAACGAATTCGTCAGTTAATTCTGGTAAAACTTTTTCTTTTACGTCGTGAACTGTAACTTCGAATTTAGCTGCTTTACCTGCAAGGTCAGCTACTTGGTAGTTTTCTGGGAATGTTACGTTAACTTCTGTGTCAACTGGTGCAACTTTTCCTTCTAATTGTTCTTCGAATCCAGGGATGAATGAACCTGAACCTAATTCTAATTCGTAACCTTTAGCTTCTCCACCTTCAAAAGCTTCGTCTCCGATGAATCCTTTAAAGTCGATAACTACGATATCACCTTTTTTAGATTCTCCTTCTTTGATTTGCCATTCAGCTTGACGGCTTAATAAGCTATCTAATCTTTCTTCTACATCAGCATCTGTAACTTCTACTGATTCTTTTTCTAATCCAAGGTTTTTGTATTCACCTAATTCAACGTTTGGTTTAACAGTAACAACTGCTTCGAATTTAACACCTTCTTCTTTGCTGATTTCTTTAACATCGATATCAGGCATAGCTAATGGTGAAACTTCTAATTCATCGATAGCTTTTGTATAAGCTGCTGGTAATACGAAATCTACTGCATCTTGGAATAACGCTTCTTCACCGTACATTTTGTTGAACACAGCTCTTGGTAATTTACCTTTTCTGAATCCAGGTGCGTTAACACGTTTAACTGCACGTTTGAATGCTTGATCTAATCCTTTCGCAAATTCTTCTTTTGTTGCTGAAAAAGCAATAACTACTTTTCCATCTTCTTTATTTAAAATTTGTGACATTTATTTTTCCTCCAAAAATACTTTTAAGTATCATCAAAAATGTTAGTATAAAAATACTAAAAACTCTTGATTAATTATATAGTAAATAGCGTAAAAAGTCAATCGTTACATACTCAAATTATTGTTTTTAAGAGTAAGTTAAATAGTTTCAAAAAATTATTTAGCCCACTCTCATTTAATAATAAATTTCAAAAAAATTGTAATACTTCTATACTTTTTATCAACCGATTAATTGTTTACTAAATTCTTTTATTAATTTATCATTTTCTCTGTAATTAGGATAGTATTTTCCTAACAATGTATAAAATCTCGGTGTGTGATTTGTTTCTAACAAATGAGTAAGTTCGTGAACAATAGTATGTTCCAAACACTCAACTGGATATTTTACAAGTTCATAGTTTATCCAGATTCTTTTCGCTTCGATATTACATGTTCCCCAACGTGTTTTCATCTTTTTAATTCTAAGTTGTTCAGCATGAATATTCATAATCTTTTCATACTTACTAAGAAACTCCAAGCATTTATTATAAACAATCTTTCTGAGTTCCCTAGTTACTATTCGTTCTCTATCTTGGTATTTATCTTTAACGCTTAGAATTAACTTATCATTAGAAATAGTTATCTTATTTTTATCTCCAAGTCTAACTTCTAAAGTCAATTCCTTCCCGAAAACATAATGTTTTTCACCTGTTACATAGTTTTTAACAGTATGAACACTCTTCAAGATATTATTTCTTCTAAGTTTTATCTCATCTATATTTTCTTGAACAAGTTTTTTTATGATATAATTAGGTGTTCTTGGAGGGGCGCTCACTACTACATCAGCATTTTTTTCAACTTTTAAATAGATGTTTTTCATTTTTCTTCTGTATTTAATAGTGACGATTAAATCATCTACAGTTATTACTCTTTGCATACTACCCCTCCTCTATATTTTATTATTTTAACTCACAACCTACCAATGCAGTACCAACTCTTATATGAGTCGCACCTTCTTCAATTGCAATTTTATAGTCGTTACTCATTCCCATCGATAAGAATTCACATGGTGCATATGGTAAATCCAACCCTTTTACTTCATCACGTAACTGTCTTAATTTTCTAAAGCAATTACGTAGTATTTCTTCATCTTCAACAAAAGGTGCCATAGTCATAAGTCCGACAACTTTTATTTTTGAATATTGTTCCAATGATCTAATAAAATCAATGGCTTCTTCTGAAGTTAAACCATGTTTACTCTCCTCTCCAGAAACATTCACCTGCACGAAACATTTAATCTCTTTTTCTGCACGTTTTTCAATTTCTTTAGCTAAGCTGTCTCTATCTAATGCGTGGAAGTAATCAACCTCATTAATCACATCACGTACTTTTCTAGTTTGTAAACTTCCGATTAGATGCCAAGTCTTATCAGAATATTTACCCTTTCTTTCAACATAATTTTGCGGACGATTTTCAGCAAAATCAGTAATTCCCGCTTCAAGCGCCTCTTCAACTCTAGCATCAGTAACATATTTAGTTACAGCTATTAACTTCACTTCATCAGCATTTCTTCCTGCTTGTTTACAAGTTTCCGCTATTTCTCTTGTTATTGTCTCAAAATTTTCTCTAACGTTCATTTTTTCTCCTACTTATTTTCTTTAAACTCTTTCTAATTTTATTATAACATGATGCTTATTATTTTGTTATTAATTAAATAAAAAAAACACCTATAAAAATAGATGTCATAACAAGTAGTCGGACGGAGTCGCACCGCCATTTCTCTTCTCAGAGCGTATTCCTTATTCAAACCACAGCCCTACTTATTACCCTCATTATATCAGATTTTTTTCATTTTTCAAATTATTTTTATAGTGTTCTATATTTTTTCAATTAAAATATGGAAAGTAACAAGAAACCCTATTACTTTCCATTATTTTTCTTATTTTCCAGGTACTAGTTCCAATACTTTATCCTTAGGAATATTTCCTATAGATTCACTCGTATATTCTCCTTTTACCCATTTTTCTATTTGATCATCATAATTATCACTTAAGAAGTGGCCACTTTGTCCAGGTCCAACAATATGATGTCCTGTTTTAGTCTCAAAGTCATAAACAAATCTCCATGATGCACCATGATTAACTAATCCCTCATCGTTTTGTCTAGCTGCTTGAACTGTAACTTTAGAACCTGAAATAGGATATTCTTTCGGGTTTAAGAAATATGCTAACAATGCAGATGATTTAGATAATGGATGCCTGAATCCTAATGTATGAGCTGTACCCCACTTCCATTTAGATACGTCATTTCCATATTTACCTTCTAATTCAGTTATAGTTTCATTTAAACTGTTTGTTAATACTTCTTGTAGTCCATTTTTCTCCTCAATAAGATTTACTTTTTTACCGTTTAAACTATCTCTAAGTACCTTATCTACATAACTCTCTTTATGAGGCATAAATTTGTATACATCTGCATCCATCTTGTCTTTTAGTATATAAGATTGGATTTTTTTCATCCACAGATCAAAAATTAAAGGAGCTGCTTCATCTTTCTCGTCTACATTATTCCATGATTTTAGTTTATCAACTATTTCTTTTTTAGAAATTTTATCAACATTTATATTTTTTAAGAAGTTTGGTAAAAATTCTTGTGCATATAGATTTTTTGTATCCATTTGAAGTTTCTTCATATCATCAACTGTTAAATTATTTTTCTTTGATAATACTTCATCTATACGAGCTTTTCTATACGGCTGTGCCCAAACGTTTGATGTGTGATAATCAGTTTTCACAGTTTCAGTATTCGCTGTCGCAATAAAACCTTCTTCTGGATTAACAAGTTTCGGTAATTTATCATATGAAACATAACCACTCCATCCATAATCACTACTATAACCTGGTACAGGAAGATTCCCATCTCCCTTTTTCCTAATAGGTACATTACCATTTGATTTATAAGCTATATTTCCTTCATTATCCGCAAAAACAAAGTTTTGAGCTGGTGCTTTGAATTTTTCCAATGATTTCTCAAATTCTTGCCAATTTTTCGCTTTATCTATATTTAAAATGGCTTCTAGTTCTTGCGTCGATTCAAGTGCTGTCCACTGCATTGAAAAACTCGTATCTTTATTTCCTAATGGTTTTAGCAGTTGATCAATTATTGGTCCATGCTTCGTATTAACAACCTCAAAATCGACAGCATCTTTTCCTTTTACTTTTATTGAATACTTATCAACTTTAGCATCATAATATTCATTATCGTATTTAAATTTATATGGATTATTCTCTTGTCGTTTTTCAATATAAAGGTCTTGAACATCTGGTCCAAAATTCGTAACTCCCCATGCTATGTGTTCATTATGACCAAGAATTATACCAGGTACTCCTGGAAAAATGACACCTGAAACTTTATTATTTGGTGTTGAAAGCGACATCTGATACCAAACTGATGGAGTACCTAGCCCTAAATGAGGATCATCTGCCAATAACGGCTTACCAGATTTAGTTTTCTTACCAGAAACAACCCAGTCATTGCTACCATTTTCCATCGGTGGTCGCTCAGTCTTAGCTGTATTCTTATCTATACTAACATCTATACCTTGATTCGCTTTTATAATTTCTTCATTATCTTTATTTTTTGAAAAACTATCAGGAAGTAACTGTTTTAGATTTTCTTCACCTAAATTGTTTAAAATCCAATTATTAAATCCTAAGTGATCCCAGTGCCCACCTAAATCATAAGCCATGTATTTCCCGACTGTTAAAGAATCAATAGGAGTCCAATTTTCAGGAGAATATCCTAATAAAGAAAACTCATAAGGTAATTTATTATCTCTTTTTGCTTCTTCAATAAATGAATTTACTCCTTGAGCATAATCTTCTAATATTTTTTTAGCTTCTTCTGAATAATCCTTGTAAGATTCTTCTGCTGCTTTCCTTAAAGAAAAAACTAGAAATTTCTTATCATTTTCTAACGCTGCTTCACCAACTACTTCAGAAAGTCTACCACTCGCTTGTCTTCTCGCTAAATCCATCTGAAATAATCTATCTTGAGCATGAATATAACCCTGAGCTTTATATAAATCACTATCATTTTCGGCTTCAATCGTTGGAATTCCATTTTTATCACGCGATATTTTTACGCTATTGTCTAAAATCTTTAATTCTGTCTTCCCTTCTACTGTTGGTAAAGATTTATGAACAAAATAATATCCATAACCTCCTACCAACAATAGCAAGGTTACTAACACTATTACTAATCGTTTTAAAATCTTAATAACTTTATTTTTCATAAGTCCTCCTAAAAAATAAATTATACTAAGAATTATATTAGTTTTATCCATTTTTTGCAAACTGATATTTCCTAAAAAAACTCTAAATAAGTATAGTATTTTTTTCACTTTTATTTAATATTTATTATTTGATAGATACTATATATCTCTAAAGAATGCTAACAGTATAGATTGAATGTATTTTACTTTAATATTCTCCTAATAATTATTTTTCTTATAAAATTTCTTGATATTTTTTAATATTTTACTATCATATTACTTCAACATACTTATATTTTTATAAAAATTTCACAAAAAAATTTCCGAAGGAACTGAATCTCCCGGAAATTATGCTTCACGCTTATATTTTTCTGAATTTCTTATTAATATTATTCTTATTCCTAAGAAAAAGTATATTATACAACTAATAAATAATATACCTAAACTAAAGATTAATAGTAATATACTATACACTAAAAATAGAAATGCCACTATATTATGATTTACTCCCTTTTTTAAAATCACAAAAAGTAAAAGTAAAAATAACACTACTAAAAGTGCAAAGTATAACCATGCAAGTTGTCCCATAATTTGAAAGATAAAATGCATATCTTTTGTAGAGACATTCGCACTATCTTGAGTAAGGCGCGTTTGTTCACGAATCTGATCAACAATTTTAGTTCTTAAATACTCATTTCCTACATACTCTCGAAACAGATTGATCATACCCCCAACAAACCCAATGTATATTACATAAACTACACTAGAGATAAGTAATAATATTCTCTCTAATTTGTCAAAATGCATTAATTTCCACCTTTATCCTTACACTTAGCGCAAGTACCATAAAATGATAGAGAGTTATCCTGAACTTCAAATGAGTATTCTTTTCTCATATATTCAATAAGTTTGTTAAATATAGGATTTGATACTTTCTCTATATTATTACAGTTAGTACAAATTAAATGATGGTGTAGTTCATCATCAACAGATTGTCTTAAATGATATTTAGAAACACCATTGCTGAAAGATATTTTTTCTAAGATTTTTAATTCATAGAAGATATCTAAAGTTCTATAAACTGTAGCAATACCGATATCTGGTGTTTTCTCTTTTAAAATAAAGTATAATTCTTCAGCACTAAGATGCTGTTCATCATTTTCTACTAAAATCTCAACAATTTTTTCCCTTTGAGGTGTTAGTTTATATGGTGATTGTTGAATTATTTTAATTATCTCATCATAAATAGTCATATATTATTTTGCGCCTTTCCTATTTTTTAAGTAAGATAATGCAAGCATAGTCTTACTATCAGTTATAACATTATCATCTAAAAGTTTGAATGCTTCTTCAATTTTATATTTTCGTAAATTAATGAATTCATCATCATCTGGATTCTGTTCTCCAGCATACTCTAAATTATCAACATAATATATAGTGATCAATTCTGAACTATAACCAAGAGCTACATGCACATCACATAGCATTTCTAGTTTCTCTTCTTCAACCACATATCCTGTTTCTTCTTGTAGTTCACGAATAGCGGCTAATTTCTTATTATCTTCTCCAGGCTCTAATTTACCTGCAGGAATTTCTAAAGTTACTGCTTCGATAGCTTTTCTATATTGCTCAACAAGAATTACCTCATCCTCTTTAGTAAGTGCTAATATCGCCACTGCTCCTCTATGATTTATCAGTTCGCGCGTTGAAGTTTCTCCGTTTGGTAAAGTTACTGTATGTACTTCTAAATCAAGAACTTTACCTTCGAATATTTTCTCTACTTCAATAGTTTTTTCTTCTAAATCTATTTTCATAATTTCCTCCATCTCTTTACAAAGTATATTCTTCTAGATCATGTGCAATCTTCACACTACATTTATCGCATAGTGACTCTACAACATCTTTTTCAATATTTCTATCATATCTTGCACTAATATGTGTTAAAAATAAATTTTCAACCTTACTATTTTCTATCATCTTCTCAACATCTAAAATGCTCAAATGATAATTTTTTCTCGCATGGTGCGCATCTTCTTTTAATAAGTAAGTGCACTCTGTAATAATGATATTACTATTTTTAACAAATTCATTCAATCCTTCAAAGTATCTTGTATCTGGTATAATTGAGATTTCTTTTCCAGGTTTATCTTCAGATAAAAATTCACTTGAATTATACACCTTTCCATTAAATTCGAAAGTATCTGATTCCTTTATTTCTCTATAAAACGGCCCTGGCATAATTCCTAATTCTCTTAACTTATCTGCATCTAAGCTCCCTTTTTGTTTTTTAAATATAATTTTATATCCAAAACATTCAACATTATGGGCTAATGGATAGCTAAAAACAGTAACAGTTTTATTATCTATTATACACTGTTCACTAGAAATTTCAATATATTCCACGCTATAAGAAAGTGAACAATGTGTGAACATCATGTTCTTTTCTATAAAATCTTTAATCCCTACTGGACCATAAATAGTAACCTTTGAAGCATTCGTATCTAAAAGAAAACTTCTAGAAGATAAAAAACCAATTAACCCCAATACATGATCAGCATGAAGATGGCTAATAAAAATTTTAGTTATTTTGGTTGGCTTAATGTTTGTTTTCAAAATCTGATGTTGAGTCGCCTCTCCACAGTCAAACATCCAACACTCTTTTAGTTCTTGCATAAAGTTAAATACAAAACTCTGTGTATTTCTAAATTTTGCTGGAAGCCCAGCTCCTGTTCCTAAAAATTGTACTTCCATCGTATTCCTCTACTTTAAAATTAATAATGGTGGCCTAAAAAGATATTCCATTTAAGCCACCTTATGTAAGTTATAGTTTTACTACAAAAATCTGTGCATCTTGTAAGCAAGTTATTACATGCTCTACCCCTGCTGGAATTTCTAATAGTTCAAATTCATTTACAGTCTCAACATCTTCTTCAAAAGAAACTGTAATCTTTCCACTAATATTCAATAATAAAATATTTTTGTCATTGCTATATGAGTCTGTTTGATTCCCTACTTTTAGATTCATATGTACCACTTGATATTTATCATTTTCTAATACAATACCACCTAATAGTGCATTTTTATCTAATTTTACTTTTTTCATAATCTTATCTTCCTTTACGTTTATATAACCCGTCTTCTTCAATCATAATTAATTTATTCTTGAATAATCTTCCAACAGCACGTTTGAAACTTCCCTTACTCATTCCAAACACTGCTTTAATTTCTTCTGGATCTGATTTATCTGTAAACTCACAATATCCGTTGTTTTCAATGTAATCCATGATAGCTTGACCATCAGCATCCATTCTTTCATGAGCACGAGGTAAGAATGAACCATTAATTTCTCCGTTATCTTTAACCCCAATAACACGCAAAGTAACTTTTTCTCCTAAACGTGGTTCTTTTTCACGTTCACTTTCATGAACAAAAACTTTGTAACCGTCTTTTGTTAATAGGAATGTCCCAACGCGCATTAAACGGTATGGATAAGCCTCAATATCTTTATTCTTCATATTCTTAGTTGCTTTAGAATATAATGATGCTACTATTGTCTCTGTCGCCAAACGCGCAAATAATTGTCCACTAAAATCACGACGTAAAGTAATAAATAGTTCGTCACCTTCTTTAGGCCAAACACTTCGTAACTTTGGTAAATCTTCTCCTAAAAGTGAAATTTCACGAGAGAACCCAATATCAAGACCTACTCGATCTTCCTCTACTTTTACTACTTTACTAAACGAATAATCTCCAACCGTAACTTCTGGAATATTCGGTGTTGCGAATAATTTCCCACTACGTGAAGGGTATATGAACATTGAATACTCTTCCCCAATTTCGTAATCATCTAAACTTTCTACGTCAGATTCGTTACAGCTAATTTCTTCTTCATTCGGTCCTTTAAAAACTAATGATGAACTTTTCTTTTCTACTAACTCTAAAAAATGGATTTCTCCAGTAATAAATTTTATATCTTCTCTTTCCATCAAGTACCTCTTTCTTTTATTTATTGTATAACTTTTTACAGAATTGTCACTAAATTTCATCCCATAAAAAAAGGTTGATACCTAATATCAACCTTTAAATTAATCGGAAAAAGTAGTATCAGGGCGTACTTACTTAACCATATTTTTTATTTGTTTTAATTGATTTACTCTTATTTCCTTTGGAAGGAATCTTCTTATTTCATCTTCATTATACCCAACTTGTAATCTCTTATCATCAACAATGATAGGTCTTCTAAGCATTCCTGGATTATCTTGAATAACTTTATATAATTCTTGAATTGACATACTTTCAATATCCAAATTCAATTTTTGGAAAGTTTTCGATCTGAATGAGATTATATCTTCTGTTCCGTGCTCCGTGATAGACAAAATGTCTTTAATCTCATTTGTTGTCAGAGCTTCTGAAAAAATATTTCTTTCCACAAAGTCTATTCCATTTTCAATAAGCCAAGCTTTCGCTTTTCTACAAGAAGTACAACTTGGCGATGTAAACAACGTAACTACCACCAGCACTCACACTCCTTTATAAAAATAACATTAATATTTTTATAATTCTATATACTCCTATAATTATACTACATATATTATAGTTTTACAATATACTATTGAAAAAATATTTTAATTTGTCAACTAAAAACACTTGTTTTACATTGTTTTACAGTTGACTATCCTTGTAGACATAGGCTTTATGTTCTACCCTTACATTTTTAACTTTGTAAGATAAATTAAATTATATAATAATACACTCTAACGCTACTTTACATAGCCTTACTATCTTATTATAAACTTTGTAATTAAAATTTAAATTAAATATTATCGATAATTTCTAAAGTTTTTATAAACATAGCTAAATTGACAATGCCTTTTATGTATGATATCATATACATATGCCAGCATGGCGGAATTGGCAGACGCACTGGACTCAAAATCCAGCGATGGCAACATCGTGCCGGTTCGACCCCGGCTGCTGGTATAATGATTAAGACAAGGTTTTTTAACCTTGTCTTTTTTATATATAAATACCTAATTATTAATAACTACCACCCTCTAAGAATTTAAAAAATCAATAGCTTTTTGATATTTTTCTTTTCTCTTTATATCTTTTTCAGTAACTTTTATTAATCTTGTTAAGTCTGAATTATGACGTAAGTCTGCTAATTTCACTGCTCTAGCAAGTTTATTTTTCTTTACTGAACTTAAGTAACTTTGATAGTCTTCTCCCCTCTTTTTAGTTATAATATCAACTGCTTCTAAAACTTCTTTAGAAAAATCATACTTATTCAAATCCTCCAATGTTAATTCTGTATCTTCAATAACATCATGAAGATATGCTACTGCTTTTTCTTCATCTGTTTTTACAAAACTAGCCACCTTTTCAGGATGTTTTATATAATCTTCTCCAGCTTTATCAACTTGTCCTAAGTGGGCTTTTTTAGCTATTTCATAGGCTTTTTCACTTTGAGATTGTTTCATATTTTTATTATATACTTACCTATTTTGTTAGTCAAACCATAATAACATGAATTATCAAACAATTCTTTGTTATAAAACCTCTATTCAACTATATACTCAGCAGTCATTTAATTTAACTATTTTGCTTTACAAGATAGCCTGTTTATGATAGTATTATGTATAACAAGATAGCGCAAATCAATAACTTTTTTATTAATAAATAGAGACTTAAGAAAGGAGTTACAGAATGGAGATAAACACTTCCCAAATACTAAAAGGCACATTAGAAGCATGTATTTTACAGCTAATAAAAAATAAAGAAATGTACGGCTACGAAATAACTGAGCAACTTTCCAATTACGGGCTCGATATGGTTGCCCAAGGAACTATCTACCCTCTACTTTTAAAATTAGAAAAGGAACATATGGTGACTAGTTACTTAAAGGAGAGTACCTCTGGACCTCCTAGAAAATATTATTCAATTACCAAAAATGGTGAAGAGTATATAAACTCATTTAAAAATGTATGGGGAAATATAAGTACTACAATAACAAATATTTTAGAAACTAAATAATATCGATAGGGAGGAATTATTATGAACATCGCTGACTTAATAAAACAAAACAATCAACTTAGACCTCAACTTAATGAAGATAATAAGAAATATTATGAAGAACTTTTAGTTGCTTGTCGGATGAAAAATACTACAAAAAAAGAATCAGAACTAGAAATTCAATTACTGGAAATATTACAAGATTTGATCCTATATCAAAAACAAGGAAAAAACTTTACCGATGTTTTTGGAAATGATATAAACAAATTATCTTCATCAATAATTGCAGAACTACCAAAGGAAAACAAAATGAAAATATTAAGATTTTATCTAGTTTATCTTTTAATATTTATTATTATTTCTCTAGTACCTTCTGTATTCACTAGAACTATCGAGCCAATTACAATAATGTTCTTTATATCATTATCTTTAGGATCAGCAGTTTGCTCATATCTATTAATTTATAAAAAAACAGAGAAAAATAAATGGTTTAAACATATTTCTTCGTTAATTATATTGTGGATTTCTTTTTCTTTGATACCTATTCTAATTGAATTAAAGATGATTCCAGAACACTTTTCTCATAAAGTATCAGTATCTACTAACTTCTTATACTTCTTTGGAATTTTTAGTGCACTTTCGTGCATATACATTTTTTTAACTTTTAAAAAATACTATTCTAAAAAGATATAGTAAACTAGCTCGACTATTCTATTTGTCGAGCTAGTTTTTATATAAGTTCACCTCAGTGAAATAATTTTAATTTAAAAATAACATTTTTTCTCTTGAATAATTTTTTTAAACCTGTTATAATGGTAAAACATTATTTTAGGAGGAAGCCATGAATAATTCGATTTTCGATAAATTAAAACATGCTGAACAAGGCGCTAAACTTAGTATTTTATCATATTTGCTACTTACAGTATTAAAACTTGGCGCTGGTATATTCTTTAAATCATCAGCACTTGTTGCCGATGGTATTAACAATGCTACCGATGTAATTTCATCAGTTTGTATTCTTATCGGTTTGAATATTTCCAGAAAACCAGCAGATGAAGATCATCTATACGGTCACTTCAGAGCTGAATTAATTTCAACATTAATAGCCTCATTTATTATGCTATACGCTGGAATTGAAGTAGTAATGTACGCAGTAAAAAAAATCATCTCAGGAACAATTGAACAACCTAGTATACTGTCAGCAGTTGTAGCATTTATAGCAAGTGTAATTATGCTTGGTGTATATTTCTATAATATTCGCCTTGCTAAAAAAATTGGTAGCAAGTCACTTAAAGCTGCGGCTCTTGATAATCTTAGTGATGCCCTTGTTTCTATCGGTACACTAATAGGGATTATTGCTACATATATAGGTATTCCAATAGCTGATTCAGCAGTCGCAATTATCGTAGGATTACTTATTATTTACACATCAGTTAGTATCTTCAAAGAATCTACACATGTTCTTACTGATGGTGTAGATACTGAAGTGATAGACAAGATTAATGATATTGTAACTGACATCAACGGTGTAACTTCTATAGTCGATACGAAGGGTAGAACTCATGGCTTATTATACTTTATCGATATTACGGTTACCGTTGATCCTTCTTTAAATGTTAAACAAAGTCACGATATTACTGTTAATATTGAAAAAGAACTCTCTAAAGAATTCTATTATTGTGAAACTTTAGTACACTTAGAACCACATGGTATTCCATGTCATACATATTAAATTAATTTTGATGAAATTATACTCACTATAACACCTGTTATTTCAAGTATAATTTCATCTTTTTTATTGTTCGTACGTTTGACAAAAACTAATACTAAAAGTATAATTATTGTACATATAAAAGTATTTTTAGTCTTAGTTATTTTTTAATTAAATAGCTTAAAATAATACTTAAATAAAATTGGAGTTTTTAATTTATGACACACGCAAAAGCAATATTCTTCGGTGAACATGCCGTCGTTTATGGATATAAAGGAATAACTATTCCCCTTCCGCAGATGAACGTCGAAGTTACATTAGAAGATACAGAGACAATTCAACAACGTGATGAAATTTTAAGTTTTATCGCTGATACATGTGGAATTGATAAAAAAACAAAAATTAATATAACTAGCACTATTCCAGTTGGACGTGGGCTAGGATCTTCTGCTGCGCTGAGTATCGCTATTGCACGTGCTAAAAAACTCCCAAATGTACGAGAAATTGCAAATAAATGCGAAAAATTTATTCACGGCAATCCAAGTGGTATAGATGTTAATCAAGTACTTAGTGATACTCCCCTTTTATTTTCTAAAAAAGAAGGAGCTAGTGAATTAGATTTTGACTTGAATAGTTATTTACTAATTATCGATACAGGAGTTGTTGGAATTACTAAAGAAACTCTAAAACATATAGCAGATAATTATGATAAATATGAAAAATATATTGCTGAATTAGGTGAAATCACTGATTTAGTAATCGAACCATTAAAAAATAAAAACATCGATCTTGTCGGACATTATATGTACAAAGCTCACGACTTATTACAAAAGCTTGGGGTAAGTCACGCTAGTAACGATGAGGTTGTGGAAATTTGTAAAAATAATAATGCAATCGGTGCCAAACTAACTGGTGGTGGCGCTGGTGGATGTTGCATTAGTCTTAGCAAAACAAAAGAAAATGCATTAGAAATTCAAAATGCATTAAAAGAGAAAGGATATTCATCATGGATAGTTACAGTTTAGGTTATGCTAATATTGCCCTAGTAAAGTACTGGGGGAAAAAATCTAAAGATCCTGTCTTACCTTATAATCCTAATATTTCTTTAAGATTAGACAATCTTTTATCAAAAACAAAAATCGAGAAAAATAATAATAATATTGATGAATTTTATATCAATGACGAAAAACAGAGTCAAGAAGAAGTAGATAAAATGATTAAATTCATCTCAAAATTCACACCAACAAATCGTGAAGCTATAACTATTAGAAGTTATAATACTGTACCAACTGCCGCAGGGCTTTCTTCAAGTTCTAGCGGTACTATGGCTTTAGTTCTTGCTTGTAATGAATATTTTAAATTAAATAAAACTACTAAAGAATTAGTTGAAATAGCTAAAGAAGGATCTGGTTCTTCTTGTCGAAGTTTCTATAAACTTGCTGCATGGCTTGAAGATGGAAGTGTTGAAGAATTACAATGTTCTTTAGATTTTGGAATGATGGTTCTTGTAGTTAACGAGGATAGAAAGAAAATTTCTAGTCGTGTTGCTATGGAACGCTGTGTTCAAACATCAACAACTTTTGATGCTTGGGTTGAAAAAGCTAAAGGTGATTTCGTATTAATGAAAGAAGCTTTAAAAGATGCTAATTTCGAAAAAATCGGAGAAATTACAGAAAGTAATGCTTTAGCTATGCATGGTACTACTTCTACATCTACTCCTAGCTTCTCATTCTTAACAGAAGAGAGTCATATGGCAATGGATATTGTAAAAGAACTACGTTCTAAAGGTTATAAATGTTACTTCACAATGGATGCTGGTCCGAATGTGAAAGTACTTTACTTAAGGGAAGACCAAGACAAATTATATGAGGAAATTTCAAAATTATGGAAGAAAAAAATCATTTTGTGCATGGAGTAGCCTATGGTAAACTCTATCTCGCTGGAGAATATGCGATTTTAGAGGATTACGCTTCTGCACTAATAACAAGTGTTCCTAAAAAAATTACAGTATTTGTAGAAAACAGTAATGAAACTACTATCTTCGATACTATAAATAAAACTTCTGTTGGCCTTCATGAAGAGAATAGTAACTTCACTCTTGTTCAACAATTTATTCTATTTTTAACAGAATATACAAATTGTAATAAAACATTTTCTCTTACTATTTACAATGAACTTCACAATGACGATAAAAAATACGGTTTAGGTTCTTCTGGAGCCGTACTTGTAGCTATAGCCCGTGCTATATTATCATTTAAAAATGTAGCTTATAACGATTTAACTATTTTCAAGCTAGTTGCCCTATTCAATATCAAACACAATCTAAGTGGATCTATGGGGGACGTTGCTGCAAGCATTAATGATGGTATTACATATTATGAGAAATTCAATGCTGAATTCGTTAATAATATGATACGTCAAGAAAAGTCTGTTAAAGAAATAATAAACACAGATTGGGATGGTCTTCGTATTGAGAAAGTTTATCCAAAAGCTAATTTAAGCATACTAGCACGTTGGACGGGTGAGGCTGTGGATACGAAAGAACACGTAAAACTATGGAAAAAACATAAAGACAACTACAAAGAAGAATTTAGAGTTTTTGTTGAAACTTCTAATAAACTAGTTAAAACTTTAAAAGAGAATTTAGAAGAAACAGATGCTACATCTGCTTTAAGTACTATACGAAAACTTAGAGAAAATCTACTTTATTTAGAAAGTTTCTCAAAAATACCTATGGAAACAAAAGCAATGAAAAACTATATTGAAAGTCATTCGGCTGGTAAACAAAGTGGTTCAGGTAGTGGTGACATTGTATTAGGATTCGAGAAAAATAACGACAAGTATCAGCTACAACTGAACTTAGAAAAATTATAATATATTAAGAAAGGATTAATTATGAGAAAAAAAGATCATATTAGACTAGCTCTTGCTGATAAAACAAAAGTAACTAGCTTAGACTCATACGCAATTGATTACAACAGTATCCCCCTTTTCGGATTAGACGATGTCGATACTTCTACATCAGTTTGTGGTGACCATTGGGAATTTCCATTCTTCATAAATGCCATTACTGCTGGCGGAGAAGATTGTAATAAGATTAATCAAGACTTTATGGAAGTTAGTGAAAAATGTGGAATTAAATTTTTCCCAGGATCATACTCTCCTGCTCTTAAGAATAAAGAAGACGAAGAAGCTTATCCAAAAGGATATTCAGTAAACTTAGGCTTAGATAAAGATCCAAAACTTGTTTTAGAAGCAATTGAAAAATCACAAGCAAAATACATTCAACTTCATACTAATCCTCTTCAAGAAATAGTTATGCCAGAAGGAGATCATAATTTCGAAAGTTGGTACGCTAACCTAAAAGAAGTCAGCTCTAAATCTCCTATTCCTGTAATCTTAAAGGAAACAGGTTTTGGTATGAACGAAGCTACTATTAAACTAGCCATCGACTTAAATATCCCTGCTGTAGACATTAGTGGAATGGGTGGAACAAACTTCGCAAGAATCGAAAATGGACGAAGAACTGATAAATCAACTTACCTAGAAGGAATTGGTTATACTACAGCAGAAAGCCTAGAGATAGCCTACTCTTATAAAGATAAAATTGATATTATCGCAAGTGGAGGTATTCGTAATCCACTTGATGTTGTAAAATGCCTAGCTTTAGGTGCTAAAGCAGTTGGTGTTTCTAAAATATTTTTAGAAATTCTTGTAAGCAAAGGAAAAGATGCTTTAATTCAAGAAATTGAAAAATGGAAAAAAGAAGTTAAATTTTTAATGATCTTAATGAATGCTAAAACAATCGCTGAATTAGATAAAAAAATAAGAAAAATAGAATTTTAAAAATAAGATTCCGTCCTTATTGGATGGAATCTTATTTTAATTTATACTTGAAGCAACTCAAAAATCTCGATTTCGGATCAACCACTACTATTTTTGAGTTTCATCTTCTAATGCTGATAGTCTTTTAATTGCTTTATTTAAATCATCTTCTAAACTATTAATTTTAGATTTATTCTTTTGATTTTCCGCAATTAAATACCAACATGAGATTAATAACATAACATTTAAACAAACTATTGCAAACATACTATTCTCCTAATGTTTATAATTAAAATTAGAATAACACAATTTCTCTCTTTTAACAAGAGATGCTCTATTCATTAATAATAGATATAAAAAAACCTCATCTTACGATGAGGTCATTATTTCTAAATAAATCTAAAAGAGGGAAAATTTTTAGATTTTATTAATAAATTGCGTGTTAATTACCAATTATTAATATTTACGTTTTCTAGCCGCTTCAGATTTTTTCTTACGACGAACGCTTGGTTTTTCATAAAACTCACGTTTACGAACTTCTTGGATAGTTCCGTTTTTAGAAACAGCACGTTTGAAACGACGTAGTGCATCTTCTAGTGATTCATTTTTACGAACTACAGTTTTTGACATTGGATTTCCCTCCCTCCGATACTACAAAATCTTAATTTAATACTTAATTAAATGTTTAAGATATAAAATAAATACAAACATTCAATCAATAAGACTGCTTTTGAGCAATCTACTTACATATTGTATTATATTCTTACGTTCTTGTCAACCTTTAATAGCAATTTATTAACATATTTCTACGAAAATAACCTTTTCATTTATACATTAATGATACTATTTTTCTGATAACCAATTTTTAAATTCTTCAATAAAATTAGCATAACCTTCTTTATTTTTGTGGCTAGGTACTTGTGCTAAGAATACTTGATTTGGCAATTTAGTTTGTTCTTTTTTAGTTATTAAAATAATAGCTTTTTGTTGAGATGCATTTTTAAACATCTCATCTGGTAATGTAATTACCGCATTTAAATTAATATCTTCTTCTAAGAATTTTTTGAAATTATCTTCAAGCTCAAGAACCTTCTTAGGTACTACTAGTACCCCTACACCATTATCATTTAAGTAATTAGCCGCTTGCTCGATGAATAATAAAGCATTTAAGCTATATCCTTCAGCACTACAAAGTTTATAGTTTAGGCTATTATCCTCATCTGCATAATATCCAAAAGGTACATCACTGATGATAACATCTTGCTTCTTAATATTTAAAGGTTTAAGAGCATCTTGATTAATGATTTCAACATTAGTTTCTAATAAATTGAAAATATTTTGTTGTAATCTAGCATAATTATTATCAACATCAACAGAAGTTAACTCGTATTCACCTTTTGATAAAGCTGATAAGTTAATTAAGAAGTTTCCACTTCCACTAGCAAAATCAGCTACAGAAATCTTCTCATTATTGTATAAATACTCTAAAATATGAGATACATACATAGTTATAACTTCCGGTGTAATGTCATAACTAGGATTATTTAACTCTTTAAGAGCTTTTAATAGTAAAAACTGATAAGCTTTTTTAATATCCTCTTTAGAGAAATTGTCTATAATATCAAAATAATCTTCATCATTCTCTAAAGTTAAATAATTCACTAAAGAGTCAAAATACAACCCTTCACCTTTATTTTCTTCTACTTGTTTATCTATCTTAAAAAATAATTTTTCTAAATCTGACATGGTTCCTCCTATATATTATTTTTTAAACAAATCAAATAAATATCCTTGTTTTAACATTTCTAAATTAAAAATATTGTCTATATGCCCAAAAGCTTCAGATAAAGGATAACGTGCCGTATGCCATCCTTGTCCATCAGTTACCCATGAAAAACTCACGTCATCTTTAGCTGTTTGAATTAATTTACTTAGTTCCGTAAATTCTCCAGAGACAGATTTCAATTTACTTCCACCGCCACCATAGTAGTTAGTTTCAATAAGCCATACTTTATTTTTTTCTTTTGAAAACACTGCAATATCAAAACGACGTTCCGATTTATCAACTGGTACTTCAATTCCCCAAGAACTTCTTATATAATTTGCTGTTGCTTGAGCCTTGTAAACTAAATTTTGATCAGTACAAATTTTTTCTACATTTCGCTCTAAAATATTCTCCATAGTTGTTCCACTACGATTTTTTCTCGCATTACTGTCTAAACCGGCTTCCACACCATAAACATAATCAACCAATGAACGGTTCGCATCTTTCTGTAAAAATTCTAAAAGACCTGCATCTTTCATGAAATCTACATACTTTCCTAATTGACTACTATCAATATTCTTGAAATCTAGTTGGTAAAAATTCATAATATCATCTACATCAAAGAATAATATATCTAAAATTTTTTCTCTACTGGCTATTAAGCTAGGAATAGCTTTCAATAGCTGTGGTTGCTTCTGAAACAATTCTAAAGCCTCATTATAAATATCTTCTTTTCCTATTAAATAATTTAAAGTATGCAACTCTAACTCAAATACTTTTGTTTCTCTTCTTACTTTATCCCAATTCACATAATACTCTGGTGTTCTATTAGTAACTGATAATGTAGAAAAGAAATATTCTAATTTGTCATCAACTTGACTTGACAAATACTCATTAAACCTCATTTCAATCCTCCACAATTAATATAATCCAAAAAAGTTCATATCATATTTTTCTATCATAATTTTTACTCCATCTCCTCTTAGCATCTCGAAATAGTCTCTAAACGAATCTTCTTTAAAGAATTTATTTCCTACAAATACAAAACTTACAGAAAATGGTTTATCTAATTTATCTAATAATCTTTGATATAGTCGCCTTTTATTTCCAAAACCTAATAACTTCTCATCGACACTCCCACCATTTTCTTGCCACTTTTTTTCTATTATATAAACTGTATTGTTTTCAAAATTAATAAATACTTCATCAGGTTTCCATTTTTTAGAATTTGTATTTTCAATATTTAAATCTCTTAAAAAATCATAAAATCTATTCTGGGGCATAATTTTCCCCATTGGTTCTTTTTCTCCAATTCTATAGACTTCAAATCCTTTAGTACTCTTTTTATCCTTAAAATCAATCTCTTTTAATTCATAATTTGGAAGTATATCTACTAATTCTGAAAATTCAGTATCTCTCTCAAATTTAAGACCATTTTCAGTAGTATTAGCTCCACCACCACTTTTATTTGGTTTTCTTTTCATTATTTACAGCCTCCAATCTTCTCTTAGCAATATCTAGATATTCTTCTTTAAAATCTATTCCTGCAAATTTACGCCCTAATCTTTTGGCTACGACTCCTGTTGTCCCACTTCCGACAAAAGGATCTAAAACATAATCTCCCTCTTCTGTACTTGCTAAAATAATTCTTTCCAATAAATATTCTGGTTTTTGAGTAGGATGTTTCCCCGCCCATTTTTCACTGATTTTTGTCAAAGGACCTGTCCAAACATCTTTCATTTGCTTTCCATTATTAATTTCCTTCATCAAATCATAATTATAGTAATGCCTAGCGTATTTATCAGCTTTTCTTGCCCATAATATAGTCTCCGTAGAATGCGTAAAGTATCTACAAGATAAGTTTGGTGCTGGATTAGTTTTTTGCCATGTTATATTATTTAATATTTTAAATCCTTCTTGCTCTAAAGCCATGCCAACTGAGTAAATATTGTGTAACGTTCCTGAAATCCAAATTGTTCCATTTGGTTTTAAAACTCTTTTAGCTTTTCTTATCCATTCTCGATTAAAGTTATGCTTTTCTTCAAAAGATGAGATTTTATCCCAATCACCTTTATTAACAGAAACTACTTTCCCTCCAGAATTTGAAAAACCATCATTACTTAAAAAATATGGCGGATCAGCAAAAATCATATCAATACTTTCACTTTTAATTTTTTCAATAACTTCAAATGTATCACCTAAAGCGAGTGTACAGTTATCTTTTTTATAATATATATCCATAATTATCCCCCTTTAATAATTTGTAATTATAACTTCTTTTACTACTCCTCTACTACTTGATTTTCCGCCATTAGTCCTAGTTACATCAACATAATGTATATTAAACTCTCTATACAATTCTATCGTTAGTTCACTAGAAGAATTTGACACCATGGCCTTTACACCCTTTTCTTTTAATCTTCTAACGGTATCTCGTAAACGTACTTGATCCTCATAAGAAAATCCTTCATGTGTATACGATGTAAATGAACTAGTTTCATTTAACGGAATATACGGTGGATCAAAATATACAAAATCTCCTTCTTTTACTGTATTTAAACTATCTTCAAAATCTCCACTTATAATTTTAATTTCATTTGAATTTAAATAATCACTAATACTGTTGATTAATTCTTCATCTACAATCTTAGGATTAGAATAATTCCCATATGGAACATTGAATTGATTTTTTGAATTAACCCTGTATAATCCATTAAAATTAACTCTCAACATATACATTATTCGAGCTGCTCGCTCTATACCTGATAGATTATTAAAAGTATCTAATCTATCTAGTCCTCTTACCTCTAAATAATACTCTTTACTATTTCTTTCTTTATGCTTCCTTAGAGCCTCAATTAATTCCTTAGGATTATTTTTTATTTGAATATAACAATTAATTAACTCTTCATTAAAGTCGTTAATAGTCGCATTTTTAGGGGCTAATTCAAAAAATAAAGCTCCCCCTCCTATAAAAGGTTCATAATAATTATTATAATCTACTGGTAATAACTCTTTTAGTTTAGGAAGTAACTTTCGTTTCCCTCCTGTCCATTTTGTAAATGGTTGTAATTTTTCTAGTTTATCATTCATAATTTAATTATATCACATCTTCCTATCTTATATAAATTAACAATTTAAATTCTAATATTTTACTATTATAACCTAATATTACAAAAGAGTGAATATTTTATAAGTAAAACATAGATTATTTTTATAAAGCTTCATCTCTAATAAAATTCTCGTGCGATTTTTTACAATCTCGTGTGATTCTCGTGTGCCAACTAGTAAAAGTCTCAACAAAAAAGAATATGCTTTACTCTACATATTCTTCTCTTAGTATTGATTCACTTTGTTTAGTATACATACTTCTATCCACTTCAACCAATTTCCAATCTCTTGTATCTACTATTTGTCGACTGTCTTCGATAAGTGTTGTACTGAAGTCAGGTACGAAAGTTCGAACATTTCTATCACTTACCCTCAGCACATATTAAACCTAATATGCATATATTGAATTAAACAGAAGAAAAACAACTATACATTTTTCATATCTAAATTGTTTTTAAAATAGAAAATATAAAAAAGAGTTACAGAGGAGCTTACCTTTCTGTAACCCTATTATATCCAGTATTTATTTTTACTTTTTTCACCTCACAAAGATGATAAATTGACAATTTAAAATCAATATATACATCAATGTTTATTTTCTACAAAATCTATATTACTCCTTAGGAGGTATTATTATAATTAAAAGTTTTAATATATTTCTCTATTATACACCTCTTGTATAACTTGAGCTATATTAGTATACGGTACTTCATTAACTATTTTTTGAGAAAATTCAGGCATATCCTTTGTATTTGAAATAGCCATCGATACAAAATCTTCTAATTTATGTAGTACCCCTATATCACTTTTATGATTTTTTTCATATTGTTTACACCCCAAATAATCTCCAAGTCTAATAAACAATTTCTTACCAACATGAGAACCGTTTGGTTTTTCAAAATGGGCTAACATCCAAATTTCAAAACACTTATTAGAAAATCCTATTTTAATATCATTTTCTTTAGCTAATTTTAAAGCTTCTTGAAAATCATTATTATTAATATCATCCTTATCAAAAATGACATATATTCCGCCAAGATTATTTTTTTCATTTCTGGTCATTTTTTCTTTTCTACCAATAGCATGTTGAATAAGACTTTTCCCTTGTTTTCCAACACTTTTAGTTTCAACCTTAACATTAGTAGAAGATTTATATTTTCTGTTAAGAATACGAAAATAATTACTTTCTGTTTCTCCTTCAGTAAAAATATAAATTGTTTTTTTGAATAACTTACCTTTGGCTTTTCTTCCTTTAGTTCTTCTTACCATTTTACCTCCCCATATAGTTCCTGAATTTTTTCGAAGTCTATATTAGGTAAGGCTCCAAATAATCCATTCAAATATCTTTTAATAAATTTAATATCACTTCTTGCCACACCATTTATTCCATTAAAATCAAAAAGTGAATATAATTCTGTTATTCCTAAAAAGTCTTTTTCAGTTAAATATATTTGATCAACCCTTAAATCAAGATCTAAGATATTTAAATTATGTGTAGTAAAAATAAATTGATTAAAATTATTAGGAGAGTTAATGATTTGTAATAATGCCTTTGTAAGTGAAAAATGAAGCGAATTATCAAATTCATCCATAACAATCACTTTGTCATTATTATGATTTTGTAACATCATAAGTAGAATAGCCATAAATCTCTTAGTTCCAGAGGACTCCATCTCATATGGTATTTTTGATTTTCCAACTACTTCCCCTTTACTATTATACTGTTTGTAGATAGAATATATCTCCAATGTAGTAGCAAATTTTTTCGAAAATTGAATTACATCTTCCTCAGCCATCATTGACACAATACTTTTAAACTCATCTGAAAGAGTTTTGTTTTTTTCTATTATTTCAATATCTATAATATTAAAATCAGAAAGATTTAAAAGATTCAAAAATAAGTTTTTCTTATTTAAATCGTTAAGTAAAATTCTAAATTGTTCTTTCCTTCTAAAAGATTCAAAAATCAAATTATTATGAAACCACTTATATACATTTACACATTCACTATCATTCTGGTCATGTCCATCAAAAAGTAATAATTTATTTTTTCGAACAGATTCACGGATTTTTTTTAGCTTTTGTGGTAAAATCTCTCTTTTGTTTTCTTTTGTTCTTCTAAAATATAATTTTTCTTTATCTATTGTTTTGCCAATATAAAGCTCCTCCAATATAATATCAGTAAAATTATACTCTATATGATATACATATATTTTTTCTTGTTTAATAAATCTTATCGTAAATTTTGTAGGCTCATTTATACTATCCTCATCTAATCTAAATGGCATATACGGTAATGGCTGTTCAATATTTTTCGTAGGTTCTAGTATCATTTTAGACAATACATTTAGAGCAGTCATAAGATTACTTTTACCTGCACCGTTTCCTCCAAATATATTGATATTTTTCAAGAGAGACACTTTAGATTTAGAAAATGTACTCTCTTTCGAATATTTCGTTAAGCGTCCTCCTGTTTCCATAGATAGTATAGTTGAATCTTTGAAAGATAAAAAATTTTTCAGTTCAAAATCAATTAACATTAAATCAACTCCTTTTATACTATATATTTTATCAAAAGAAAACATTCTTTACAACAAAAATACGTTCTGAAACTTGAAAAATTATTTTAATTATTAATATTCACATTAGAACTCACTATATTTTATAGCTTAATTAAATATATTTCACTAATAATATTTCTTTTATATTAATAAAATTCAATCTTACACCACAATAATTTTAAATTAAAGCACATCTCTTATTTATTCAAATTCCAACAAAATAAATAAATAGTATTGCTTTTGTCATGAATATTTTAATTGTTTTTATTCTCTTCCTTCATACATACTTCTATCCACTTCAACCAATATCCAATCTCTTGCGTCTGCTACCTGTCGTCCATTTTCGATTAGTGTTGTATTGAAGTTAGGTGCAAAAGTTTGAACGTTTCTTGAGCTTACTCTCAGAACATATCCTACCCAGTATCCATAAGTTGAGTTTGGTGTTATAAAATATTTATCTGTTGCGTATAATTGTAAGAAATTATCTTGAATATCTTGCGCTTCGATTACTATATCATTTGTAAAATTAAATAATGTTTTTAGTTTCGGAGCTAATTCTTCTTTACACCAAGTTGTGTCATCTGAAGTTATTCTTATTGTTAAATCAGAAATATCGCCTTCTTTTTCTTTGATTATTTCTAAGCAGTTAATCACATACTTAACCGCATCATACCCATATTTCTCTGCTCTATCTCCATCTAAGAAGTCTGTTCTTCTTATCGCGATAGTTATATTTTTATTATCAAACTGGCTAGATAGTTCTTCCGTTCTTTCTAGAAGATATTCTCTGCAGAATGAGTCCAATACCTCTGCATCATAGTCTTGTCCTGATATTTGGTAATATCCGAATGGTTCAAGTTCACAACCTTGTGCTTTTCCAAATAGTCGTTCTGTTTTCGGAAAGAAATTTTGTGCGAATTTAAAATAACCTGTTCTTAATACGTAGCTTTCTTCTATACCAACTAATCTATCTTTATGTGCTTGCATTAATAGAAATAGTAGATTACCAAGTTGGAATCCTCTATCATTATAATAAACTTTCATTCTAAATTTCCTTTCCTATATTTTTTGTTTCATGAAATATTTACCCAAAAATGTATTCTCGTTTGGATTTTCATAGAGATCTTTAATCTGTTTTCCTGAAAATACTTCAGTCTCAGATATACTATTTTTTAACCCTTGTGATACTTCTATATTTTCTACAACGGTTCTAGCTAATGTAGAAATCGGAGTAGTCTGAAAAATTTTATCATCTGGATAAATGTCTACTATATTTGGTAATTTTTCTAATATATCCTTTGGTAAATCAATGTATCCTTCCCAAAGATTAGTATTTTCAATCTTTCTATAATAATTCGTTAATTCCGGTAACTTTTGAATAAGTTCATCAGACAAGAAACTCCATCGTTTAGTAATAATATCACTAATAAAACCTTTGTTCAAACTAGGTCCATATAGCGTATCTACCATATAAACCGTATAATTTTTATGATGTGAAAGAACACTATCCATTACCCTTTTCTGAACTTTTCCATATGGTTTATCTTCTTCATTAATAGCTGATTGCGATGAAATAAGTATAAATCTTTCTGTTTTTACTTCTTTGATTACTTTACATAGTTTTTCTATGTCTTTGTCTCTATTATCAAGCCCTAAATTCGTTTTTAGCTTCCCAGAAGAGGGTGCTGCGCAAATAACAACATCATATTCACTATTCAATAAACCCTCGATATTTTTTCTATTAAAAGTATCAACATGTACTTTATCTTTTTGAGATAACTGATTATATATTTCCTGACCTATTGAGCCAGTTGATCCTATTAAAGCAATATTTTTCATTACTTCACATCACTTTCTAAAATCTCTATTACTTCGTCATAAGATAAGCTGTTCATATCTTTTTCTGAAATTATCGGTGTTGTAGTCATATCCCAAGGTAAGTTAAGTTTTAAATCTATTGGTGTAATCCCTAAGTATTTTTCATTTGGATTATAATAACCAGTTACAATATAATTTAATATTCCATTCTCTACTAACGATTGTGCACCGTTCGCAACACCTTCAGGAACAAATACCACCATACCAGGTTTTACATCAAGACACGTTACCTTTTTATATGTAGTAGATTCACGACGTAAATCTACAAAACACATTCTAAACGTCCCCCATGCAACAGTCATTAACTTCGCCCATCCTTGACAGTGCATTCCCCTTAGAGTCCCTTTATTCGACACTGAAACATTATTTTGCAGATCATTATCGAAGAAATCTTCTGGTACCCCAAATTTTATTAAATCATTTTTCTTCCAATTTTCTAGAAAATATCCTCTATCATCGTGGTGAAGTGGACTTGTCAAAACTAACAATCCATCGATTTCATTATATTCTTTACTAAACTCCATTCCTTCTACCTCTTCTTTATATAAGTCTACTTTATATTATCATACTTTTTTTGTACAAACAAGTTGAAGAAAACTAAGCAAAAAGAAAGATCTATACAATCAAACTTAATCAGTATCTCCAAGGATTTCCTAGGAAATAATAACTACCTTTAATTATATAAATCTTTTTCAAACTCTCTAAAAGTGAGCTAAAACATTAAAACTTCTGTTTCAACATCCTTACTCAAATACCTTTATAAATCTTTTTTGAACTTTATCACAGATATAACCGATATGTTCATAGAAATTATGCGCATCTTCACGTTTCATGGCAGAATTTAACCTAATAAAGCTAATATTGTTGTCTACGGCATAGTTTTCTAACTTACTCATAAGTTTCTTACCTATTCCCTTACCTTGAAAATCAGGATTAACAGCAAGTCCTAGAATATTTAATCCTAGATCACTATAAAAACTTTCATACATTTGAGCATGAATAAATCCTATAATCTTCTTTGTATTTTCATCTTCATAACCGATAATAATATGCTGTTTCTTGTCATTAGTTAGTTTCTCTATTTGCCTTTTCACGTTTTCAACATCTACATCGTAACCTAATGCTGCTTTACAGATTTCTGCAACTTCTTGTGCATCTTCTATATTTATTTCTCTGAACATATACTCACCTTCTGATTTTATCAAATATTATTTAATGTGCAACTTACTGCAACTTAAATCATTCTATTTTATCATCTAAGAACACTGATATATCAAGCTTTTTACTTTTTCACAGTCGAATTTTTACTTTAACGTGCAACTTACTGCAACTTAAATCATTCTACTTTATCATCTAAAAACGCCGATATATCAAACTTTTTACTTTTTCACAGCTGGATTTTTACTTTAGCGTGCAACTTACTGCAACTTAAATTATTCTATTTTATCATCTAAGAACACTGATATATCGAGCTTTTTACTTTTTCACAGCTGAATTTTTACTTTAACGTGCAACTTACTGCAACTTAAATTCTATCTTTACTTCACAACTTCTATTAATGCTTGTTTTACTAAATCAAATTCTCTAGTACGAAGAGTTCTCATATCAAAGATAAGCTCGTTATCTTTGATACGTGTAATGATTGGAATTTCTACTTCTAATAATCGACGTTCAATATCTGTCGCACTTAGTCTTGAGTGCTCTAATTTAACTACAACACTATCTAAATAACTTGCTGGATAACTTCCACCACCTACTTCTGCTTTATCCTCAGCTATTGTAATCTTGAAGTCTAAGTCGCTAAGTCTTGTTTTAAATACGTCTGCTTTAGCTAATAGACGTTCTTTTGATAATGAAATCATGTGTAATGTTGGAATGTGTTCTAACGCTTCTTTTTCATCTAGATATAATTTCAATGTAGCTTCTAGAGCTGCTAGAGTCATCTTATCTACACGTAATGCTCGAGTAAGTTGGTTCTTCTTCATTTGTTCGATATATTCTTTTTTACCAACGATAATACCTGCCTGTGGACCTCCAAGAAGTTTATCACCGCTAAATGTTACAATATCGATACCACTATCAAGCACTTCTTTTACAGTTGGTTCATAAGGTAAGCCAAATCTAGAGAAATCGACAAACTGACCGCTTCCTAAGTCGTTTATAGATACTAATTCATTTTCACGAGCAAGATAAGAAATTTCTTCATTAGATACTTCTTTAGTGAATCCTACAATCTTATAGTTACTAGTATGAACTTTCAGTAATGCTCCTGTGTTGTCAGTAATTGCGTTCTCGTAGTCTTTTAAGTGCGTTTTATTAGTAGTCCCTACTTCGACAGGAGTACCACCACTTAATTTAATAATCTCAGGAATTCTAAATGCTCCACCGATTTCTACTAGTTCTCCACGAGAAACTACTATTTCTTTATCTTTAACTAGAGTGTTTAATGTTAATAATACCGCCGCTGCGTTGTTGTTAACTACAAGTACATCTTCTGCACCTGTTAATTTTTTGATAATATCAATAAGATGAACATAACGACTACCGCGTTTTTTATTATCAATATCAAACTCAAGGTTAGAATAGTTAAATGCTACACTTTCAATGTTTTCTTTAATCTTCTGACTTAATAAACTACGCCCTAAGTTTGTGTGTAAAATTGTTCCAGTTGCATTAATAACTCGTCGTAAAGAATTCTTGTCTTCACTTTTCACTATTTGTGTAACTACTTCTACGATTTTCTCTAAACTTGGAACTTCATGTAATTCTTCGTTTAATATTTCTTGTTTGATTTCATCAATATAGTTTTTTATCGCTGATTTCACACCAACTTCACTATACTCTTGAATTAATGATTTCACTTCATCTAATAATAAAATCTTATTTATTGCAGGAATTTGTGATAATAATTGTTTTGACATAATATTTCTCCTAAATCTCTTTTGCTAATGTTTTTATAGCGTTAATAGCGTAGTCTACTTCCTCATCTGTATTCATGCTTGAAAACGAAAATCTTACTATCCCTTGTTCTTTTGTTCCCAATACTTCATGCATTAAAGGTGCACAATGTGCTCCAGGTCTAACTGCAATATCATATTCTTCAGCAAGAACATCTGCAACATCTGAAGCTGATATTCCTTTGAAGTTTAATGCTACTACCGCAGTACGATCTTTTGAGAAATCTCCATAAAACTCTAAACACTCTAAGTCTTTTAATTCATTATAGAATCTATCAGCAAAGTCGATTTGTTTTTTATAAAGATTTTCAATTCCATGCTTATTTATATATTTTATTCCCTCATGTAAACCTAGGATTCCAGAAGTATTCAAAGTACCCGCTTCTAAACGTAGTGGATATTCCCCAGGGTGCTTCTCATCGAATGTTCTAACCCCACTTCCACCGACTTTAAATCTCTTGATCTCTGGTTCTTTAAGTCTTACGCATAGACCACCGATTCCTTGTGGTCCATATAAACTTTTGTGACCAGTAAAACATAATACATCTATTCCTAACTCATCCATATTAATAGGTACTACTCCTGCTGTCTGCGAAGCATCTACAACTGAAATAATATTATGTCTTTTACAAATATCCGCAACTTTCTCTAAATCCACTATACTTCCTGTTACGTTGGAACTATGTGTAATAGCAATCATCTTAGTATTAGGTTTAATAGCTTTTTCTAGTTCATCATAATCGATTAATCCTGTTTTACCAGCTTTAACAATAGTATATTCACAGCCTATTGTTTCATGTGCTAAATATATCGGTCTTAAAACTGAATTATGCTCCATAGAAGTCGTAATAACATGATCTTCTTTTACTAATAATCCTAAAATCGCAATATTTAAGCTTTCTGTAGAATTACTAGTAAAGATAACCCTATCTTCTTCCTTCATACCGAAAAATTTTGCAACGTCACTTCTCGCTTCAAAAACTTCACGGAATGCATTATTCGCTTCATAATAACTACCTCTTGAAGCATTAGCATACTTTGCCGATGACAATACCTCATAGACTTTATCAGCTACTTCTTTTGGTTTTTTTAGTGATGTCGCACCGTAATCAAAATAATAACTCATATTACTTACCCCGTCTAAGTTATAAACAACCTAGCCCCTTCAATATTTATTTCTTAACTAAAACTCTATAATTGTCTAAACGTCTAGTTATACCAATTTTATCCATATACTCTAAAATAGCCATAGAATACTTTCTACTAGAACCTGTCATATCTCTAAATTCTGCCAGTCCAATTTGATTATTAGTTTTAAAATGATCTTCTACTTTTTGGACAGCATCTTTAAATACTTTTTCATGTAAAACTAGATCTGCATCCAATCTAACTATCGTATTATCTATTAGGGATTCTAGCAACTCAACTTTTGGTTTTTCACCATTCGTTAGTTCTTTAACACTTGGAGGTGTGAATCCTCCATCTAATAATGCTTTTTCTATTCTTTCTTTTTCTGCCAGTTGTTTCTTATCATAGTTAACCTCGAAATCTTTTTCCGCAACTAAATTACCTTCTAGGCGAATTTCGTTATTTAGTATGAATAAATCTAATAACTCCAACATTTCTTTTTGAGAAATTTTAAACTTAGAAAGTACTTCAATCTTAGGAATACCTACTTTTAATTTATATCTATTATGATAGTCACTTAATAGTTTCTTCAGTTTTTCTAACACTTCATCATATTTTTTCTTATGAATATAACCTAACTTTGTTTCATAAATTGTAGTGCCTTCTAGTAATTGTATTATTGACTCCTCAACCTCTTCTTTAGGAAGTTGAAGTTCTTTTAAAATATTCTCTTTAGAATTTAAGTAATCAGTATGCGATAATAAATAGTTAGCAATTAAATCAGTTGTATTACCTTCAAGTTGAACTTTCAGTTTTTCTAAGATTTCTTCGTTAAATCGACTATGTTTTTTAGGATTAGCATCTAATATTACCCCTCCACCTATTGTAATCATAGGTGAGTATGTACGAATAATAAATTTATCATAGTTTTTAACAGCAATTTCTTCTTCAAGTCGAAGTTGCGCAAAACTACTTTCTCCAGCTTTTAGTAAGTCTGTTCCAAGCGGTACAACACGTGCCATTACTTCCTCTGTACCGATATAAATACGTACTCTATCCCATAATTCAAGATTTGCTCTCTCATCATTTATTAGTTTGATTTCAGTATCAATCATGTATGTTTTTGTTAACGAACCTGCAGTGGCTAATGTATCTCCTCGTTTTACATCATCAAACTTAATATTCGCTAAGTTTATAGCCGTTCTTTGCCCTGCATAGGCAGTTTCTACATCTTTTGAGTGAACTTGAATATTCCTAACTTTTGCTTTTACTTCTTTTGGATAAATTACTAATTCATCCCCTACATTTATAACACCTTCTGTAAGAGTCCCCGTTACAACTGTTCCAAATCCTTTTACTTGGAATGAACGGTCGATGTTAATTCTAGCATTTTTCTCAACATTTTTTGCTGCGATATCTTCTGTTTTCTTATCAATTGTAGCTAATAATGTATCAAGTCCTTTTTTACTAATTGAGTCAACTTCAATTATCGGAGAATTTTCAAGAACTGTACCTGAGATAAATTCTTGGATATCTTCTTTTACTAATTCTCTATATTCTTCTTCAACTAAATCTATTTTCGTCATTACGATAATATAATTTTCTATCCCTAATAACGTTAAAATATCAATATGTTCTTTAGTTTGTGGCATGATTCCTTCCCTAGAATCAACTAGTAGTAAAACTAAGTTTATACCACTAACTCCTGCAAGCATATTTTTAATAAACCTCTCATGGCCGGGAACATCAACAACTCCACATCTTTTTCCACTCGGTAGATCAAAATATGCGAACCCAAGGTTAATAGACATCCCTCTGTCTTTTTCTTCTTGAGTAGTATCTGTCTCAATTCCGCTCAGAGCCTTAATCAATGTAGTCTTACCATGATCGATGTGCCCTGCCGTACCAATAATTACATTGTTATTCATATATTTCACCTTTACACTATATTAAGAATAGAGATTATTTAAGAAAATTAAATCAAACATTTTATACTTTCTCTATGTTAATCTCTATTCAAAATTTTATTTAATTTTATAATCTTCTAATTCTTTTATTGCTCTCTTGATTCCAGTTTTTTTAGAATAATATAGTCCTCGATATTCAATATTTTCTTCCTGTAACATTCTTACAATGTTATCAAAATTATCCCATGCTGTTTTTAGCATAAAACCACATCCTACACTTATTGATGGATGCGTAGGGATTAATGATGCTGCAAGTTTTCTTTCTAAACAAATGTTATCAGCCTTTATCGAATCATGCGTACTATTAAAAACGATTAAACCTTCTTCCACGCTATTTCCTCCTATGGTTGAATTACTTTGTTCGCTTTTCTCATATCTTCTACGATGAAGTACATGTTTGTTGGATTACCAAGTGCTAAGTCAATCTTATGATAGTCAATACATGCCCCACAACAAACTATTTCTACACCAGCGTCTTCTAGTATTTTTAATTCTTCAATTACATGACTACGAGTTTTATCTACTAAAACTCCTCCATTATTGTAGAAAATAATTTTTTTAGGTAGTACTTCTTGTTCCCCTAAAGCATATAGATAAGCTTTTATTAATCTTTTACCTAGCTCTTCACTACCATGCCCCATTTGATCTTTGTTAATTACAACAATGTAGCTATCATCCTTAACAACTGGTACAGCTTCTAATTGAGGTCCTTCTTCCTTAGTAATTTCTACTTTAAAGCCACCTTCAATATCAGAAACTTTAAATTCATAACTATTTTTATCAGCAAATTTTCTAAGACTTTCAACGCTGTCTTCAGTTTTTACTAATAACGTGACTTTTGTTTCTTCTTCTAATACACGTATAGCTTGAGTTACAGGTACAACACATGTATCACATAATGTATCAACAACTACACCTTCAGTAACCTCTCCTTTAGAGATTGTAACGATATATTTATCTTTTGCTTCTTCTTTTACTGCAAAGTTATATCCTAATTGAGTTGCCATTTTTTCTAAATTTTGTGTAGCAATAAAATTATCTACAATTGTTTCGACCACGTCATTGTTCACTAATAATTTTTTTGTTTGAATAACTGGCATTGGACAAGCTAAACCTTGTGCGTCTAGAATTTCTTTTTTCATACTTATATTCTCCTTTTATAACAGTTCTATTTAACGATAACTGCTTTTTCTTGTTTTTCTATAACTTTTCCTACGATAGCACTCTTAATTTCAAGAGTATTAAGTTTTTCTAATAATTCATGTGCTTCATCCCCTGGTAAGCTTATTAATAACCCACCTGAAGTTTGTGGATCATACATGATTTCTTCTAATGCAAAGTCTTTAACCTGATATTCTACATTTGGCTCAACAAACGTTCTGTTTAATTGTCCTCCTGCAGTAATAACAAATTCATTAGCACATTTATATGCTTCTCCAATATACGGAATGTCTTTTGTATATACTTCTGCCGAATGTTTACCATCTAACATCTCTACAAGATGTCCTAGGAAACCAAATCCTGTGATATCTGTACAACTATTTACGTTGAAATCTTTCATCATTTGAGCAGAATATTTATTAAGTGTTGTCATTTGTTTAACGCTTTGAGAAAATGCTTCTTCAGAACACTCTTTAACCATATGAGCTGTATTAATAATACTTACTCCTAAAGGTTTTGTTACTATTAATAAGTCCCCTACTTTACAATTGTTATTTTGTAATATTTTATCAGGATGAACAATTCCTGTTACTGATAAACCATATTTTGGTGTAGCATCATGAATAGAGTGCCCTCCAGCAAGCACTCCCCCTGCTTCATGAACTTTCTCAGCTCCACCTTTTAATATTTGATGTAATATTTCTAAGTCCATATTTTCTGGAAAGGCAACGATGTTTAATGCTGAGATAACTTCTCCACCCATTGCATACACATCACTAAGCGCATTAGTTGCTGCAATTTGACCATATAAATATGGATCGTTAATCATTGTTGTAAAGAAATCTAAAGTTTGAATAATCGCCTTATCTTCAGATATTTTATAAACGGCTGCATCATCTGAAGATTCGTATCCTACTATTAAATTTTTATCTTCTTTTTTAGGAAGATCTCTTAGGATATCTGACAAGGCCCCCGGCCCTATTTTCGAGTTTCACCCTCCACAAACTATCATGTTCATTTTTTTCTCTGACATATTTACCTCCAAATTACACTATTACTTACCTATAATTATACTACTTCAGAACATTTTTTAAAAGTATTATTTAGTTTTTTAATGTAAATTAGCCTTAATCTATTAGACATCTAGCAAACTGCTCTCCGTCAACTCTCCGACTTTTAAACACTCATGAATTTATAGAATTTTTCTGTAGTTTCTTTACTTTTTTCATCTGTAATATGAGTGTATGTATTCAATGTAGTTGTTATATCTTTGTGACCTAATCTATTTTGAATTTCTTTCGCACTCAAGTCACTTTCAAATAATAAAGTTGCATGAGTATGGCGGAAACCGTGCGGGGTTATCTGTTTTAATTTTGGAAAATCTCTGTATATTCTCATTAACATACCATTGAAATAATGTCTTGAGTTTTTTGTAAATATTCCATTATTAATACTTATAAAGTTATCTAGTTCTCTATAGTTCTTCAATTCTTTAATAGTTTCATCATCAAGGAATATAATTCTTTCGCTTGATTTTGTTTTAGTCGTTGATACTTTCGACTTACTTCCGATATTCATCATATTTTTACTAATAGTTAATGTTTTTTTCTTAAAATTAATATCTTTCCATGTCAAAGCCCTCAACTCTCCTAAACGAATACCAGTAAAAGCTAGTATGCGAAAAGCTATATAAGTTTCACTTGAATAATTTTCTTTAACTATTTTTAAAAACTGTAATAATTCTTTTTTTGTGTAATAGTTCTTTTTCTTTTCTTCAATCTTTTTAGGTACTTTAGTTAATTTCATATAGTTAGTAGGTATTATCTCCATCTTAACAGCATAATCTAAAATTTGAACTATCGTACTTTTTATTAATGTTACATAGCCTTTTTTATAAGTTTTTGATACCTCGTTTATATAATTTTGGTAATACGGCAACTTAATATTAATGATTTTTAGTTCTCTAAAAACTGGTAATATTCTTTTATCTAGAATAGTTTTTATAGTATGATAGCTACTTTCTTTTACTTGTGTTTTGTGTTGTTCATCCCAAAGTTTATATACATGGCCAAAGGTAATATTTTCACTTTGTAGAAAAACACTACCATTTAAAAACTCATTCTTAGCCTTAACTATATAATTTTGTGCTTCTCTCTTTGTTCTAAAACCTTTTTTAGAAATTCTTTTTTCTTTCCCTGTATAAACATTTTTACCAAGGTATTCATTTTTTACCTCGTAGTATTTTTTATTGTCTTTACTGTTAATATATTCTTTAATCATTCTCTGTTTATCCTTTCACTAGTGCCAGTAGTTTTATAAACAAATGAAAATGTTAGCTACATTATGTAAGATATGATATAATGAAGTTATCTTTATTAGATATATTCAAAATATCATTTTCTACTAAAATCACTGGTTTAATTCAGTGATTTTTTTATTTTGTCAAATAAAGTTAGCTTTCTCATAAAAAAACACCTTGTATTTCAAATGATACAGCCTTTAAAAAGATTTTTAGGGTTATTACTCCAAAAGATAAAGAAACCTTTCAGAAGTAGTTTAAATAGCTAATATAAGAATGTGGTTTACATAACTATATAAATTTGTGTTTATATGCTATTTTTTCTTAAATCAAGTAGAAAAATACAAGAATACCGCTTCTTTCTCCAGTTAAACAACACATTTATTTAAAAAATTTAAGTGATTGTAGAATATTAGTTGATAACCATTAGAGATATTGATAATGGAAAAAACCTCTAGATTTTCCATTTTAAATTACTATACTGTTTCCATAATGGAAAAAATAGTTTATTTTTCCATTATGAACTGTAATCTATTGATTGACTGTTCAAACTCAATTTTAACAATCTATCATACTAATGTATTTTTCAAGTTCTTCAATTTCATAATTCGCTATTAAGTCAGTTAAGTAATCAGCATTGTTATTAATATGATATTCATCAAAGCTATTGTAGTACTTTTCCCTATCTGTAAATTTAATATTTACTGGTAGCAGTCCATGTTTTATTAATTCAAAATTAAGAAGCAGTCTTCCTGTTCTTCCGTTTCCATCTATAAAAGGATGAATACTTTCAAATTCTAAGTGTAATAGAGCTATTGCCTTTAATATATGATGTTGTTGTTTCCACTCCTCATATTTAACTAGCAATTCATCAATATTACTTTCTATTTCTTGTGGTTCGCTAGTCTTATGACTTGAACCTAATATTTGAACGTTAACACGTCTAAATACTCCTTTATTCTCTCTATCATGCATTAAAACCAAGCTATGTATATCTTTTATAACTTGTTTTGTCAATGGCTCGTTAACAATATCTAGAATATAATAAAAAGCGTCCTTGTATCCTATTACCTCTAAATGTTCACGTACCTTTTTACCTTGAATGGTAATACCTTGTTGTAGTATTAAAGCCGTTTCCCTTAAAGTAAGAGTATTTCCCTCGATAGCGTTAGAGTTATAAGTATTCTCTATAATAAAATTCTCTCTTAGCTTTTCAAGTTCAGTCTTGTTTAAAGGTCGAAGCTTTGCTATTTTCTCTTGTAACTTATCAATCTTATCAAACATTGTTTCACTTCCTTTAAAAAATCTGTAGTTAGTTTCGCTTCATATTACTATAATCAGATACTAATATCGTTGTATCTACTCCATTTTACCTAATATAGGGGCTAGATACTTACAATCAGGCTTTTCAGTTATCTTAGAAATGAAATAAGAATTATCATGGTTTAAGATAAAATATTGTGCTTCTGTATTTAATGGTACTTTTTCGATACTTCTATAATGAGCCAAATAATACAAAGTATCTTCACTTTCTATATATAACCCTGTGATATTCTTAAAATCATCTATCTTATATTTATTTGCCTTTAATTCTACTACAGTCATATCTGTACCTTGTGCAAAATTCACATAAGGATGTAAACTTTCACCAAAATCTGTATTTACAGTGAGTAACCTACTTAATGAAAAAGTATTCAATGTAGTTTTAATACTTAAAAAATATCCATCAAACTCTTTTTCTATTAATATCTCTATCTGCTTGATATGGTATAAAAATTTAATTTTATTTTCAAGATTATCACTAATTATAAATTCAATAAAATCATCAAGCGTATAAACATACTCCATAAAAGTAAGCTTCTTATCGTATATTTCCCTATTAAATACATCTGATTTATCATGAAAATAGTATCTAAGTACTTTTTGGGTTATTTCCTTATTGTTATTTACAATATCTGTAACACGTTCATAATAATCTATTATAGTCTTAATAATTCCTTCTAAAACTTCATTAAATGATTTTTCTATCTTATCTATTTCATTAATTGTAATTTTCTCTTTATTCACGGTATTTAGATTATCAATATAAATCAATACCGCTTCTTTTAAATTGTAGTTTTCTAAAATTTCTTTAAAAGGATATTTACTATTAGTTAAAAGAACTTCGATATTATTTTCTAAAAACTCATCAATAGAACCGTGTAGTAGTTCGTTAACCGTAATACCTGCCATTTTACTGATATTAGCTAATCTTTCCTTATTAGGTAGTGCCTTTCCATATTCCCACGCTTGAATATTTCCACGACTAGCCCCAAAAAAATCACCGAATTTATCGTAAGTATAGCCACCGTTTATTCTAATCTGTCTAATCCTTTGACCTACAGCTATTTTATTTATTATGATTTTCATTTTTTCAGCTCCTTTATATTGATTATATTACATTCACCCAAAAAAATAAAGAATTTTTACCCAAAAAATACTAAATATTGCTTGACATTAAAAAAAGATGGTACTATAATAAAATTAAAGTTACCAAATAACGACTAAAAAAATAAATAAAAAATATTATTTAATAAAATTTTTAGTTAGTTATTACCAAAAAAATACAAAAGGTGGTGAGAAGATGAAACTTACTGTAAATGTTGAGAAACTACAAGAGTTATTAGCTTTAAAAGGATATAATAAATATTCTTTTTCTCGTGCTAGTGGAATTAGTGATGAAACACTAAGGAAGATATTAAGAGATGAAGTATCTAGCCCGAAAATGGCAAAACGTATTTCAGAAGCTCTTGAAATTGACTTAACAGAAGTATTTTCGTTAGCATGAAAACAGAATACTACAAATAAAAAAACTTTGCATTAAATTAAAATGCGAGCCAGTTTAAATAAAAAAATTCTTATCTAAAACTATTTGTTAAATAAAACAAATGGAATGCTCAAAATGAGCAAATGGAAATGTTCAAAATGAACCATTCTGAAATGCTCAAAATGAGCCAACCAATACATAAGAATAAAAAAAGAATAAATAAAGAGATTTATTATATCATCATTCATCATTATATATATTATATATAGGGTGGGAAGAATTGGGAACATCGAAGTAGACAAAATGACCATATCTGAAATGGTCAAAATGGCCACTTCTCAAGTAGACAAAATGACCACACCTATACCAAATAATAAAAAATAATAACAATGATTTATATTATATCATCATTCATCATTATATATATTATATAGGGGGTGATTTGACTGAATGAACGATAAAAAAAAGAACCTTTATACCGTTATCAGTTCGCCAAAACAATCTAACGTTATAAGGTTTGAAAAACGCTATTTACTAAAAAATAACTTACTTTTATTATATCGTAAGAACCCTTATTAGTAAATAGCAAAGCTCAAAATAAATATATCTATCTTAATTTGTTGAATAGATTTTCTAATGTGTTTAAACCTACTCTATAGATTTAAAGAACACTTTAGAACCTATGTAAACATTTATTTAGTGAACGGTATTTATTTTTGAAAGAATAGAATTACTATACTCTATTCATCTATTTAATTTAATAAGGGCTTTTTGTCACGCCCTAGAAACGAGGTAAAAGACAATGACAAACACAAATATAATAAAAGTTGATGGCAATACAGTAGAGGTAATAAGTGAAACATTACATATTACTGATATTAATAATAAAACACAGTGGACTAGCGTTGAACTTGTAGACGTTATAAACCATTTTAGAACTCTAGACGGAAAGAAAACAATGTTACAACATAAAACTTTACTTGAAATAATACGTGATGAATTTAACGAGGAAATCAACGAGCAAAATTTTCTGCCCGTTAACTTTTATACAGATAAAAAAGGCGAACAGCGTCCAATGTATAAATTATCAAACTCACAAGCCAAACAAATATTAGTAAGAGAAAGTAAAGCTGTAAGGCGTGCGGTTATCAAACTACTAGAGTACTTAGAGCAACATAACAAGCATAATCTTAATGTTTTAAATGAGCGTGAAGCTTATCTATATGAGCAAGGCTTAATTATTGATACTGTTGATAAAATGGCGGACTTGATAAAGAAAACTAAAGAGCTTAGCAATAAAAAAGATATTTGCCAAAGAATTATCAATCTTATCAATGCTAGTCAAAGTAGTGTACCGTTGCCAACTAGAACAGCTTACACTACTACTTACAATTAAGAGGCGGTAAAGTATTATGAAACAAAATAGATTAAATAACGAGTACAAGGAAATGTACATTAATACTTTATGTTTAGCATTAGTAGGGTTTCCGTTAGTGTATGCTTTCACCTACATTATAGCCCGATTTATGGACGTATTTTATTAAAGAAAGGTAATAATAGATTATGGAAGTTGTTTTAACTGAAAATCAAAGTTTGAAGATTAAAGAGCAAATTGCTAATTTAATCAATGAAGTTATACAGGAAAAAATGAACACTATAAACCCCGAAAAAAGATACTTTACACGAACCGAACTACAAAAGTACCTTAGTATAGGGGCTAGTAGTATGGAGCAACTACAAGCGTTAGGGCTTCATTATGTAAAGGTTGGTAATAGACATTTATTTGATATTCAAGAAGTATATGATATTTTTGAAAATCACAAAGTAAGATAGTTATGAGGTAATAAAAATGGAACTAAACGAGATTATAGAAGATAAAAAAGAATTAACCGAAGTTATAAAGGATATTGAGGATATAATACAAAGGTTAGCAAGCTTACACGTTTCAATTCAAATATTAGCTACACATTGCATAACAATCCAAACACTCTCAACAGATGAGTATAAAAATTTAAAGATAACAGAAGAAGAATTGTGGAAATATTGGGATAAGGTGCGAAACGGTAAAAATTTGCACTTATTAACAGAAGACTTTGCTATTCATTCATCAAAAGAGTTAAGTTATTTAGTATATGACGCTCTAGAAAATGTAAAAGAAGCACTACAAAATATTAATAGAGTATCAAACGATATTCTGTAATTGGTATAGACCATTTACGAGATAGAACAATTTTTAAAAATAATTAAAAATCTAGTGCCAGTAGTTTTATAAGTAAATGAGAATGTAGCTATTTTAAGCACGTATGAGCCTTTTAAAGTATTCATTAGATGAAATCATATCAAAGGAAATTAAACGGCTTGTACGTGCCTTTATTTTAATCTACAAAAGCGTTAATTTACTAAAAATACTATTGTTAAGCATAGTACTAGTTATTTTTATAAAATCTAAAAAACTAATTTTAAATTGGAGGTGAAACCATGGAATTAAAAGACTTCAAAGAATATGCTATTAAAACATTATTAGAATATGAACAGCTAAATAATGAGTTACGTACTCTTAGAGAAACGTATATTGAAGCTGTAAACAATTTTTACAAAGATAATAGGGTATTTTTTTGTACAGATAAAGAGGAACTTGTAAAAGAATTTTTTAATAGTGATATTTTTAATCAAGCCCACTATTTAACAATTCATAAATCTCTAATTAATGAAGTTGAAACAAAGGTGAAAATGAAACATTCTGAACTTGTAGAAGCGTTCAATATGCTAGATAAGTTATGGGAAAGAAAAGAAAAATAGCTTATATTAGCTAATATTTTGCTTGCTAGAGTTCGAGAATAGATAAAAAGGTAAATTATACCAAAAAAGAAAATAAACAGCTTATACGCCGTTTAAATAGTTCTGAATTTTAAGTACATGAAATTTATTTCTTGTGTACAGTCTAGATTAGATAACTTAAACGATATTATAAGCTAGAAAGGAACAAATAAAATGAATTATGTAGAGCCGTTAAAAAACAAGGAAGAAATAAAAACTCTTGATAGTTATTTTAAACAGCAAAATTCTAGAAATCACTTGCTATTCAACTTAGGTATTAATACACCTATGCGAGTAAATCAATTAGTAAAATTAAAAGTAAGTGATGTGTTAGATAAGGAAGAAATAACAGTAATAGTTGGTAGAAAGGTTATATTATTTCCATTAGGTAAAAAACTACAGAAATTAATAAAAGATTATTGTTTAGATAAGAAATCTGATGACTTCCTTTTTAAGTCTTTGAGGATAAAAAGAAGTTATAAACCAATAACAGAAAATCAAGTAAACAAGATTATAAAAACCGCAAGTCAAGAATGTAATCTAAATAATATTGGTGGCAGTTCACTTAGAAAGACATTCTCATATTTCTATTATGAGCGAACTAAAGATATAAGAAGTTTGATGAAACTACTAAACCATCATGACCAATATTTCACTTTGCAATACATAGGGAAAAACGAGCGTTTCTATAATGATAATTTCATGGAATGGGAAGAACTTTAACTATGAAAATAAAAAATATTTTTGTTCATTCCTCTTGTAGGTGATATATGGAATAAGAATAATTAAGAGTTGTTAAATATCTTAAGAAGAACAAAAAACTCTATATATAGCTATGTAACACTTTATAAGATATGATACATAGTCAATGACTAAAATATATATTTTTAATATTTGTCAGTCAGTCAATCAACAGTCAGTCAATCAATAATAATGTTAGCTAAACTTTGTTACATTGAATGCTTTAACTAGACTTACATTTCTATATAGAGCAAATAAAATAAACTTAGAAAGGAGTTGTTAGTTTGATTTATAAACAAATTGGAACAACTACAAATAAACTTACTAAAGTACACCATAAACTATCACCTTTTGAAACCATAGCAATAACGCCGATAGAAATCATAGAAGATACGGAAAACAAAGAGAATTATAAACGTTATAAAGCTATTCAATTCGTAAGTGGTGAATTTAGCGAGGAAGAGAAAAAGCCAATCATTAGGAATAACGAGAATTTATATTATAGAGATTTAATTATAATTGATATTGATGAAATAGAACTCAACAGTAATCAAGCAATTAATTTAATTAAATGTGAACTACAGGAATTTAAATATTTATTGTATGCTACTCTTAACCATACGGAAGATAAACCACGTTTTAGGCTTGTTTTAGAGCCAACAAAGAAAATGAATGAGAATGAGTATAAAGCTACTATAATTCATGTTATGGCTCTGTTAAATATGAATTTTGATGAACATAGCTTCACATGGTCACAACCTCAAGGAGCACCAATAACCACTAAATGTAATAGTAATAACTATGTTTTCATCAAAAAATTACAAGGAAATAAATTTCCAGTACAACAGCCAAAACAAGAATATTTTCAATACTTTAATAGTTGTGAAAACTATTCAATTTCTCATGATGAAGCTATACAAAGAGTAAAAGAATACACTGAAAAAGAAAGTAAAAATCTAGAGAAAAGAAGTAATTTTATTCCTTGTATTATGGTACTTTGTAAAGCAGTTACAACAGGTGAAATAGAATATGTTACGGGGCTTGAATGTAGTAGACTATTAGCAAATATTCCTAACAGTTCTCCTAAATGGGAACAAGAAAACCAAAAAATGTTTAATGAAGAGCTAAAACGCTCTAAAGGTAACGTAAATTATTTTAAAACAAAATATAGTTTTGATAATAAGTTTCCAGGTAAAAACGAAAATAAAAATAATAAAACAGCAAATAAGAAAGGAGATTTTACATTGTTTGATTTAATGAATACAATAGAAAATTTAAGAGAAATTAAATTTAATGAGGTGAAAGACTTAATAGAAATAAAGAGAGATGGAAAATTTGAAACACTAAACAACAAAGATATAAACTTATTAAGGCTAGATTTATCAAAGCTAAAAAAAGTTACCTTTGCTACAGAAGATATAAAAACAGCAATATATGGAGTAAGCGAAAAAAACAGATACCACCCTATAAAGCAACTTATAGAAGCTGTACAATGGGACGGAATAGAACGAGCGGAAAAAATCTTTATAGACTGTTTGGGGGTCGAAGATAATTCAGTTAATAGAGAAGTTTCTCGAAAATATCTATTAGCTTGTATTACTAGACTTTACGAAAAAGGTCGTAAATTTGATGAAATGTTAATATTATTCGGTGGTCAAGGTATTGGAAAAAGCACTACTCTTGAACGCTTAGCACTAGATAAATTCTATACAAAAGTTACAGGTAAATTAAACAATGATACTATTTTACAAACTTCACAAAGTTGGCTAGTTGAATTAGACGAGTTAAGCACCTTATTAAGAACACCTACACAAGAATTTAAATCGTGGTTATCTTCAAGAAAAGATACTACACGCATACCATACGAAGCTCAACCAATAGATTTTCACAGGGGGTTTGTAGTCTTAGGTACTACTAATGATAACAAAATATTAAAAGACCATACAGGGAACAGAAGATTTTGGGTATTAGAATGCAATAAAGATAGAATTAAAAAATCAATTTTCAACGTAGAAGAAAAAGAAATACTTCAAATATGGGCGGAAGTCAGAACGTGGTATAATAAAAATGAAAATCTTTTGTTAAGTGAAGAAACTAGCAAATTGATGGAAGAAAAAACAGAAAACTATGTTATACCTATTCCATATACTGATGAAATAAAGAATATTACTAATATGAAATTTCCTCATAACTGGAAAGAACTTGTACATGGTAAATACAAGTTTAGGTTACATAGATACGTTTCAGATATGTTAAACGCTGGAACAAGTACAGAAGATATTTCTCAAGATGTATTACTAGATGATATTACTACACAAGAACTTTTCTTCTTACTAACTGGAAACTACAAAACAACTTTAAATGGTGTACAAGCTACTAAAGATTTTAGTAATGTTTTTAGTAAACTGGAAAATTGGAGATATTCGAAAAATATTTCAAGAGGAGAAAAAAGTAATTTAAGAGGTTATAAGAGAACATCTTAACAATGGCAATTAAAGACATTAAAAAATGAGTTAACGCCATTGATAAAATGTTGTTATATCAACGATAAATGACATTCGGGCGTTAAAAGCATTATTCCTATATATATAATATAAATAATAAATATATATATTATATATATAGTATATATTCCCCCTAAGTAGAAACAAGGTAACGCCAATTAATGCTACAACGTCCTAAGCCTGTTATATCAACGATTAATAGAAAGCATTGTAATAAAACTCAAACGATATTTTGAACGCCCACTACAAATATCTTAAGAATTAATCTGTAATAATTAGTAAATATTACATACCAATTCTATTGGATAAAGAAAGATATTACACAATTAATAAAAATAGCTCTTCAAGAGTATTTTTCAAAAATTGACAATAATATATTTAGATAGAAAACTAATCAAGTTAAGATAACAAGATTAGTTTTCTTTATTTTGCTATTATTTCAAATACTAATAGCTTTCAAGAGATAGAAAGATATTTTTACACCAAAATAAAATTGGAATGCTTATACACCGTTTAAATGGCTCTTAATTTTAAGAAAAGAACTTGAAACAACTTAATACCTATATTTTCAAGATATAAACCACAAACACCATGAAGAACACAAAAAATATATTTTATTCTAAACTGGTCGAATTCGACTACTTTAGATATTTTCTAACCGTATCGAATTATACACGGTTAAAACCTACTTTAAGTAGATACTACTTAGATACTTAAATCATTTACTACATTTAACTAAAAACTCCTTGTAATTACACAAAATATTATTTACAATAAAGGTATGAGATAACATTTTTAAAAGGGAGTAGATTTATATGTTAGAATTAAAAATATTTTATAGAACTGGTGTAGAAACGTTTTATTGTACAAATTATAATGCTATGTTAGATACAATATCAGATGAAATCAGTTACGATATTATAGATGATTTACTAATATACATTAAGGATATTGTTTTACTTGAGAATAATGGAGTTATGAATAAACAACTATATAATAAATATTTACGTAGACTAAAAGAACATCAATGTAAAGAAATAGTGTTACTTCATCTTGAGAAATTAGGGTTAGATTATGAGATTAATAAATTAAAACGTTCTGAAAGTAAATAACAGAAATTAGTAATAGCTATTTGAAATAATTTTAAATTGTTAGAAATGAAATCATGTGAAGATTAAAAAAATTCTAGTAATTAAGATTAAGTTAAATAGCCCTTTTTTTATCATCTTTAAATATGTAATTTAATTTATAAGTACTCTAGAGCCTTGGTACACTTGACTTTTTAAAAATACTCTCCGAAAACTCTCCGAAGTTAGATGAAAAAACCTATTTTTTGGTAAAAATCATTTCAGAAATTGAAAAGTAAAATAAGAATATTTTAAGATGAAATGATATATTTTTTTAGAAAGTATGTATATATATTAAAAGAAATGATACAATGTTTATTGATAGGAGGTTTATTTCATGAAATATAGATATTATTCAGTATTTACACAAGAAAAAGATTATATAGATATAACATTTCCAGATTTAAAAGGTTGTATTACTTTTAGTGATAACCTAGAACAAGCGTTACACATGAGCAAAGAAGCTCTAGAGGGTTATTTATTAGTATTAGAAGATGAAAAAATGAGTATACCTAAACCCAGTACATATCAAGAGTTACAAGCTAAATTAAATGACAATCAACAATTACAATTAATTAGTGTTGATACTGATTTTATTAGACGTAGAGAAGAAAACAAAGCAATAGAGTAAACTACTATTTTTATTTAGGTGAATTAATTTAAGTTGGTGCATTTTGCACTAACTTTATTTTTTTAGTTTGTATATTTTTCATAAAGAAATTAAATATTAAACCCTCTGTATATCTTTTGTATGCTCTCTACTCTAGATACAAACCTAGTAATTATACAAGGTACATTGATTATATTAGAGCATATAAGAGCTTGTTTATTCTATGTAGTTCTATATAAAAGGTATTTATCTTAAAAGAATATCTAACAAAGAATTACAAGAGTATTGATATTCAAGAGAAGTAATATTATATGGTGACAATTGCATTCGCTACATTAATGCAAGAGGTAGCTAAGTATATATACTAATCATATACAAGTAATTAAGATTATGTATAGATATCTAAATTGAGTTGATTAATGGTATCAGATACTAGAGGATAAGCAACACTAATATATATTCATTCGGTTATATCATATCATCATATATTCATAGATGGCTAACTAATGTAGATTGATATGTACTACATCTGTTGGACTTATTCCAGTTACCTAATCACCTTATACCATATAGCTATATACTTGATACAAGTATCATGATTGAATAAGTTTGTTGTTAGTGATAGATAGATACATCAAGTAATTAGTAACAATGAACTAAGATGTAAAGATAGTATGAAAGTAGATTAGATTAATATGTTATCAATGAATGTAATATGATTATGAAAAGAATAAATAAAAGATTAAATGATTTAAACAAAAGAATAAATATTAATTAGTTTAATTGTATTTAACATTAAAGATGAAAGATTGAAAGATACAAAGGTATGAGCCAAGCCAAGGGCTAAGGATAGCATAAGGATATATTACTATAAAAGGTATGAGGTATACTTCCCTTAATTGAGAAGACCGCCCCCCCTATTAAAAATCTCAAAAAATAAAAAAACTTAAAGACCAACCTGCCCTCATTCATTCACAATGGCACAACCTCGCTAACCATTATTGGAAAAATAAAGACAAAAAAAAGAACCTCTCATTTAATTTTGAGAAGTCTTCTAATATTTGCTAAACTCTTTTACTACAGTAATTATAAACTATTAAAAATAAAAAATCAATAGTTATTATCTCTTAAAATTCATCATGAAAAAATATAGAAAAAAGTGTAGTTAAAAATACTTACTATAAATTTAATAAAAAAAGAAAAACGCTAAGGGCGGCAACCCAAAGCGTAAAAAATAAATCTATACTTTCGTAAAGATAAATGACCTGTACCTTTTATCTTCCTTAAAATTATTATATCATATACTTCTAAAGAATGAAAGTTATAATGTAGTTAGAAAAAAGAAAAACGCCAAGAGCGACAACTCAAAGCGTAAATAATTGTTTAAATCACTTAAAGGGCGGACGAAGTCCCAACGGTTCGCCTTTTCCTTTAAAGTTATTATATCATATACTTCTAAAGAATAAAAGTTATAATGTAGTTACAAAAAATAAAAAAGTCTAGTGATAGCACCACTAGACAAAAATAAATCTCATTATTTAAATGAACGTGTTCCCGTAAAAAATATTATACCATAGCCATACAAAGAAAGTAAAACGATATACTAGAAATAATCAAAATTCTTGTTAAACTACTTTAATTTAACAAGAAAAAACAGATAGTAAAATACTACCTGTTATCTCATTTATTTATAGAACTACTGGCACTTATTTTATGTGTTTTTGTTTCCGAAAACTCTCCGAACTCTCTCCGAAAAGTCTTAAAATTTGATATTGTATAGAAATCTATTTCTTTAATATATCGTTATTATATCAACGGTTAGAAGTAGTTTGCATTAAAGTGAAATAGTATCACTATCAAAAGTATTATTTAGTTTTTTAATGTAAAAATAGACAACTAACTTAGAATCAATTCCATCTGTTAGTTGTCTATAATTTTTTATATTTTATTTAACAAAACTCACATGTACGTGATCATAGTGATTAGCAGTTACACCACCACGATCTGGCATTAAATTCCATGTATTCACTGACCCATAAATATTATATTGTGGCATATAGAATCTTTGTTTCCAAATAATATACTATACACCTAATTCATTCATATTTTTAGTCAGATATTCTGCAAGTTGATCTCCTTATGCAGAACTTACTGGAACCATAAAGTCGACTGACATACCTGAGTTGTGTCCATGCCCAGTTCCATCATCATCTGCACGATATATTGAGAAGCTAGTTATTCCAAATTTTCAGCTAATGCAACTTTCATTTAATATAAAATAATAAACTTATAACATAAAAAACAGCTAACTAAGATTTACTTAATTAGCTGTTAATAACTATTCAAATTAATTATTAAATATAAGTCTTGTTGTCTAAGAATTTTCCAGGAGTTGGAGTTGAACCGTTATACCCTCCTGTGTTATCTTGATGTTGTACTAAGAATACTTGACCATTAACTATTTTAACTCCTACACCTACTAATGATGACGTATCTGAAAGAAGTGTATTTCTGTGTCCGTATTTATGAGCTGGTGTTACGTTGTGCTCTTCAGTGAACAATTCTTTTAATAAATTATAAGCAATTTCATCAATCGATCCAGAATCTCCTACTTGAACTACATTGTACAAGATATTATTCGCACCTGGGAACCCTGCATTTCTAGCAGCCTCTTGTTCTAAGTTAATACCTATTCCATGAACTCCCGCATGCACTCCACCATTATTTGCCACGTAGTTAGCACGAGCTGCCGTTGCTGTATTTAATGCTGCATTTTCTGCTAACAGTTTTTTATTGTTATTACTACGTAATTGATTTAATTGTCTAATAAATGATTGTTTAATTTGTTCTTCTTTACTTGCAGCAACTGGTGTTGTAGCTACTGCTTGAGTAGTTTGCTTAGTTGCATCGTTTTTCACTTCAGTGTTCGTTGCCGTTTTTACTTCAGTTTTCACTTCTGTTTTTGGATTATTTAACATAACACTTCTAAGACCTGATTCACCTGGTGTATTTGATGGAACTGCATTTACCGGTGTGTTCGGTTTAGCTACTGCTTCACTAGTTTTTGGTGTCTCAGCTGTTTTTGTAGTTTCTCCAGTTTTTGGTTGTTCTTCAGGTTTAGCTGTTGCAGCTGGTTTTGGTTGTTCAACTGGTTTTGGTTGCTCAGCTGGTTTTTTAGTTTCTACAGCTGGTGCTGAAGGTTTTGATTGTTCTCCTTTAGCATTCTGATCTTTTTTTAGGTCATTGTTAGCTTTTTGTTGAGCTTTCACTTCGTCTGTAGCTACTTCGTAACTTACAGCAATTTTGAATGTGTGCCCTGATAACTTAGTTACAGTATTGAATGATTCTTTTTTTACACCAGTGTGAGGTAATTTTCTAGTTGGAACTTGTGCTTTCATGTCTAATTCTACAACAACTTCTTCTCCAGCTTTGATAATGTCTCTTTTTAATAAAAATTGAGCTTTATTTTCAGTTGTAATACGCGCTACAACATTCGCTACTTCTTTATCAGCTACTAATTTAGCATAAAAGTGCCCTTCTTTTTCATATACACTTGCTTTTACGTTTTTTACATTTACATCTACAGCGGCAGGTTGTACATCAATAGCTTTAGTAGGTACTGCAGTTATTCCTGAAAATAACACTAGTCCTGCTAAAACCTTACCAGTCAATTTTAATCCCTGTTTTCTCATTAGGCATTTTCTCCTTATCAATAATTTCTTTAATAATGACTACTCCTATATTATAATTCATTTTATAAATCATAATCAATAGATTTTCAATTTTGTAATACAAAATACATTTTGTAACAATTTAGAAATATTTGGAAACATTTATGTAATTTTAAATTTCTTAGTTTTATTATTACTTAAAATAAGAATTTTAATTTTATAATAAAACTAACCCTTTAAAAAATTATTAAATCAGTATTAGTTTAAAATTCGTCATTTTAAACTTAAAACTAAATTTAAAGTATATTTAAGGTTGAGAGATTATAATTAATCCATAACTAGTAAATAGTTATAAACTTCATAAACTTTCCTTTTCTATAAGAGACCGAGACAAATGTGCTCGGTTTTTTTTTGTTTAAAAAGAGCAGATATTAGCATTTTAGCTATATCTGCCCTTTTTTATTTCTCATAAATATCTTCTTTTATAATAGAACTTTGTTTTACCTTTAAATCTCCTTCTTCTATTACTACTATATTTAATTTCCCTCCGTAAACACAACCCCCATCTATATTTATTCTATTACTTTTTTCTTCGTAATACGGCTCTTCTTTTACAGGGCTATGTCCATGAAATACCTTTTTATTATATTTTTCATTACTACTTAAAAAGGGTTCTCTTATCCAAATCATATCTCTATGTGTTTGATTCCAAAAATTCTTCGTAAAATCTACTCCGGCATGAATAAAATAGTAATCTGAACTCTCATACCTTGTTGGAAGGTTCTTTATCCATTTTCTCAAAATCTTATATTCATCAGCAAATTTTTTAAAATAAATACCTCTAGTTTCTACTGTAGCTTCCGGATAGAATGATTGCAATGTTGTTAATCCACTATTCCTAAAATAATGATCTTGTCTAACAGAAAGATTATTACTATATATAGCCTCTTTTATCGCTAGGTTAAACATATCTTCGTGATTTCCTAATAGCACTACATGCTGAGGATTTTCCTGTTGAAGGTTATAGAAAAATTCCCAAACCAACTTTGTATTCTTCCCCCTATCACACATATCACCTAAACAAATAAGTTTATCATTCTTCCTATTAAAATTTACTTCATCTAATAATTTCTTCATCGTATAAAAGCTCCCATGAATATCTGAAATTACTATTGTTCTCATAAATACACCTACTTTATTTATCTCTTATTTCTATAATAATGCAAAATTACAGCATTGTAAATAGCAATCTTCCAACTATACTAATCTCTCTTTCTAATATTCTGATATTATTTATTATTTCTTTTGGTTATCATTTTTAATCAAGCTTTTCACGTGATATAATATTAGTAAATTATCCAGAAAGGAGTAGCATATGGAAAATAACTTACTTTGTTTTAAACGAACATCGAACCTTACTGCTCTGGCATTACCTAAGACCTATAGAGAAGGATTTTGTACAAAACAAGGTGTTTGGACAAAATTAATAATTGTCAAAGGGAAAATGAAATTTACTTTTCTTAACGAAGAAAACGACATATTAAAGCAATTTTCATATAATAAAAAGAGTAATATTGAATTAATTGAACCCAAACGTATTTTTAGAATATACCCTACCTCTACAGATTTACAATTTCATTTGGAGTTTTATTGCACTCCTGAGGACTATTTCTTTAATAAGTATGATCTTAGTCCTGCTCATGCAGAAATTGTTAATGCGATGAAATATATAAAAGCATGTAAAACTTTAGATTTAGGTGCCGGGCAGGGAAAAAATTCTTTATACCTCTCATCATTGGATTTTAATATAACAGCAGTCGATATTAATGCCAAATTTTTACAAGATCTCGCTGATATTTCAATTAAAGAAAAATTAAATCTTAATGTATTTAAACACGATATAGCAGAAGCTAACATTAAAGATAGTTATGACTTTATCTTCTCCACTGATGTTTTTATGTATTTAAATCCGACAAGAATTCAAAGTGTTATTTTTAACATAAAAAAACAAACAAACCAAAACGGTTTCAATTTAATAGTCAGTGCATTAAACGCCACAAAACAAGGCTGTCCACTAACACCATTCCCATTTACATTTATTGAAGGAGAACTAAAAGAATATTACAAAGACTGGAGAATAATAAAATATGAAGAAAGTATCGCAGCTTCTCCTTATCCATATGCTATGATACTTGCTCAAAAAGTGTCAGAATAAAAACTAAACCCCACAAGACTTTTCATTTTCTTGTGGGGCTTTCTTCTATTCAATATTTTCTCTAATATCTTTTTGATACCAAACTACATCATACCAACGATTAAATTTATAACCTACTTTCTCAAAGTGAGCTACTTTTCTAAACCCTCTTTTTTCATGGAAAGAAATACTTCCTTCGTCTGGATAGGCAATACATGACGTCAATCTACATATTCCCCTGTCATAAAGTTGTTTTTCAAGTTCAGAATACAACTTCTCTCCAACACCTTTACCACGAGCTTTTTCATCTAGATAGATTGTAATCTCAGCTGTCCATTTGTATGCATCTTTTGGATAAAACTCACTAGCATAGGCATATCCTAGTATGTCATTTCCTTCTGTTGCTACTAAAAACGGATATCTTTGAATAGATTTCGAAATTTTCTCTTCAAACTCATGTACACTTGGTACTGTATAATCAAAGGTAATGGCTGTATGTTCTACATATGGTCTATAAATATTTACCAACTGCTCAGCATCTTCTAATTCAACTGTTCTAATATTTATCATGATTTTCTCCTTAAATACTTTCTCTTACGAAATCAATAATTGCCTTAGTGGCTTCTTCTTGTTGAGCTCCTCTAAATCCATGACCAGCTCCTGGAATTTCTTTTAATTTAGCATCTTTAAAAGTTTCTATAGCTCGACGCGAATAACTTATCGGTGCAACATTATCGCTTGTTCCATGTACAATAAGAACTTTCCCATCATAATTCTTCATATCATTGTAAACATCATAGTCTAATGGTTTCTCAAAATAAGCTTTTCCTACTTCGTTTCCTCTGTGATTATATACTTCTGGAATATCTGATACTGATTTGAATAATTCTCGTGCATCATCAAATAATACAAACGCTGGGAATACTAATATTAATCCTTTTATCTTTTCCTTAAGTTTGGCACCCTCAATAGTAGACACAACTCCACCTTGACTTTGACCTAATAAGAAAATATTATTTTTATCTACAAAGTTTTGATTTTTTAGTGTATTTACCACTACATCAAGATCATCAACTTCTGTAAATACAGACATTTTTAAAGTATCATTTCCACTTCGACTATTTTTATTCCCACCCATATAATCAAATGAGTAAACTACATATCCTTCTTTCGCTAAACTCTGAGCGTAATAATCTTGTCGTTCAGCATTACCTCCAAAACCGTGAGAAGCAATTATTGTCGGTAGTTTTTGTTCCTTATAATTTTTTGGTGCCGTTATGTATCCGTATATTTTCTTCCCTTGACCTTCAGCATAAAGTTCTTCTTTAACTATATTACTCGTATGAATATTTGAAGTGTTTGTCGAAGAGTTTTCTACAAGACTATTTCCACTATCTTGTTGATTATTTTTTGGAGAAAATTGTGATTTTACTCCAAAAGCTACTGCTACTATAGCAACTAATGCCACTATTCCTATTATTATTTTTTTAAAATTCATTTAGCCTTCTTTCTTGTATCTAATTTAATATTAGTATATATCCTATTTTACCCTATTAAAGATTGTCTTTCTTGATTTTATCTAATAAAGCGGTACATCCTTTAGTTACATCATTGAATGTTGTTTTGAAATCTCCTGTATACCACGGATCATCGATAATTCTATCTTCTCCAGCATATTCTAATAATTTTTTAACCTCTCCTGTTTCTCTACCTGCAATAAATTTTTTAATATTTTCTATATTGCTGTCATCCATTCCTACGATATAATCTGCATCTAGGTCATTATCGTTTAGGATGCGAGAATACATCCCTTCTACCCCGATACCAACTTTAGCAAGTTCTTTTCTAGTTCCACTGTGAACTGGATTACCGTGTTCCCAACTACTTGTTGCAGCTGAATCAATTAGGATTTTTTCACTTAAACCTTCTTTTTCTACCATATCTCTGAATATTGCTTCTGCCATAGGTGAACGACAGATATTTCCTAAACAGACAAATAACACTTTTACCATTTTTTCAATACCTCACTTATATTTATTATCTATCTTATTATAACACAAAGAGATTAATTCAACATAATAAAGACAAAGGACTGACCCAAAAGACCTAAATTTTAACAACGTGTATATGAGAACTCATAGACGCAGTGGTTTATTGATATCTAAAATCGCTTTAGAAAAGCTTTTTAGATATCTAATAAACTGTGCGGGGATGACTCGACAAAATCTTGTTTCTTCGAAATCACGATTTTTGAGTCACTCCCATTATTTTATTTTTATATTTTACATGATATAATTAAGTTAAACTTAACCACTAATAAGGAGATTAGTATGACAAAAAACTTAGTATGCTATAAACAATTACCACTTTGGACAGCCGAAACACTTCCTAAACCATTTAGGCAAAAACACAATACTAGAAAAGACGTCTGGGCAAAATTAACTATTCTTAAAGGAAAACTTCAATTTACAGAATTAACTGAAGATAATGAAGTTGTGAAGGAGCATATATTTACACCTGAGAGTAATATTCCATTCGTGGAACCACAAGCATGGCATCGTGTTGCACCGTTATCTGATAATTTAGAATGTTTCTTAGAGTTTTACTGCGAACCAAAAAATTATTTCAAAAACAAATACGATATTAATCCTGCTCACTCTGAAGTAGTAGAAGCCCTAAAAACTATTAAACCTTGTAAAACATTGGACTTAGGATCTGGTCAAGGGCGCAACTCTTTATTCCTTTCTAAACTTGGTTTTGAGGTGACTGCCGTAGACAACAATATTCCTGCTCTAGAATTTTTAATGGAAACATCTAAAATTGAAAATTTAGATATTAAAATAGGGAGCTATGATATAAATACAGCGGCTCTTAGAAATACCTATGACTTCATTCTTTCAACAGTAGTATTAATGTTTATCGAAGAACAATCTATACCTAATGTTATTAAAAATATGCAAGACCAAACTAATATAGGTGGCTATAATTTAATAGTAGCCGCAATGTCTACTGATGATGCACCTTGCCCCCTACCTTTCCCTTTTACTTTTAAAGAAAATGAACTTAAAGAATATTACAAAGACTGGGAATTTATTAAATATAATGAAGATTTTGGACAACTTCATAAGACTGATGCTAATGGTAATAGGTTTAAACTACGTTTTGCTACTATGCTAGCTAAAAAAATTAAATAATTTTTTTGTAAGCTACTTTTTTGACACCGTTATCAACTCATGTTATAATTTTAACAAATCATTAAAACATTTGGGGTGCTTTTAAGCTGAGAATATACCCATAGAACCTGATGCTGTTAGTACAGCCGTAGGAAAATGTTTATTTTTTATCAAGTCTATTTTAAAGTATATATATAATTTAAAAGTACCTCTTGTTGTTTTAATGAATACAAATAACAGGAGGTTTTTCTTATGAAAAAATGGTCTACAAAGGACATTATTATTTTAGCTTTAATAGGTTTCTTATTCGGAGGGATATTCCTTGCCGCTGGTTGGGTTTACGCTATTCTAGAGACAGCACTTACTCCATTAGGGTATGCACCTTTTGCAAATTCAATTTTATTTGGGTTGTGGGTTATGGCTGCACCAGTTGCTGCGGTATTAATCAAAAAACCTGGTAGTGCTACACTTGGAGAAGTTCTAGGCGCTTTAGCTGAAATGCTATATGGTTCATTTTTCGGAGCTGCAGTTCTTGTTTCAGGTTTGGTCCAAGGATTAGGATCTGAGTTTGGATTTTTCATTACTAAATACAAACGTTATGATTCAAAATCACTATTTCTTTCTGCAATAGGTATTACTGTCTTCAGCTTTGTATATGAATATTTCAAACTTGGTTATGAAGCATATTCTACAGGCATGATCATAGCGTTATTTGCTGTTCGTTTTATTTCTGTAGTAGTTTTCGGAGTTATCTGCGTTAAACTAATCTTAAACATCGTAAATAAAGTACAAAACAGTGGTAGTAAATAATGAATATCATAGAAATCGATAATTTTTCTTTGAAAATTAAAGATAAAGTCTTATTTGATAACGTTAGTTTAAAAATAAAAGAACATAGTTGGTTAGTCTTAACCGGAAATATTGGTAGTGGTAAGTCTACCCTACTTCGTACTATTTGTAAATTAAATAAAGAACATTATGAGGGAGTAATTACTTACAAAGGTAAAAACATTATTGATATTCCTATGCAAGAACACGTTAAAAATATTGGCTACGTCATGCAGCATGCAATTAATCAGTTTGTTATGCCTACTTTGGAAGAAGAGATAATCTTTGCATTAGAGAACCTATGTCTAGAACCACAGGTTATTAACGAAAAACTGGACTATGCTTTATCTATTACAAATACTCGTGAAATTTCTACAAAGCATATCCATACATTGTCTGGAGGAGAACGTCAACGAGCTGCTTTTGCAGTAGCATTAGCAATGGGAAGCGAAGTTCTAATTTTAGATGAACCTTTTGCAAATGTAGATAAGAAGACTCGTAATTCTCTATTAACTCTTCTGAAAGACTTAAATAACCATGGTGTGACTATAATCGTGTGCGATCATGAGCATCATCTATACTTGAACTATGCAGATACCTTTACTTATCTTTCTGATGGGAATTTAGAATTAGTAACAAATCCAACTTCTAAAAATTCTAATATGAAGTTATGTAACAATACTCAATCTGAACAAATCTTAAGACTAGAAAATATATCTATTCAACAAGGAAAAAAAGAATTATTAAATATCGATGATTTTCATATATTTAAAGGTATTACTACTTTAACGGGAGATAATGGAACAGGAAAAACAACATTATTACATGCTATTTCTCAATTAAAAAAATACGATGGAAAGATATACTTTAATGAAGAAAAGGTAAAAAAATCAAGAAAGTTATATAAAAAAATAAGTACTTGTTTACAAGATGCATTTCAACAGTTTATTAGCTTGATGCCTCGTGAAGAGATTTCAATGCAAAAAGATATTTGGGATCACGCTACATTATGGCAAGAGAGACTTTTAAAAGAATTTGATTTAGAAAAAGAACTTGATAAAAGTCTATATTATTATAGTGGTGGCCAGCGAAAACTTATTCAACTTATGTGTTTATTAAGCCAACAAACTGAGCTATTGCTTCTTGATGAACCCTTTACCCATCTTGATAAAAGAGCATGTTCGTTTATAATGGATTGGATTGAAGAAAATAAAAGACTTACTGGACAATCATTTATTATTGTAAGTCATAGATTAGAGCCACTAAATAATAGAAGCGATTATCATATTGAAATTTCAAATAATACACTACATTATATAAAGGAGGATTGTTATGAAAAAGAAAATAATTAGTCCTACTCTTACCCTTATTATAATGGTATTAACTATCTGGATTTCATTTAGCAAGCTATTAGTACCAAATATTATTATAATCGCTACAACAATATTTTTACTTTTTTTATCAAAATATTGGAATAAACTTCTAATTTTTATTTTTCTACCTCTCCTTCCTGCTATAGGTTCTGCTTGGGCTATCATTGTTCATAGTTCTAATTATAAATATGCTCTTTTAATTTTCACTAGGACATATAGCTTTGCAGCCTTAGGATTAATCTTGGCAACATATATTTCACTTGTAGAATTACTAAAATATTTTGAACAACATGGACTTTCTTCAAATATCGTATACGGACTTTTAGTAGTAATTCAAGCATTACCAAGAATACAATATGAAACTCAAATGATTACAAAATCTAGTCGTCTTCGTGGTATATTTTTACCATTTTGGTCGCCTTATTACTACGCTAAAGCCATATTTATTGCGTTAACTTGGCAACCTCAAATATCCGAGGCTATGACAATCCATGCTTATGAAGACTTCAAAGCTCGAACACACTATAATAAATACACTATCGATAAAATCAAAAGTCTCTTTATTATAGTACTTTTCTCAATACTATTAATACTTTTATTAATCATAAATAAATAAAAAGATGCCATCATGGATAAAACCCATGATGGCATTACTATGTTCAAAAAATAAAAAAACTGGCGGGAATGTGTGGGAATCGAACCCACCCAAGAGGCTCTTAACCCCTCATACTAGTTTTGAAGACTAGAGAGCACACCAGAACTCATCCACTCCCATATATGTTTTTATTATACAATAAATACAATAAAAAATCAAGATAATGTGTTAACGCATTCAGAAAGCTTTACTTTCATTTTTAATTTATCTTCTATCGAATATTCCAAAAGAAACAATTAAATTATTAACCACTTGCTTCCTATTTTTTACCACTTGACTAAAAGCTATTAATTTTTAAACTGAAATAATATATAATATAACTATAAACATTTAGAAAGGAGACAATATGAAAATTAATATCGAACTAGATTCAAATCTTAAAGAAATTGAACTAGTTATTAAGACCCCAGACTTAAATAGTGATGTCATCTTAATTAAAGAATTAGTTGAAAAAGCTATAGTAAATTCTCAAAAAATAATTTTCTACAAAGGCGACTCTGAATATTTCATCCCTCTTGAATCTATTTTATTTTTTGAAACCGATGATAATAAAGTCTATGCTCACACTACCGATGAATTTTTCGAGGTTAAATTCAAATTATACGAATTAGAGCAACTTATTCCTTTTTACTATTGTCGAATTTCTAAGAGTTCAATAATAAATACAAAAGCAATTTATTCACTAGAAAAATCTTTTTCTGGTTCAAGTACCGCTTCTTTTTCTAATTCAAAGAAGCAGGTCCATATTTCAAGACATTACTACAAAATATTAAAAGATAAATTAAAAGAAATGAGGTAAAAATAAATGAGAAGAAGTTTTATTGGATTATTTTTTATAATTCTTGCGGTAACTACTTTACTTGATGGATTTAGTATTTTTCCAAACGGATCAATCTTCTTAGCTATATGTACTGTTGTACTAGGATTTTTCGCTATTCGTGGCTTAATGGATTTTGATTCATTTGGAACTATCTTTCCTCTAGCATTATTATTCTATGTATACAATAAAAATTATCACTTTGCTGATATATCAGGTTGGAAAATATTCTTTGTTGCTGTTTTCCTTAGTCTAGGTATCTCTATGTTTGTTCCTAGAAAATATAAATATAGAGAATTTAAAAATTTTTACAAAGTAAAAAAACATCAAAAAATAAAAAATGGTAATGATTTTTCTGATGTAACATTCGGAGAAAATGTTCAGTATATAGACATAACTAAATCTGATTCATTCTCTGCTTCTACAACATTCGGAACTACTACTATCTACTTTGAGAAATTAGATACTTATCCTATCAAGAACTTTGACCTTAATGTTTCTATTTCTTTTGGTAATCTAAAAGTGTATGTTCCAAAAGAATGGGCAATCGAGAATAATACAAATAACTTCCTTGGAAAAGTTCAAAAACATACTCACAGCATTGGTAAAGATGTTAAAATTATCCTAAATGGTTCGGTAACATTTGGAGAAGTTGAAATAATTCATGTATAAAAAATAACTCTCAAGAATTCAAGAAATCTTGAGAGTTTTATTTTTATTTGTTTTCTGCTTTCTTTTGCTGTTCTCTTTTTTCTACTAACTTAGATAAATAGATAGAACCTACAGTTAATAAAATTACTAATAATGAAGCAATTAAAAATTCTTTACTGAAAATATTTGTACTAGTAGCTCCAAAGTTTAAGAATACTACTGTTCCAGGGATAATACCAAGTACACTCGCTATCATATATTTTGATAAACTGATATTAGTTAAACCATATCCGTAGTTTATCATATTATACGGTACTAAAGGTATTAGTCTCAGTATTACTAAACTCATCATTAGTTTTTCATCACTAACATTAAAAATTCTATCGTGTTGCTTAGGTGTCATTTTTTTCTTAAGGTAGTTTTTCACCCATTCACGACCGAAACGACGTGATATTACAAACATAATATAACAATTTAATGAAGCTCCAACGAAGGTTAGTAAACTTCCCTCAACAAAACCAAACGCCACTCCTCCAGCAACAGCAAGTATCGGAACTGGAAAGAAAAATACCGGTAAGAACATAAACATTAATACATAAATTATCGGTGCTAAGACACCAAAACTTTGAATAAACTCAGTCATTACTCTCCTCCTATTTAAAGTACGCTGATACTTTTTCTAAAAATTCTAATTCAATATATGACGCTATTTTTTTAAATGTAGTGTCATCCATCAGTATTTTATCATTTTCACTATACTGTCTAAATGCCATGCTACACCAAGTAACTCCTCTTAGACAATTAAATATTAAATACCTCTCGAATCTCTTTCTATCGAAATTTCTATAATTCCCATATTCTTCTAAAAAGTCATTAATTTCAGTTTCTGATAAAATAATATCAGTTTTCCAAAATGTCGTTGTCGGTGCTAGAAAATGTGCTAAATCTTGTTCACATTCTCCTATTAATGCCTTCTCCCAATCAATAACATAGCTATCCTCTTTTCCTTCACCTATTAAGAAATTTCCTGAATTTAGTTCAGTGTTTATAATACACGGATTAGCAATACTATACTTTTCAGGTATAAGTGTCAGACACTTTTCTAAGAATCTATTAATATAAGAACTAACTTTCTCATCGGCTTTGTCCCAAGCTAAATACTCACCTGCCATTTGTTTACATTCATCAAACATAAGTTGGAATGGGTTGGCTGCATTGATTAAGTTATTGTCTCCATATGATGTATTATGAACCTTACTTAATAAATAAGCTGCAATATGCATATCTGTTTGGTAATTAAGTGGTCTTCCTTTTAAGAATTCCATTGTTAAATATTTATAAGGTAATAAATTCGTCTCTGTTACTAAATCATAAGGTTTCGGTGTAACTCCACTATCTTTCAACAATTGTAGCGTTTCGTATTCATATTCTATTTGATTTTCAAGATTCATCTGGCTCTTCGTATTTATTCTAAGAACCTTTTTCAAATCTCCATCATCAAAGGTAAAGTTAATATTATACTCCCCTGCACCCAATAACTTAATATTATTATAACCTGTCTCTGCTAATAAAAGATCTTCTTTAGTATCGATATCTAAGCCAGCTTCTCCTAGATAATAACTTAGCTTTTGTTCATTACATACAGTAAGTAAATTCTCTAACACGGTGTTATCCCCATAGCTTGGAAGATCAAAAACTTCTTTAATAGCTTTTTTCATACCTATTAAAAAATAACCACCATCAACACTTGGATTTATAATGACATCATGCTCATCTAATTTTTTAAACGCAGCATGAATCATATTTTCTTGAAGATTATAGATATCTGAACCTAATAAAATTACCTTATCACTACACTTTAACTCCTCATCAATTGCGTTATACATTTTATCACCAAGTGTTTCACCTACTTGATAAGAAAATTCTCTATTTTCTAAAATATTCTCCATCACTTTATCATCAATGCTTTGACTATCATGATAGACTGCTATCTCTTCTCCACACTTTTTTAAAACATTATAGTTTTTTTTCATTAATTTCTTTTGGATTTCTACAGCAGTATCCGGAGATACAAAGTCATACAACCTTGTTTTTGTTGTACCTACCTTCGGTACCCTTGTAAAAAATATTATTCTATTTTTCATCTCTGAAATTTTCCTTTTATAAAATTTAGGCCTTTTGGATCAGCCCCTATACAAAAAAGGGAAACTCAACTATAAAATTTCTAATTGAAATTACTAATTTGAGTCACCCTTTTACTTTATATATTAATGTTTGTGTCCAGAATGGTCTTCTTTCTTCTCTGAAGAATCACTGTGTCCTTCATGTTTCTCTGAACCTTTTACTGCATCACTTGGATCTTTACAGCAATCAGCAATTTCAAATTTATAACTAAATTCTTTAGTTCCGTCAATTGCATTAAAGACATTTTTATATCCTAAGTCAATTAGTTTTTGAGCTACCACAGATGAACTGTTCCCAGTATTACTATAAACATATATAGGAACCTCTTTGTTTTCAGGTAAAATAGACTGTAAACTATCTAATTTGTTTACATCGATATTTTTAGCCCCTGCACCATGTCCTTTTTCAAACTCAACTTTATCTCTTACATCTAAAAATACATTATTTGCTGCAGTATCTAATAATGCATCCTGAAATTTACTTCCACTTAGTGACGTATATTTTACAAGATCATAGCTGAAGTCTTTTACATTTTGGGCTCCAGATACATCTTTAAATCCTTGTTTTGTAAGTTTATCTATAGCATCTTTAGTTTTATCAGATTTATCACTATAAACAACAACTTTTTTCTCTCTCCATTTACGGATTTCTTCGATACTCTTATCTATTTTTGATAATGTAATGTTAATTGCGTGTTTAAGGTGACCTTCTTTATAAGACGCTTCATCCCTAATATCTATAACAAGATAGTTTTCTTTTTCCTTATCATCTTTTTGAATTTTGTTTAACTCCTCACCTTTTAATTCTTTTGCAGATGAAGTAGTTGAACATCCCACTAAAGTTAATGATAAGATTGCTGACATACTAACAGCTAAAAATTTATTATATTTCATTTATTTTTTCTTCCTCTCCTTATTTAATAAAAGACAAGGTGATACCCTAAATTTCTCATACATTTTCGTAGAACCCTATCCTTTATTAGTATAACTTAAAAATAGTTTTTTTCTAATAAATTATATTATATTTTACTCATTTTTTATCATATTTTCTTAAAATTTGTATTCGTGTTCTTTAGCACCATCAAAAGCATTATATACATTTGTATATCCTAGTTCTACTGCTTTTTGGGCAGCTTTAGATGAACGATTACCGCTATAGCAATATGTGTACACTGGTGCATTTTTATCAGTTGGTAATAATTCTGCTAAGTCTTTATCAATATTCTTAACGTCGATATTTTTAGCTCCAGCTACGTACCCTTTTTCATAGTCTTTTGCTTCACGAACATCGATAAATCTCCCCTCTTTTTTATCAATTGCTGCTTGGAATTCATGAGCAAGTAAAGTAGTGAATTTAACTATTTCATAGTCTTTATAGTCTTTCACACCTTGAGCATTAGAAACTTTTTTAAATCCTGCTTTTACAAGTTTATCGGCAGCCTCTTTACTTTTCTTACCAGTATTGCATATTGTTACCACTTCTTTATCTTTCCATGCACTTAAATGCTCCGCATGTTTTTCAATATCTGCCAATGGGATATTAATAGCGTGTTTTACATGCCCTTCTTTATATTCATTAGCATCCCTTACATCGATAACAAGATATTTTTCTTTTTCTTTGTCATCTTTTTCTATTTTATTCAGTTCCTCCCCTTTAAGCTCTTTTACTGCAACAGTTCCATTACTGCTGGTCGAAGTACTATTTGAAGCTGAAGAACACCCTGCTAATGATAAAGATAATACAGCAGCCATACTGACAACTAATAATTTGTTCTTTTTCATAAATTTATCTCCTTTGTAATAGTTTTCATAAATAGTATAACAAATTCAATAAATTCAATCAACAGCACTTCCCAAGATAACAAATAATTATTTTACTTTTTACATTGTATTTTAATTTACATAAAAATATAATAAAGGTCATAATTCACTAGTAATTATAACCTTTATTATACACCTTATTTTTTTTATACTTTCGTTATATTCAGAAAAATAATAATATTTTTACAGTTTATTAGTTTCTAACTCTGTAAAAAACTGTATAATATTTTTAACTTTGTACCCAGTATAATTTTGTAACTCGTCATCAAAATGCCATTTTCTTTCTACTAAACAAGTTTTCATTCCTAGTTTATTCGCTGGATTTATATCATAATATAGAGAATCACCAATCATCATAGTCTCGCTAGCCACTATGTTTTCCTTCTCTAAAACATTAATAAATGCTTCTGCTTTAGGTTTACTAATATGGGTTTCACCAGAAATATACAGTTCGAATAAATTTTCTAAACCTAACTTAGCTAATTTCTCCCTCTGTTCGTAAGATTTCCCATTTGTTAATAATATCATTTTATATTTTTTACATAAACGACTTAACCATAAATTTACTTCTTCATTAGGTTTTATTGATTCTATTATAAAATCAAACTGTTTCTCATAATAAATATTACAATCTTCTTCAGTAAGAATAATTCCAAATTTCTCCAAGGTTAGCTTTAATCGTTTATTCCTGATTTCTCTTAGCTTCATATTTCCCTTTAAAACCTCATCAACCAGTATATTGTTGATAGCTTTGTAGTGTCTGAAAAACTCTTCATAACTTGCAATTTTGTCATATTTTAAATATTTATATACCAGTTTGTTAGATTCTTTCCAAATAGTACTAAAATCATATAAAGTATTATCTAAATCAAAAATTAAATTTTTTATCGTAGACATCAATTCCACCTCCCTTATTAAAACTCATGTTAACTATTTATATACATTCTCAATATTATTATAACATAATAATAAAAAATAAAGGAGCTCATTTCTAAAATCATAATTTTAAAAAATTCAATTTATTGAATAGCTCCTTTATTCTTCCATTATTAAATATTTAATTATTGGGTTCTTATAATTTAAAAGTAAGCAACTGCAGATACTTCTATTATTTTTTTTATTTTAAATCTTAGTTTGCTCAGATTCTAGATACTTTACAGCTGGTCTCGCTTCATAGACAATTGTCCCTGCGGGAATACTATGCTTAACAACTGCATTTGCACCTATTTTAGAATTTTTACCGATTGTGATATTCCCTAAAACTTTTGCTCCAGCACCTATCATTACATTATCCTCTATCGTGGGATGCCTTTTAACTGGGTCTAATGTTGTTCCACCTAAGGTTGTACCATGATACATTGTTACATTATTACCTATTATTGCTGTTTCTCCTATCACTACACCCATACCATGATCAATAAATAAACCTTTTCCTATTTTTGCTCCTGGATGTATTTCTATACCTGTCTTTCGACGCGCCCTTTTCGATATTAAACGAGCAGTTGTATGCCAGCCCATTTTATATAACTTATGTGCAAAGAAATGATAATTAAGAGCTTTTATATGAGGATATGTAAGATATATCATAAGTTTAGACTTAGCTGCAGGATCATCTTTCAAAACTCGATTCAAATTATAATTTAAATTTTCAAAATAACCCATTACACTTCTACGTGTGTAACATCCTCGAAATCAAGTACTGATAAATACTTATCTACTCCATCTGGTAAGATTGTTACGATATTTTTTCCTGGATATTTCTCAGCAGCTTTCTTAGCTCCAACTATTGCTGCACCCGAAGAAATACCTATACCTATACCTGTAGAGCGTAAGAAGTTTTTAGTTTCTTCGATTGCTTCTTCACTTGTAACAGTGTATACATCATCCATGTAATCTTTTCGGAAGTTTTCTGGAATAAATCCTGTTCCGATCCCTTGGATTTTGTGTACTCCTCCACGTCCTTCGCTTATAGCTGGTGATTCTGCTGGCTCTACAGCGATCGCTACAACTTCTGGTTTTTGTTCTTTCAGATATCTTGCTACACCTGTAAATGTACCTCCAGTACCAACACCTGCAACAAACACATCAATATTTGGAACTTGTTCTAAAATTTCGCTTCCTGTTGTTTTGTGGTGATAAGCTGGGTTAGCAGGGTTATCAAATTGACTTAAAGAAATTGCATTGCTGTATTTTTCTCGAATTTCTGCAGCTTTTTCGATTGAACCTTTAATACCTAATTCTTTAGGAGTTAAAATTAGTTGCGCTCCATAAGCTTTGATAATATTACGTCTTTCAATACTCATACTCTCAGGCATAATTATAACGGATTTTAAACCTAAAACTGAAGCTAAAATAGCCACAGCTATACCAGTATTTCCACTAGTCGGTTCTACTATAATAGTATCTTTATTAATAGCACCTTGAGACATAGCTTCTTCTAACATACCTAGTACAGCTCTGTCTTTTACACTTCCTCCTAAGTTATATTTCTCTAATTTTACAAAAATGTTTGTGTTATCTAGTTGATATACGGGTGTATTACCCACGAATTTTAATGATGTTGAAATCATAAAATCCCTCCTCTTCTGACTTATTAAAATAACTTTATTATTTGATTTTGATTATATCATATTTTCTTACTGAAAATAAAGTAATTAAACTAACATTTTTATCGTTTACATAAATTTAATAAAGTTTTATATTTAAAAATATGAGAATACTAATATTAAAACTTATAAAATTCTAATTTCCTATATACTTTTATGAATAAATTTTTATATAAATTACTACAATTTTTTCTAAAATAAGCACTATGTAATATTAATAAAAAACATAATAAGTAAAAAGTTACTCATTATGTTTAATTATACTAATTATATCTTCTGGTAAATCTGCTCTTACATTCACTACTTCGTCTGTAATAGGATGAATAAATTTCAAATTCGTACAATGAAGAGCTTGTCTAGATATATTGCTTACATCTCCACCATATAATTCATCACCTAAGAGAGGATAATCTTTATATTTCATATGTACTCTTATTTGATGCGTTCTTCCAGTATAAAGCTTTAGTTTAACAACACTGATATCTTTATCTACAATATAATCATCTAGCCAATACTCAGTCTTAGCGAATTCTCCACCTTCCCCTACTTCACGTTCTATAATGCTAGAAGTAACTCGGCGGATAGGAGCTTCAATAATCTCGTTATCTTTTACTTTTCCACTTACCAAGGCAGTATAAAACTTATCTATCTCCATATTACTAAACAATGCATGGACATGTCTATGTTTAGCTATTAACACCAATCCTGATGTATTCTTATCAAGACGTGTTACAATATGAGGAATTGTATTAATATTTTTCTTTTTAAAATAGTAATTTACTATCTCAAGAAGTGATTCGTCTTCAAGGTTTCTAGATGGTATTGAAGGTAGGTTAATCTCTTTATTTACAATTAAAAAATATGCATCTTCATAGATAATATTAATATCTTTATCAATAAATCTAACAAATTCACTAAAATTTTCACTCGGTAAAGTAATCTCTACAATATCATTTTTTTTCAGAAGATATCTGACATTCTCTTCTTTACCATTTACTTTTATACTTCCATCACTATCAAACTTTATTCTTGTTAAAGTTTTTCTAGAAATGCTATTTTCTAATAAAAACTCCCTTAAAATTTGTTCTTCTTTAATAGTATATTTTAAGACAATATTAGTCATTTTTAATAAACGATCTCTTTACTCTTTGCCAGAAGCTATCTTCATTATAACGAATAAATGAAACCTTCTTCTCTTTCGACAAAGTTATTTTTATTTTAGCTACACTATCATAATTATAATGCATGTGATCTACAGTAATACGATGATTTTCCGGTCTTATAGGTTTAATCATCAGCTCATCATTTTGAGATAAGATTAATGGATTCCCCAGTGTCCTATAAACAAGATTATTTAGAGCTGCTATTTCTGTTACCTGATACAAGGGCAATTGTGGGTGAATTACAGCACCACCTAAGCTCTTATTATAAGCAGTTGAACCAGTTGGTGTACTTATACATAATCCATCTCCTCTAAAACTTTCGAAATGAACACCATTTATATAAACTTTCGCAGCATAAGTTACACCTGTATGATTGTTTACAGTCACTTCATTTAAAGAATAATAATCTGAAACTAAATCTCCATTAGAGCAGTATGCTTTAACTCTTAACAGTGGATATTCCTCGATTTTTGGCGTCAACGCTAATATATCAAAGAATATTTTTTCATAGTTTTGTACTGAATAGTCAGTATAAAAACCTAAATGACCTGTATGAATTGATAAAAATTTTACCGTGTCTAACTTATCCATATATTTATTAAAAGTACGAAGCACAGTCCCATCTCCACCAATTGCAAAAACATAATCTGGATTTTCCACATCTTCTGTCAAATGACTAGATAATAAAAATTCTTTTAATTGCAAACCTATTTTTTCTGAAATCTCATCCTGTCTTACTTCGACACTAAATTTTCCTTTTAACATTTTGATCTTCACCCATTATTTTTTCATAGTTTTCTAACCATACATCAGCAAAATCTGGTGCAAGTGCTCCATGATTTTTATCAATCCATTCTTGAAGTTTATTCACATTATATTTCAAGATTTTATCAATTTTTTCGCCGTACTTATAACGTACTTTATTCTGATTGTATTCATCTTCATCTAATAAGAAATATTTTCCATCAGGATATTTCTTTATATCTAAATCATAATCAATATATTTTACCCCATCTACATCATATGCAAATGGACTACTTAAATTTGAATAATAATGAACTCCATCTTCCCTAAACATACAAATTATATTAAACCAACATTCATTATGAAAATATACTAAAGCTACTTCTTTAGTAACCCACGTTCTTCCATCATTTTCAGTGACAAGTGTCCTGTTGTTAGCTAAAATCAGAACTTGTTCATCCGCTTCTAGTACAACATTTTTATGCCAAATTCTATGAATAGAGCCATCATGTTTATATGCTATTATTTTAACTACATCGCCCTTTTTAGGTCTTTCTCCTCTGTACATAGTGCCTCCTTTCATTCTCTTTTTTAATGTCTTTTTAATTATAACATATTTAATATATTTCATTCTACTCTAATAACAATTTTTTTATAAATTTCTCTACCCATTTTCTATAAATAATATTAAAAAAGCAACTTCAAAATTTTCTTAAACTCAATTTTGAAATTGCTTTTTGTATTTATATTCTATTCGTAATCAATTACTCCAAGGGCAATCTTAGCATATCGTGACATTTTATCTTTTGTCCATGCTGGTTCCCAAACTATATTTACATCTACTTTCTCTATCTCATCAACACCAAGCATTGCTGTCTCTACTTGCTCGATGATAATAGGAGCTAAAGGACAACCCATAGATGTTAATGTCATGTCGACTATAGCGTGCTTATTATCATCACTCATCTTAACATCATATACTAGTCCTAGGTTCATTATATCGATACCAAGCTCAGGGTCTATTACATTTTCTAATGCTTCTATTACTCTATCTTTTAATGTTTCCATTTGTTACACCTCTTCCTTATTCTTAAAAATCATATTCTACTTCTTTTCCGTATTCTTCTTTTAATATTTTTCCTAATTCAGTAATTTCTGCTATTGCATCTTTATAATATGAACACATTTTTATTACTTCATTTGACTCAAATTCTCTATGAATTTCCGCTGTATAGTACTGGATATTATTTTTCGAATCATTTATATCACTAAAAGTAATCTTCGAAAATCCTGATAATAATTCGAAATTAAACACTCCTCCATAAAATACCAATGCGTCTTTATATATTAAAACTCTTAAATTTTTATTTATATATTTTGCATCTCGCACTAAAATATCTACATCATATTCTGTCTCTGGATATTCAATAAATAATTCTTCATATTCCGCTTTAGATTTTCTAATACCTTTTATTATAGATCTAATTAACAATAATGTAGCCAAAACAATAGCAGCAGGAAATCCATAAATACCTAGGTAATATATAGTTCCAGGTACTTTTATATAGACATTTGAAATAAAAGGTTTTTCTTGTAATTTACTTTTATAATTATCTTTTGTCTTATCTAATCCAAGGTCTTTAATTACCTCTAGGATTCTAACTTTAGTCAAAGTACTATGTTCTGCAGCAGCATTGAATTTATCTAACAATTCAGGAGAAATATTAGTTTTTCCTTTGCTTCCTTTTTCTTCTATTACATCGATAATAGAATAAAGATTTTTATCTTTCAGATTTATAATCTTGCTTTCTGGAACATCACTACTTTGGATTAATTTCTTAATATCTTCTTGGGTAGCCTTTAATATTACAAAACCATGTTCGTGTTGAACCATATAAAATTTTTCATTGTCAGCTAATTTTTCATCTACTATATCAAGTTTTTCGATTGCTTCTAATTTAATATAAGTAATTCCGGAATAATTCCCCGTGAATTGATCACCTTCATTATATAATGTTTCAGCAGACTTTGTATAGATATTATACGAAGCTATAGTAGCGATCAAACTAACAAAAAACAAGTTTATAGCAATGAATATTTTTAACCTTGTTCCTCTTAAATAACTCTTCTTCATAACTTCACTTCCTTTTTTTATTTAGACTTTTTTACACACTAAAATATTTATAACATATTCTGTCTTTATATATTCAATGATAAGTTTTTCATATTAACCTCTAGATTTTCTAACATCTTTTATTATAGAAGTTATCAAAAATAATGTACCTAGAACAAAAATCGTTGTAAATACATAAGTGCCTATGTAATATAAATAACCAGGTACTGTTAGATATACGTTAGAAACAAAAGGTTTTTCTTGTAATTTTTTATAGTAAGCTTCTGTTTTATTTGAGCCCTCTTCTTTTAATACATCTGAAACTCTGTTCTTAATCAAAGAACTATGTTTTGCTGCATCATTGAATTTATCTAATAATTCAAAAGAAATGTGAACTCTTCCTCTGCTACTTCCTTTTTCTCTTTTTACATCAACACGAGAATAAATATTCTTATCTTTTAGATTTATTATTTTCCTCTCTGGTACATCACTACTGTGAATTAGTTTCTTAATATCATCTTGTGTAGCTTTTAATATTACAAAACCATTTTCGTGTTCAACCATATAAAATTTTTCATCTTCGTCTAGTTCTTTATCAACTATATCTAGTTCCTCAAGAGCTTCCAATTTAACATATGTAATTCCTATACTTTCACCTTCAAATTGATCACCTTTTTCATATGACCTTTCAGAAGATTGTATGGTGTCATTATATGTTGATCCAACAGCTACAATACTAACAAAAATAAACATTATAGCAAAAAATAATTTTAACCTTATACCTCTTGGTTTCCTCTTCTTCATAACTTTCCTTTTCGTCCTTAATTATTTAGATTTTCTAATATTATTACATTTTTATCAAAAATTATACCTTACTATTTTCCCAAAGGTTTGTTTTAATGTTTTTCCTAATTCATCAATATCTTCTCTTGAATTTTTATAGTTCGAACAGATTTTTACTTTTTCATCTGTTTTAAAATTATTGTGGAAGTGTGCTCTATAGCTTATAACTCTACCTTTTCGAATTTCTCTATCAAAAGTTACCTTTGAAAACCCTGATAATAATTGGAAATTAAACCCTCTACCATATAATATTAATGCATCTTTGTATATTAGAGCCTTTAATTTTTTGTTTATATATTTTGCTTCTCGTACTAAAATATCTAAATCTCGTTCTGTCTCCGGATATGTAATGAATAATTCTTCGTATTCAGCTTTATTTTTTCTAATATTTTTTATTACAGACCTAATTAAGAAAAACGTAATAAGAAGAATTACCACTTCCATTCCATAAGATCCAATATAATATCCTTTACCAGGCACTGTTAAATAAAAGTTGTAAAGAAATGGTTTTTCACGTAATTTATCACGGAATTCACTTGAATAATCATCTACACTTTTCTTTATTCCAATTTCTTTAAATACATCTAAAACTCTTTCGCTAATTAATAAACTGTGCTCTGCAGCATTTTTAAATTTTTCTTTTAATTCTGGAGAGATATTCTTCCTCCCCTTACTTCCTCTTTCAAAGATAGCATCAACACGTGAATAAATATTTTTATCCTTTAAATCTATTAATTTTTCATTTGGTATATCATTACTTTGAATTAATTTCTCAACATCTTCCTTAGAAGCTTTTAACATTACAAATCCATGTTCATGCTGAAGCATATAAAATTTTTGATTATCTTTTAGACTATCATCAGTAATATCTAACTCTTCAAGGGCTTCTACCTTAATAAAAGTATAACCACTAGATTCTTGGAATTGATTTCCTTCTTTATACTGCACTTCTGCTGATTTCGTTCTATCTTCATATAGTCTTATGGTCGATGCGATACTAAACAAAACAAACAATATTGCCCAGAATAGTATTAACCATGTTCCTCTTAAATAACTCTTTCTCATAACTTTCCTTCATGTCCTTAATTATTTGGATTTTCTATAATTATACTTTTTGTTTTCTTTATATATTTTTAAAATACTCTATATACCGTATTTACGTGTATTGCCTTAGTTTTCTAATATTATTACATTTTTATCAATAATTATATCTTACTGTTTTTCCAAAGGTTTGTTTTAATGTTTTTCCTAATTCATCAATATCTTCTCTTGAATTTTTATAGTTCGAACAGATTTTTACTTTTTCATCTGTTTCAAAATTATTGTGGAAGTGTGCTATATAGCTTACAACTCTACCTTTTCGAATTTCTCTACCAAAAGTTATCTTTGAAAAACCTGATAACAATTGGAAATTAAACCCTTTGCCGTATAATATTAACGCATCTTTGTATATTAAGGCCTTTAATTTTTTATTTATATATTTTGCTTCTCGTACTAAAATATCTAAATCTCGTTCTGTCTCCGGATATTTAATGAATAATTCTTCGTATTCAGCTTTATTTTTTCTAATATTTTTTATTACAGATTTAATTAAGAAAAATGTAATAAGAAGAATTACTACTTCCACTGCATAAGTTGCAATATAATATCCTTTACCAGGCACTATTAAATAAAACTGTGAAGTAAATGGTTTTTCTCGTAATTTACTTGAATAATCATCTACACTTTTCTTTATTACAATTTCATTAACTATATCTGAAACTCTTGCTCTAATTAGTGAACTATGCTCTGCAGCATTTTTAAATTTTTCTTTCAATTCTGGAGAGATATTCTTCCTCCCCTTACTTCCTCTTTCAAAGATGGCATCAATAGGAGAATAAATATCTTTATCCTTTAAATCTATTAATTTTTCATTTGGTATATCATTACTTTGTATTAATTTCTTAACATCTTCCTTAGAAGCTTTTAACATTACAAATCCATGTTCATGCTGAACCATATAGAATTTTTGATCAGCACTTAGGCTATCATCTGTAATATCTAACTCTTCAAGGGCTTCTACCTTAATAAAAGTATAACCACTAGATTTTTGGAATTGTTTTCCTTCTTTATACTGCACTTCTGCTGATTTTGTTCTATCATCATAAATGCTTTGGATCCCCCCGATACTCAGCAGAACGAACAATATTGCAAAGAATAGTTTTAACCATGTTCCTCTTAAATAACTCTTCCTCATAACTTTCCTTCACGTCCTTAATTATTTGGATTTTCTATAATTACAGCTCCCTGTTCTGTTCCCTTAATGCATAGTTTACACATATTTAAAAATAAACCATGCTCTACTACTCCAACTATGCTTTCTAGTTTTTCTTTTACAGCTTTAATATCAAATCCGTAACCTAAGTGTAAATCTACAATGTAATTATTGTTGTCCGTTATGAGAGTAGCTCCATCTTTTAATCTTAACACTGGTTTTAAGCCCACTTCTTCCATTTTTCTTATAGTATGACTATAACCAAATGGCAAGATCTCCACAGGTAGGTTGAAGTTTCCTAGTTTTTCTACATCTTTACTCTCATCATAGATCCAGATTACTTCACGAGCAATATCAGCAACTATTTTTTCTCTAAATAATGCTGCTCCTCCACCTTTTATCGCATTAAAATCCTTATCAATTTCATCTACTCCATCAACAGCAAGATCAATATGATCAATCTCTTCTAGTTCTTTGATTGAAAGACCAAGGCTTTTAGCTAGTTCAACCGTTTGAATCGATGTTGATACCATTTCAACATTCAATCCTTCTTTTACTCTATCAGCTAATGCATGAACAAAATAGAATACAGTTGAACCTGTCCCTAACCCAACGATCATACCATCTTTTACATAATCTACAGCTTTTTTACCAACAACTTCTTTTAGATTCATTTCGGTTCCCCTCTTTATGTATATGTTACTTTTAAATTATTTATATTCTACTAACAGATATTTTTTCTTACCACGTCTAAGTACTGTAAATCCATCTTCTAGTCTGTCTTTACCTTCTACAACATATTCTAAATCTGTAACTTTATCACCATTCACATAAACAGCACCATTGTTTACATCTTCACGTGCTTGACGTTTTGATTGAACTAGATTGCTTTCAACTAGGAAATCTACGATATTGTATTCTTTTTTCTCTAATTCAGATTTTGGCATTCCCTTAACAGCTGCTTTTAATTCATCGTGGGTTAGTTCTTTAATGTTTCCTGAGAATAATGCTTTTGTAATGTTTAATGCACTTTCTAATGCTTTTTCACCGTGAACAATTTTCACCATTTCTTCAGCTAATGCTTTTTGAGCAAGACGTAAGTGTGGTTCTTTTTCTGAACTTTCTCTTAATGCTTCAATTTGTTCTTTTTCTAAGAATGTAAATTTTTTAAGAGCCGGTACTACTTCTGTATCCGCAGTGTTAAACCAGAATTGGTAAAATTCATAAGGTGTTGTTTGTTCTGGATCTAACCATACTGCGCCACCAGTAGATTTACCAAATTTAGTTCCATCAGATTTTAACATTAATGGGATAGTGAATCCATATGCCTCAACATCTCCACGAAGTTTTCTCATAATTTCTAGACCAGTAGTAATGTTACCCCATTGGTCAGAACCACCAATTTGTAATTTAACATTGTGATGCTCATTTAAGTATGCATAGTCAATCCCTTGTAGTATAGTATAACTGAATTCTGTAAATGATAATCCATTATCTAGACGGCTAGCAACTGAATCTTTCGCTAATAAGTAATTGATGTTTACTAATTTTCCATAATCACGTAAAAATTCAATCATAGATAGTTTTCCTAACCAATCAATGTTATTTACAAACTCAATATTATCATCTCCACGGAAAATATTACGAAGTTGAGCTTCAAGACGACGAGCGTTATCTTCGATTACTTCAAGGCTTTGTAATTGACGTTCTTCACTTCTTCCTGATGGGTCTCCGATAATACCAGTTCCTCCACCTACTAAAATAACAGGTTTATGTCCATGTTGTTGAAATCTTTTTAATGTTAAAAATGGAAGTAAGTGACCAATGTGTAATGAGTTTCCTGTTGGATCTGTACCACAGTATATCGATACACTTTCTTTCTCTAATAATTCTTTAATTCCTTCTTCATCAGTTTGTTGGTAAACTAAGTCTCTATATTTTAAATCTTCTAATAATTTACTCATTAAAATGCCTCCATATCAATTTTTATGCACTTACTTCAATTATAACATATTTTTATTTTTTGTTTTATCTTTTTCTAATATTTTTAACGATAAATTCTATTCTAAGCCTTGCATATAATTTACTACTTTATATTAAATTATGGTATAATGTAGCTAATAGTATGCAATCTAAGGAGATTACAATGAAAATTAAGAAGATACTAACTTCTATGACGCGAGCCATACTTCTTTCTATTGGATTACTAATTAGTTTAGGTGCGGGGCTTGCTATCGGGTATGTGGGTGGTTTAGTTAAAGATCAACCTGTCTTAACCCAAAAAGAAATGAAAGAACAAATAAATAACATTAGTAAGAACAGTGAAGTTTATTTTGGAAGTGGTGAAAAATTAGGTACAATCAACTCCGAATTAATTAGAAAGACTGTTACTTATGAGAATATCGGTGATAATGTTAAAAATGCTATTATCGCAAGTGAAGACTCTAATTTCTACTCTAACAGTGGAATTGATATTTGGGCTGTTTTAAGAGCTACACATAGTGAAGCGACTGGTGCTAGATCAACTGGTGGTAGTACTATCACTCAGCAATTGGTAAAAAATCAGCTTCTTGATAATTCAAGATCTTATGAAAGAAAAGCAAAAGAAATATTACTAGCACTTCGTGTTGATAGTCATTTTTCTAAAAATGAAATTCTTGAAAATTATCTAAATGTCGCTCCTTTCGGAAAAAATAGTTTAGGACAAAACATTAGCGGTATCGAAACTGCAGCACAAGGTGTTTTTGGAGTTCATTCTAAAGACTTGAATATAGCTCAAGCAGCTTATCTTGTTGGTTTTGTACAATCACCATATAGATATACACCATTTGACTCTGCTGGAAATATCCGTCCTGACGAAGAGCTTCAAGCGGGGTTTGAAAGACAGCAATATGTATTAGAACGTATGCTTTCAAATGATTTTATTACTAAAGAACAATTTGAAGAAGCGAAGAAATTCGATATTAAAGGTGCTTATACTAAACAAAAATATTCAGAATATACTGATTACCCTTATATTCGTGATGAGGTAACAAGTTCAGTTGCAGAGATATTAGCTGAGCAAACTGCTAAAAAAAATAATAGAGAAGAAGAATTTAAAAATGATTCTGACTACAGAAATGAACTAATCGAAAAAAGTAGAATTAAATTCATAACTGGTGGTTATAAAGTAAAAACTACACTTGATAAGAAACTTTACGATACACTTCAAGAAACGAAAAAACAATTCGCTTCTTATCCAACATACACTCAGGGTGGTGTTGTTTATCCATTAGAAATTGGAGCATCGGTTATTGAAAACAATACTGGTAAAGTATTAGCGTTTATCGGTGGTATGGACTACAAAAAACAACAACTTAACCACGCAACAAGAACTCGTCGTTCACCAGGTTCTACAATCAAACCACTATTAGTTTATGGACCAGCTATCGATAAAGGTTACATTACTCCTAACTCAACCGTTTTAGATAAAAGATTTAATCATTATGGTTGGAAACCTGAGAACTATGACATGTCTGAGCGTGGATACCTACCGGCTAGACAAGCATTAGCTAGATCTCTTAACTTGCCAACTGTAAGGCTATACTCTGCATTTTATAAAGAGGATCCTGTTACAAATTACCTAGAGAAAATGGGTGTTGAAGGTCTTACAGAAAGTGATAAAACTAACTTAGCTACTGCCATTGGTGGTATGACTTACGGTTTATCAGTTACAGAGAATACTAGTGCATTTTCTACTTTTGCAAATAAAGGTGAACACAAAAAAGCACATATTATCGAAGAAATCGAAAATAATGATGGAGAGCTAGTTTACAAAGCTGATTTTTCACCAGTTAAAGTATTCGAAGAATCTACAAGTTATCTAATCGTCGATATGCTTGGAGATGTTATCAATAAGAGTTACGGTACATCTCATGATATGCCAAGTAAACTGAAATTTAATTCTAAAAACTTATTTGTAAAAACAGGGACTTCTGAGTACTATAAAGACCTATGGGTTGTTGGTGGTTCTACTAAAATAACTGTTGGTCTATGGAATGGATATGATAGTCCAGCAAAAGTACCAAGTTATGACTATGCTCAAAGAAGCTGGATTGCAGTTATGAATTCCATTTACGCACTTGATAAAAACTTAATCGCTCCAGATACCGCTTTTAGTCGACCTCAATCAGTCATTGATTCAAGTATTAACGGTTATAACAATGCAAAAGGTGGAACAAAAGATATAGTTCCAAATGGTTTTAAGGAACTATCTAAAGAAAAAACTTTAGCGAAATTTGGTCATAATATCGACAAGGGCATTTCATTTAGCGATCCTTCAAAAGTCGTTGTAACAAAACCTGTTCAAAAAGAAGAGAAGAAAGACGACAAGGATAAAAAAGAAGAGAAGAAAAACGACAAAGATAAAAAGGATAAAAAAGAAGAACGTACAGTAACAATTACTGAAACTTCTCCTCCTCCAATCTTAAAACCAACTGTCATTACAGACGAAGAATAACAAAAAAGAGGATTGAGCACATCGTTCAATCCTCTTTTTTATTTATTTTTATTATTTAAGCGCTTCTTATTCTCCTAACACATCATACAAAGCTGGAAGATCATGAGCTTTAGCTATTTCTCCCCAATTTCCAACATCATCTAGACCATTTGCTTGAGTTACTGTATAAATTAGTTTAGTTAATGTGTAAAACTCCTGTAATGGTTTTAATAAATTTTTAAGATTTGATTTATTTACATCGCACATTAGCTTCTCATAAAGAGTTGTAGCAGTTTTACTATCCGTGCAATTTATTACATCATCAGGAATAATACCCGCATGCGCCAAGTACAATAAGTAATTATAAACAGCCTTAAATGTTCTATATGAGTCTGTTATTCCTACATCATTAGATGTTTTTATTACTTTTTTATACGAGAAATTACTGATTTGTTGTTGAATTGGATTTTTAATTTTTTCAATAAGTAATCCTATAAATTCATCTGTTACCTGTTTTTGATTCTCTACAACATTATCGGGAGTAATATTTTTCTCCAATAATCTATTATAAAAGTCACAGAAAATTTTATCTAATTCATACGTATCTTCTTCTGTCAAAAATTCTTCAGGTGCAACAAAATTTTTTATTATCGCTGGAAATTCTATAGTCTTCCCTACATGAAATGTTCCTACAGTCATATTTAACGACTGTACAAAATCATTTTTTCTTATAAAATTATATATATGATGAGCATTTTTTGCATAATAATTAGAAGTAAATTCTTGGAGTTTATTAGTCTCCTCTAAATCTTTTTCTAAAAAATACTCTTCTAATTTTTTATTATATTTTTTATCATATTTTCTTAATTGTTTTAGCTGTGGTAATGCTGTATTGAATGTATAAACTCGCTGGTATATTTTCTTAAGTAATTCTACGGTAATAGCTAAATGACCACCAAGTGAATGTCCAGCTGCAACTTTATAGCATAAATCAAAGTCCGGAATCTTTCTTTTTAAAAATCTATTAAATAAACATGCTGAGTCTATCTGACTAGTGTTTTCTCCTGAAACTATTCCTGTATAATTGTAAAACCAATCGCTAATATCTTCACTCTCACTACCTCTATAAATAACAAGAAGTTCTTTAAGTTCTGGTATATAGACTGCTGTAGCTTGAAATCCATTTTTCGTAATCTTTGGAATTGATAATCCACTATTGTATACTTCAATATCTTCGAATGTTTCTCCGGTTATATCTTTTATAATTCTTTTTATTTTATATTCTGCTGTACTTTGTTTCTTATTTCCTTTAATTAAATAATCATACTCCGCTAATTTCGCTATAAGCAGAGGATTATGGAAAAATCTTAACATGGTCAAATCACCTCTTTTATATAAAAATAATTATAACATATTCTATAGAGAATATAAAAATTCTATATCTTCCCATGTAATGAGAAAATATAGAATTCTATTAAATATTATACATTAAATCTGAATAACATTATGTCGCCGTCTTTTACTTCATATTCTTTACCTTCAAGACGAACACGACCAGCTTCTTTAGCTTTTGGCATACTTCCGTATTCAACTAAATCATCATAACTTACTGTTTCAGCACGGATAAATCCTCGTTCGAAATCAGAGTGGATAATCCCCGCACATTCAGGAGCTAACATACCTTTTTTGAATGTCCATGCACGTACTTCTTGGACACCAGCTGTGAAGTATGTTGCTAATCCTAGAAGGCTGTAACTTGCTTTGATTAATTTATCTAATCCACTTTCATCGATTCCTAACTCTTCAAGGAACATTGCTTTTTCTTCATCTTCTAATGAAGCCATTTCTTCTTCGATTTTTGCACAAACTACGATTACTTGGCTTCCTTCACCTGCAGCAAACTCACGTACACTCGCTACGTGTTTGTTAGAATCGACATCTAATAAATCATCTTCACTTACGTTAGCAACATAAAGCATAGGTTTCATTGTTAATAAATGTAATCCTTTTGCGATTTTTTGCTCTTCTTTATCTAATTCTAAAAGTCTAGCTGGTTTTTCTTCTTTAAGAATATCACGTACTTTAGCAAGTACTGCAAATTCTGCAACAGCATCTTTATCTTTTTGTTTGGCTTGTTTTTCAACACGTCCGATACGTTTTTCAACACTTTCTAAGTCTGCTAAGATTAACTCTAAGTTAATAACTTCGATATCGTATAATGGATCTACTCCACCAGCAACGTGAGTAATATTTTCATCTTCAAAACATCTAACAACTTGACAAATTGCATCTACTTCACGGATGTGACTTAAGAATTTATTTCCTAGCCCTTCTCCTTTAGATGCACCTTTTACGATACCAGCAATATCTGTAAATTCGAATGATGTTGGTACTGTTTTTTTAGGTTCTACTAATTCTGTTAATTTATTTAATCTGTGCTCTGGTACTTCTACAATTCCTACGTTTGGGTCAATTGTTGCGAAAGGATAGTTCGCTGCTAATGCTCCTGCTTTTGTAATTGCGTTAAAAAGTGTACTTTTTCCTACGTTTGGTAATCCTACTATTCCGGCTGTTAATGCCATAGTATTAATCACTCCTTTTCTTCATTAAATTCTTATATTACTTAGGCCTTGCCTACTCAACTTAACTATTATAACATAAAACACGAAACTTATCATTTATTATTATGCTATTTAAAAATATTTTGTTAATAATCATTAATCTTATACATTAGTATGATAAAAGATACTAACTATTATAAAAGTACGTACTTTACAAAAATTATTTTGGTATGTAAAATATATTACAAGATATAAATTTCTATGAAAAAATAATAGGATGGTTTACAATCATGAAAAAATACAATTCAAATATTAAACTTGGAACTGCTACACTTAATGTTGTTAACTTTGAAAGACAGCTTAAATTCTACACAGAAGCTATGGGTATGACTATAATTTCAAAAAACGAAACGGAAGCTACTTTAGGTACTACTGATAATATTCCGCTTCTACACATGAAAAAAGTCGATGGACCTCTTGTACGTTCTTACGGACTATATCACATAGCCTATCTAGTTCCAGATGAACAAAGTCTAGCAAACATACTGCGCCACTTTATAGATTCTAATATACCTTTAGACGGTGGCTCTGATCACGGTTATAGTAATGCCCTTTACCTAAGTGATATAGAAGGTAATGGAATAGAAGTATATTATGATAAAGACGAATCTACTTGGGACATAAAAGAAGATGGAAGAATCATAGGAGTAACAGAGCCTATCGATGCTACTCACCTACTTGATATTTCTGAAACTGTAGTGCCATATACCTTACCAGTAGGAACTATTATTGGCCACGTTCATCTAAGTGTTCAAAACTCTACCGTTTCTTCTAACTTCTATCAAGAAGTACTAGGATTTAGTGATAAATTCACCGTAGCTAGTGCTAGTTGGATTGCTTATGGCAATTACCACCACCATCTAGCTGTTAATCAATGGGGAGGTCCTAATCTAAGCCTTAGACAAAAAGGAACTCCAGGTTTAGATCATTTTGAAATTCTATTTATTGATGATGCTGCTTACAATAAAGTTGTGGAAAATATAAAAAATAACAACACTAAAATCATCTCTGAATATAATAATAAGATTATTATTAATGATCCTAATGGAATTGAAATTCATTTAATAAAAGAAGTATAATATTTAAAAATCTTTATGTGGGTGACTCATCAAAATCGATTTCCTTGAAATCACAATTTTCGAGTCACTCACTTTTAGTTTTTATTCGCTTATTTCCCTAGCTTTATGATATAATAAGAATATTATTTTAGCCGAAGGAGGAACTATGCAAGATTTTATAGCACAATTTGGTAGCTTTGCACCTATAGTATTTTTAATACTAGCATCTGTATTACCAATATTTTTATTCCCACCAGGGATATTCTCTGCAATTGGTGGTTACTTATTTGGTTTTACTCATGGTTTTATCCTTTCAATAATTTCTGCAATGATATATACTAGTGTGATGTTTCTTATCTCAAGATACTTCGCAAGTGACCACGTTGAAAAATACTTAGCTAAAAAATTATCGAAAAAACAATACGATACAATTTTTGGTATAAGTGAAAATAAACTAACTTTAGTTCTAATAATTTATAGACTAATTCCAGTTCTTCCTAATAGTGTTATTTGCTATTCATACGGTTTAACTAGAATATCTTTTAAAAAATATTTCATTGGAAATCTCATTGGCCTTATTCCAGGGAAAATGATCTGGTTACACTTTGGTACTACTCTAAATAATATTGGAAGTATGGAATTTTTATATGGAATAATTATTGTTTTGGTCTTTATGTTTATAAGCTCAAAAGTATCAAAAAAATTTAATAAATAATATAGAAATAAACCTAGTAGCAATTCGGCTACTAGGTTTTATAATTATTTACTTACTTTTGATTTTTTCAATACACTTGATAAAATTAGAATTACACCGACTGTAGCTACTACCACTAAATCTTTAGTTCCACTATTCCATAATCCTTGGTTAAAGAATAGCATATTTTTTATACCGTCATACAGCATACGCATTGGTAACCATGGTAGAATCCATTGTGTATAGAAACTTCCTAACATTTCTGGTGCTAGTGATAATATTGGTAAACCAAAGAACAACATCAGCACAAATAATGGCGCTCCAACTATACCTAACCAACTTATTGTTCCAAAGATCAACGTCATAAATGCAAATGCTCCTATAGTTAAAAACCATGCAGTTTGAGTATAATTTTCTACAGATACACCTAATATCCAATTTACTAAATTAGGGGCTAAAAACCCAACAACTATAGATGTTACTGCAATAAACCCTAATCTAATCAATTTATCTAATAGTCTTCCTTTTGCTGTATAAGATTCTTTGCGTCCTAATGTAAGAAGTAGCACACTTCCAATCAAACTAGAAATCCATAGTGGAGAGAAGAATACACCTGGTGCACTTGAGAAATCTCCCGTTGTATTTATATTTTCTACATTAACTTTTACTGGCTTCATTAAGTTCTCTACTATTTTGGCTGGTAAAGGTTTATTAGCTGCTTCTGCTTTTTTTATTATTTGTAAACTAGCTGCATCACCACTTTTATTAGCAATTTGTGTTAAAATTTGTGTTACTTGTGTTGATAATTGGCTGTTTTTCCCTTGATTAATAACTATTGTAAATTCTGGTGCTTTTGCATTTGGTGTTGATAATGATGCTACACTTTTTTCATAATTCTCAGGAATTACTAATGTACCGTAATATTCTCCATTATTCATTTTGTCAACTGCTTCATCTTTTGTTGACACTTCTTCCCATTTTATACTCACCTTATCATTAATTTGTGAATTTTCTTTTAGTTTTTCTACCATTGCTTTAGTTGTATCAGTCTTATCTTGATTTACTACTGCTATAGGCAAATCCGGTATTTTAGGATTTACTATAGGTATTTGAGTACTATCAAATATACTCATTATAGTTATTATTGCTGCTAGTAATATTCCTAACACTCTTCCATATTTTTTCATTTGAAATTCCTCCTCTTCAATTTCAGAAATACTCTTCTAAAACTAAATCTTATAATAAAATTTTCTTTGCAACAACTTGTTGCTTTTTTGATGTTTTTATTATATACTCTACTTAAAAGAAAAACGAGAGGCAAATTTCATCGATTTGTTGCATTTTCAACAAAATAATTTAATTTGTCTTATTTTTATGGAGAAAATAATGGCTTATATTAATAAAACTACAAAAACACAAAGAAAAATACAAGAAGCTTTATTAGAATTAATGAAAACAAAGAAATTTGAAGTTATTACTGTTTCTGATATTACTTCTTTAATTGATATAAATCGTTCTACATTTTATCGACACTATTTGGATAAATATAACGTATTAGAAAAAATTGAAGATAATATTCTTATAGAAATTACAGATTTTCATAATAAATTTATTAATAATCTATCTAATAAAAATATAGATATTACATTCGAGATTAGCGACTATATTAATGTTGATAATAATTTTTTTAATATATTTGAAAAACATCTATCTTCTATGCACATACTTATGGGAGAAAATGGTAGTATTACATTTCAAAATAAATTGAAGAATACTATGCTCAATGTTTTTAAAAGAACCTTCTCCCTTGCATCTATAAATTTAAATAAGATTGAAAAAGATCTTCTATTTAATTTTCAATCAGCAAGTTTTATCTCAATTATAAATTACTGGACTGAACATCCTGAATTAACTGTTAAAGAACTCTTTTCTTTTTATAATAGAATAATATCAAATGGAATTGTTAATTTTGTTAAAGACAACATGAACTAGTCAAAAGCTAACTAAAAGCTAGTGATTCTATTTAAAGATTCACTAGCTTTTTTATATTATGAATTTTTTTCAACTATTTTTTTAATTTTTTTGTTAAACTCACGTCTTGGCATCATTATGTTATTATCACACTTTAGGCACTTTATCTTTATGTCAGCCCCCATACGTGTAATTTGCCATCTATTTGTGCCACAAGGGTGTTGTTTTTTCATTTCAACTATGTCATTTAATTCATATTCCATAATCCAACCTCCTATTTTTCTTCATTTGATGTTAATAATGATTCAAACTCTTTATAGAAATCACGTCTTAACATTGTTTCCACATCTTGTTTTTTTCCAACTTTTGCTTTTCCAATAACATGAATAGTAACAACGTTATCAGCAATTTTTTCTATATAATCGATATGGAATTTATCGTTCTTATATAATAAATCATGATATTCTTTTTTATTATTAGCATTATTAATTACTTTGTTTACACGGTCTTCTATCTCTTCAATAGATTCATCAATTTTTATCGGTAACTCTACTAAAGCTAAGTTATACATTAATGAGTAATTTACAACTTGATTAATAGTTCCATTCGGAATAAAATAAACTTCACCATTTTTTGAACGAATCTTAGTAGAACGTAAACCAAGTGACATTACATAACCTCCAGCAATAAAGGCTGCTTGATTATAAATTTTAACATTATCACCTACATCAAATTGTCCTTCAAGAATGATAAAAAATCCAGATATAATATCTTTAACTAAACTCTGTGCACCAAAACCAATAGCTACTGATGCTATACCAGCACTGGCAACAATACTCGTAGTATTAACTCCTAGGATTGACAATACTTGGAAAAATGCAATAAAGTATATTGTATAACGAACTGCACTTCTCACAAGTTTATGTAAAGTTTCTGATCGTTTCTCATTAAACTTTATATTAAACTTCTTATTGGCATTATCTCTAGTTGTCATTATATAATCAATAATTCTATTAAATATACGTACTAAAATTGATGCAATAATAAAAATTACAATTATAAGTAATATTTTTTCTAAAACTGTGATTAGTAAGTCAGTGTTTCTTACTGATGTTTTTATCTTTTCAATAAAATTCATAATTACTCATCCTTGAATAATGAAATAATACGTTCAAATTCATCATTATCTTTGAACTCAATTTCTATCTTACCTTTTTTATTACGACCTTGTTTAATCGTTACAGACGTTCCAAGACGCTTTTTAAGAATATCTTCCTGCTCTTCTATAAAAATATCCTTAGCCTTCGCTTTCTTGACCTCTTTCGGTTTCAGTAGCTTTGCTACATATTCTTCTAATTCACGAACAGACATTTTTCTTTCAACTACTAAAGCGCAAACCTCTTCCATAGCTTTTTTTGTTTTTAATGAAAGTAACGTTCGAGCATGAGCTGCACTTATGACTCCTTGCTCAAGTTTATTTTTAATTTCTGTTGGTAACTTTAATAGTCGTAAACTATTTGCTATATACGGTCTACTTTTTCCAAGTTTTTTAGCTAATTCCTCTTGCGTTAATGACATCTTGTCCATCAGATTTTTATAACTTTCTGATTCTTCTAAGGCAGATAAATCTTCACGTTGTAGGTTTTCTAGTACAGCAAAGACCATCATTTCTTCATCTGTCATCTCTTTAATAATAGCTGGAATTTCTTTTCTACCTAGCAGTTCAAATGCTCTATAACGACGCTCACCTGCTATAATGTAATACCCTTTTACAGCTTTTTTTACAATAATAGGTTGTAATAAACCATTTTTTTCGATAGATTCTTTTAATTCATTTAATTTTTCTTCATTAAAATAAGTACGCGGTTGATATGGATTCTTTTTGATCTCTTCAAGTGCAATTTCCACTATTTTATCATTATCCGTAACTATCTCAACATTTTCTGTAGCAAAAATAGCATCAAGTCCACGTCCTAAACCTTTACCTAATTTTTTAGCCACGTTCAATCACCTCTTTAGCTAATGATAAATATTGTTTTGCTCCATTAGAATTTTTCGCATATTCAATAATCGGTTCACCAAAACTTGGGGCTTCACTTAAACGCACAGTTCTTGCGATAACAGTTTCAAATGCTTTATCTTTGAAATGCTCTCTTACTTGTTCAGCTACTTGGTTAGATATATTTGTTCTACTATCAGTCATAGTAAGTAATACCCCAAAAATATCCAATTTAGAATTAAGATGCTTTCTTACTATATTAAATGTATTCATAAGCTGACTAAGCCCTTCTAAGGCGTAATATTCTGTCTGTACAGGGATAATTACTCCATCAGCTGCAGTTAATGAATTTAATGTAATAAGGCCTAAAGACGGAGGGCAATCGATTACCACATAATCATACTCATCTTTAATTTCAGATATTGCATTTTTCATGCGTTGCTCACGGCTAATTGCTGAGACAAGCTCAACTTCTGCTCCCGCCAATGCAATACTAGAAGGCACAATATCCAGATTTTCATAAGCTGTTTTAATAATTACATCATTAATATTAACTTCATCTACAAGAATATTATAAATTGATTGGCTTATAGCTGCCTTATCTACACCAACACCACTAGTTGCATTGGCCTGTGGATCAGTATCAATTAATAGTACTTTCTTTTTAAGATGAGCTAACGAAGCTGCTAAATTTATTGAAGTAGTTGTTTTTCCTACTCCACCTTTTTGATTACATATCGCTAATATTTTCATCATTTACCTCTTTTTTGGCAAAGCGTGGCACAGTAACTTTAATAACCACACTTTCCATAGTTTCTTCTTCTTCTTTGTTTAAATTTATATTATATTTCTCTTCCAGTTTAGCTATCTCTTTTATAAGCTTAGCTATAATTTTTTGTCCATCATAATTTACAGTTGGATTAAATACTTTAGTGTCTTTTTTAATTTTTAAATATGTATCAATTTTTTCTTCAGTTTGAGATACATTAAGATTTTGTGATAAAATTTGAATCAATAATTTCTCTTGAGCAGAAGAATCTAACTTAACCATAGCACGGCCATGACGTTCTGTAATCTTCTTAGTATTAATTGCATCAATAACCTTTTTACTTAATTTTAATAATCGTAATTTATTAGCTACAGTCGCTTGAGTTTTCCCTAAAGACTTAGCAAGCTCGTCTTGAGTAAGTTTATTAATTCTAAGTAATTCTTGATAAGCATGTGCTTCCTCAATTGGCGTTAATTCTTCTCTTTGAATATTTTCAATTAATGCAAGAGTTGCCATCTGTTCATCAGTTAATTCCTTAACAATAGCCTTAGTCGTGGAATATTGTAAATACTTAATAGCTCTTAAACGTCTTTCCCCAGCAATAAGTTCATAGAAACCATTTCCCATGTCACGAACTGTAATAGATTGAAGTAAACCATTTTGCTTGATTGATTCAGCAAGTTCTTTGATTTTTTCTTCAGTAAATTCACGTCGTGGTTGATATTTGTTCGGAACAATTTTTTCAACTAAAATCTCTCTAAGTACATCATCATCAGAAATACCTACTTTTTCTGCTCTCTGTGTTAAATCATATAGCTTACTAAATGGTTTTACACTCTCTGTCATATTTTACCTCCTATAACTTTATATACACTAATACAATATCATACTTTAAAATAATTGTCAAAAATATTTCCCGATATTCACTATCATACAAAGCTTATAAAACGGTACTTTAAAAGAATATTTCCGAAGTAAAGTGATTATTATTTTAAAGACAAAAAAAAAGTGTAATCACAAATGATTACACCTTGAACAGGGACGGCAGGAATCGAACCCACACCAAAGGTTTTGGAGACCTTTGTTCTACCGTTAAACTACGTCCCTAAGAATGGTGGGAAGAAGTGGATTCGAACCACTGAACCCGAAGGAGCGGATTTACAGTCCGCCGCGTTTAGCCTCTTCGCTATCTTCCCAAAATATAAAAAAATGCCGGCCAGAGGACTTGAACCCCCGACCTACTGATTGCAAGTCAGTTGCTCTACCAACTGAGCTAGGCCGGCAACATGGTGCCTCGAGACAGAGTCGAACTGCCGACACATGGAGCTTCAATCCATTGCTCTACCAACTGAGCTATCGAGGCATTATTTAATTTTGACATAAAAAAATGGCGGTCCCGACGGGAATCGAACCCGCGATCTCCTGCGTGACAGGCAGGCGTGATAACCGCTACACCACGGGACCTAGTATTAAAAATTGCGGGAGATGGATTTGAACCATCGACCTTTGGGTTATGAGCCCAACGAGCTGCCAGACTGCTCCATCCCGCGATAATAAAAATGGAGGAGGAAAGGGGATTCGAACCCCTGCGAGCTTTTACACTCCTGTCGGTTTTCAAGACCGATCCCTTCAGCCGGACTTGGGTATTCCTCCTTGATAAATGGTGGACTCTGCAGGACTCGAACCTGCGACCGATCGGTTATGAGCCGATAGCTCTAACCAACTGAGCTAAGAGTCCGTGTTCCTGTGAATTCACTAACTATTATTGGTGGCGGCAGAGGGGATCGAACCCCCGACCTTACGGGTATGAACCGTACGCTCTAGCCAGCTGAGCTACGCCGCCAATAAAGGCTAAATTCATTATTTAAAATGGTGGAGCCTAGCGGGATCGAACCGCTGACCTCCTGCGTGCAAAGCAGGCGCTCTCCCAGCTGAGCTAAGGCCCCAAATTAATAATGTTTATATATATTTTCAATGGTCGGGAAGACAGGATTCGAACCTGCGACCCCTTGGTCCCAAACCAAGTGCTCTACCAAGCTGAGCTACTTCCCGTGATTTTAAATGGCGCGCCCAAGAGGAGTCGAACCCCTAACCTTTTGATCCGTAGTCAAACGCTCTATCCAATTGAGCTATGGGCGCTAATATAATGGTGCCGAGGACCGGAATCGAACCGGTACGGTATTGCTACCGCAGGATTTTAAGTCCTGTGCGTCTGCCAGTTCCGCCACCCCGGCACTATATTAACTATTGGAGCGAAAGACGGGATTTGAACCCGCGACCCTCACCTTGGCAAGGTGATGTTCTACCCCTGAACTACTTTCGCGAATACTTAGAAATGGTGCGGGTGAAGGGAGTCGAACCCCCACGCCGTGAGGCGCTAGATCCTAAGTCTAGTGCGTCTGCCAATTCCGCCACACCCGCAAAAGAATGGTGAGCCATGAAGGACTCGAACCTTCGACCCTTTGATTAAAAGTCAAATGCTCTACCAACTGAGCTAATGGCTCTGATTAAAAATGGTGCCGGCCAGAGGACTTGAACCCCCGACCTACTGATTACAAGTCAGTTGCTCTACCAACTGAGCTAGGCCGGCATAAATGGTGGAGGTTAACGGGATCGAACCGCTGACCCCTTGCTTGTAAGGCAAGTGCTCTCCCAGCTGAGCTAAACCTCCATATCAAAAGTCTGGCAACGTTCTAGTCTCACAGGGCGTAAGCCCAACTACATTCGACGCTAAAGAGCTTAACTTCTGTGTTCGGTATGGGTACAGGTGTGTCCTCTTCGCTATCGCCACCAGACGAAAACTTCATATACATATTATATCATCTTTTTTCTTTTTGTCAACAGTTACTTTTCTAAAGAACTTTCACTTGATTAAGTCCTCGACCTATTAGTATTAGTCAGCTGAACACGTTACCGTGCTTACACTCCTAACCTATTCTCCTTGTCGTCTTCAAGGGGTCTTAATATCCGTGGGAAATCTCATCTCGAGGGGGGCTTCATGCTTAGATGCTTTCAGCTCTTATCCCTTCCGTATTTAGCTACCCAGCTATGCCACTGGCGTGACAACTGGTACACCATTGATACGTCCATCCCGGTCCTCTCGTACTAAGGACAGCTCCTCTCAAATTTCCTACGCCCACGACGGATAGGGACCGAACTGTCTCACGACGTTCTGAACCCAGCTCGCGTACCGCTTTAATGGGCGAACAGCCCAACCCTTGGGACCGACTACAGCCCCAGGATGCGATGAGCCGACATCGAGGTGCCAAACCTCCCCGTCGATGTGGACTCTTGGGGGAGATAAGCCTGTTATCCCCAGGGTAGCTTTTATCCGTTGAGCGATGGCCCTTCCATGCGGAACCACCGGATCACTAAGTCCTGCTTTCGCACCTGCTCGACTTGTAGGTCTCACAGTCAAGCTCCCTTGTGCCTTTACACTCTGCAAATGATTTCCAACCATTCTGAGGGAACCTTTGAACGCCTCCGTTACTCTTTGGGAGGCGACCGCCCCAGTCAAACTGTCACCTGACACTGTCTCCCGGTCTTCTACGCCGAGGGTTAGAATTTCAATACAGCAAGGGTAGTATCCCAACAACGCCTCCTCATACACTGGCGTGCATGATTCTCTGGCTCCTACCTATCCTGTACATACTGCATCAAAATTCAATATCAAGCTACAGTAAAGCTCCATGGGGTCTTTCCGTCCTGTCGCGGGTAACCTGCATCTTCACAGGTACTATGATTTCACCGAGTCCATCGTTGAGACAGTGCCCAAATCGTTACGCCTTTCGTGCGGGTCGGAACTTACCCGACAAGGAATTTCGCTACCTTAGGACCGTTATAGTTACGGCCGCCGTTTACTGGGGCTTCAATTCATACCTTCGCTTACGCTAAGCACTCCTCTTAACCTTCCAGCACCGGGCAGGCGTCAGCCCCTATACTTCACCTTACGGTTTTGCAGAGACCTGTGTTTTTGTTAAACAGTCGCTTGGGCCTATTCACTGCGGCCTACTCTCGTAGGCACCCCTTCTCCCGAAGTTACGGGGTCATTTTGCCGAGTTCCTTAACGATGGTTCTCTCGCTCACCTTAGAATTCTCTTCCCAACTACCTGTGTCGGTTTGCGGTACGGGCACCTCTTATCTCGATAGCGGCTTTTCTTGAGAGTTTGGCTTCATTGACTTCGCTACTATATTTCGCTCCCCATCACACTTCAGTCTTATGAGCAGCGGATTTGCCTACTACTCAACCTTTGTGCTTAGACGTCCTATTCCATCAGGACGATCAATTAGCCTCCTCTGTCCCCACTTCTCTCAAACGATATTTGGTGGTACAGGAATTTCTACCTGTTGTCCATCGGCTTCACCATTCGGCTTCACCTTAGGTCCCGACTTACCCAGAGCGGACGAGCCTTCCTCTGGAAACCTTAGTCATTCGGTGGATAGGATTCTCACCTATCTTTCGCTACTCACACCGGCATTCTCACTTCTAACCTCTCCACCTCGCCTTACAGCTCGGCTTCTACGATGTTAGAACGCTCTCCTACCATATAACATTAGTTATATCCGCAGCTTCGGTTGTATGTTTAGCCCCGGTACATTTTCGGCGCGATGTCACTCGACCAGTGAGCTATTACGCACTCTTTAAATGGTGGCTGCTTCTAAGCCAACATCCTGGTTGTCTGTGCATCATCACATCCTTTTCCACTTAACATACAATTTGGGACCTTAGCTGGCGGTCTGGGCTGTTTCCCTTTCGACTACGAACCTTATCACCCGCAGTCTGACTCCCGTTGATATTTATCTGGCATTCGGAGTTTGTCTGAATTCGGTAACCCGGGATGGGCCCCTAGTCCAAACAGTGCTCTACCTCCAGTAAACTCACAACGAGGCTAGCCCTAAAGCTATTTCGGAGAGAACCAGCTATTTCCAAGTTCGATTGGAATTTCTCCGCTACCCACAGCTCATCCAAACACTTTTCAACGTGTCCTGGTTCGGTCCTCCATTCAGTGTTACCTAAACTTCAACCTGGCCATGGGTAGATCACTTGGTTTCGGGTCTACTCCATCATACTATTTCGCCCTATTAAGACTCGCTTTCGCTGCGGCTCCATGTCTTCCACTTAACCTCGCATGATAAAGTAACTCGCCGGTTCATTCTACAAAAGGCACGCCATCACCCTCAAGGGGCTCTGACTACTTGTAAGCACACGGTTTCAGGTTCTCTTTCACTCCCCTCCCGGGGTTCTTTTCACCTTTCCCTCACGGTACTGGTTCACTATCGGTCACTAGGTAGTATTTAGCCTTACCAGACGGTCCTGGTAGATTCCGACGGAATTCCTCGTGTTCCGCCGTACTCAGGTGCTCTCTCGCGCCAACTTAGCATTTCGTATACAGGACTTTTACCTTCTACGGTCTAACTTTCCAGCTAGTTCTACTATACTTTGTCATACACTTTGTTGAGAGTCCTACAACCCCAATATGCAAGCACATTGGTTTGGGCTCTTTCCTTTTCGCTCGCCGCTACTCAGGAAATCGATTTTTCTTTCTCTTCCTACAGGTACTTAGATGTTTCAGTTCCCTGCGTTACCTCGCTTTCGCGTACCGCCCTTTTAAAAGCGGTGGGTTCCCCCATTCGGATATCTACGGCTCTTTGCTTACTTACAGCTCCCCGTAGCATTTCGTCGTTTGTCACGTCCTTCATCGGCTCCTAGTGCCAAGGCATCCTCCGTGCGCCCTTTACTACTTAATCGTGTGTAGCTTTTACGCTTCGTTCTTTTCCTTGAACTCTTTGTGAATAAGTTTTTACAACTTACTTACTTTTTTCTCGGTTTTGTAAATCTGTTTCTTTTACTTTATAGAAAATTATTTTTGATCTAATATATATATTCAGTTTTCATTGTGCTTGAGT
>NZ_ACDZ02000004.1 GCF_000173915.1 Gemella haemolysans ATCC 10379 | reverse complement strand
CCGATTTTTTTTATTTCTCAATATATATATATACTAGACGCACACTTTCTTTACTTTATAAAACAAAAAAGACAGCTCTTACAAACTGCCTTTTAAAATTTTTAATGAAATTATTTAACAGGTAATACTGCTCCATTCCATTTTTCTTTAATGAATTTTTGAGTATCTTCAGATTTTAAAGCTGCAACAAGTTTTTTAACAACAGGTTTGTCTTTATCACCTTCACGAACAACAACGATGTTTGCATATGGGTTGTCATCTGTAGCTTTTTCTACTAAAACTGGTTCAGTTGCTGCATTTAATCCTGCGTCAACAGCGAAGTTAGCGTTGATTGAAACTAGGTCACCTTCACCGTTTTGGTAGAATTTAACCATTAATGCTGGATCATTTTCGTAGCTGAATTGTAATTTTTTAGGGTTTTCAGCGATATCATCGAAAGTAGCTGTTACTGGATCTACACCATCTTTAACTTTTACTAATCCTTCAGAAGCTAGTAATTTAATTACGCGTCCCCATTCTGATTTGTTGTTACTTACTAATACTTTAGCACCTTCTTTAAGGTCTTTAACATTTTTAACTTTTTTAGAGTATAATCCGATTGGCTCTAAGTGAATTGCACCAGCGTCTTCAATTTTGTATCCATTTTCTTTAATAGCATTTTTTAAGAATGGTACGTGTTGGAAGTAGTTAATGTCGATTTCTTTATCGTTTAACGTTTTGTTTGGTACATAGTAGTCTTGGTATGTAACGATGTCTAATTTGATTCCTTCTTTTTCAAGTTGAGGAGCAACGTGCTCTAATAATACAGCGTGAGGTACGTTAGTAGCTCCAACTTTAACTGTTACAGGTTTGCTAGGATCTAGTTTATCCACTTCGATTCCTTTTTTCTCAGTTTTTGATGCACTTGAACATCCAATTAATATAATTCCAAGTATGAAACTTGTTACTAAAAATAATAGTTTTTTCATTTATAATTTTCTCCTTTTGTTTTTACTATTTATTTTTGGGTTTTGCGAATTTTATGTAAAAAAAATCACCCTTACTCTCCTAAGAGAATAAGGGCGAAACTAATTTCACGGTACCACCTTACTTTTTCGTAAACTACGAACTTTACCACTACAACGTCTATGCATCTAGAATATACACGAGATAGTGTGCGTTTGTAACGTAACGCCTACGAAAAAAGCTTGTGTTTTAAAACTCACTTTTTTTACCATTCAAACCATTTTCCTCTATAATCTGCATTGTGTGCTTTCACCCGCTCACACTCTCTGTAAAAGTTCCTATAAAGTACTTATTTGAATATCGGTAATTTTGAACTTGAGTATATATTATCATCAATAAATAAAAATGTCAACACTTTTTTTGAATTTTTTTGAAAATTTACTAATATTTACTTTACAGTTCTCATAAATAACTATTTCTTCAAATAATTTCTAATTTAGTTTATTGCTTATTAACCATTTATCTATTGATTCTATCGTCTTGTTTCGATATTTAGGTGCTTCGTACATATGATCTGATCCTTCTATAACATTTAGAGTTGCATTTTTATATCTTTTTGCTGTCGCTCTTGCTATATTTGGATGTACCATTTTATCCTCACTACCAGTTATTACTAATACCGGTTCATTAACCTTATCAAAATCAATATAAGCACCTTTTTGTTTGTCTAAAAATGGTAATGCCATTTGGAAATAAGTAAAACCTGATTCCGGAACTAATTTAGAAAATTCTCTCTCCTTATCAGCTTCATCTTGATTGTTCATACAATAATCATAGAAGGCATGCTTATAAGGTGGCATAGATTTCTTCCAGAATCCCCAACGTAGAAAATGTTTATAGAAACAAATTACCATACTTGGATAAAAGGCGAAAATTCCTGCAGCAGGTGCAGTTCCCATTAAAATAAGTCCCTTAGTCTTTGTCCTCATAGCAACTTTCTGAGCAAGAAGTCCCCCTAAAGAGTGCCCTAATACAATCGGAGCTTCATCTAGTGTTTCTATTAAATCTACAATATCATTGGTAAATTCATCTAAACTAACTTCCGCTACCTTTTTTTCTACTTCTTTATAAGGTAGATCATGATATCTTAGAGTTGGAGTATATACATTTAAACCTAATTTTTCTAATTCATTAACAAATTCTCCCCAGACACTTCCGTCACACCATGTTCCATGTATCAATACTATATTTGTCATAAAAATTCCTCCTACTTTTATTTTAGCAATCTTTTTTTCACACTAATTATATACTTATTATCTTCATTAATCAAATAATTATATAATGCTAGGTATGATTCAAAAATTCTGCATTCTAAAATAACTCATATACGTTATGGATTATTTATTCATGATTTTACTTTATAAATAACTTTTAGATATGTAATAAACTTTACAGGAGCAACTCCTCAAAATCTACTTCTCTAAAACCAAGATTTTGGTTCTCTCTATAGTTAGTTAAATAAAAAGAGTAGAAGCAAAAACTGGTAAGGATTTTTGCTCTACTCTTTACATCACCACTTGAAAGTTATCAAAAGGTGAATTAAACTTTGGAGGCTAATTTTAGAATTGTTCGATCATTTCACGAACAGTTTTTTCAATATTATCTGAATATGAGATTGCTGATATAATAGACACACCATCAACATTTGTTTTCATAATATCTTTAATATGTTGTGTCTGAATACCACCAATTGCCACTAATGGCATTTGTGGTAAAAATCTTCTCATTAATTCTAGTCCTTCATAACCTATAGCGCCACCAGCATCATCTTTTGATTGTGTGACATATACAGGCCCTACACCAACATAATCTACATATTCAACTTTGGATTGTTTAAATTCTTCTTCATTTCCTATAGAAAGACCTATTATTTTATTAGGCATTAATTTTCTAATTTCATCAACACCTAGGTCATCCTGTCCTACATGTACTCCGTCAGCATCTATTTCTAATGCTAACTCTATATCATCATTAACAATAAACGGAACATTGTATTTTTTACAAAGTTCTTGTAGTTTTATTGCTAATTCTACTTTTTCTCTACCTTCTAAGGCTCCTTCACCTTTTTCACGAAATTGAAATAAAGTTATTCCACCTTTTAAAGCATCTTCAACTACTGTATATAAGTCCTTACCTAAGCAAGTAGTAGTTCCACATATAAAATATAATTTTAATAGTTCTTTATTAAACATCTTATTTCACCTTTTTAAATGCTTTTATATCTTGATCTGTAATTTCGTATAATGCATTAATAAATTCAACTTTAAATGTTCCTGGTAAATGCCCATTAGGACGTTTTTCTGCCATTTCCCCGGCAATATTATATGCTAACATAGCTGTTTCTAGTGATTTTAATTCTTCACCTTTCTCTAATCCAATAAAGCTTGCTAATACAGCTCCTAATAAACATCCTGTTCCAATAACTTTAGGCATCATTGCACTTCCGTTATGTATTGTTATTACTTCTCCATTAACTGCAATAGCGTCAACTTCCCCAGTTACTACTATTGGAATATTAAACTTAGCATTTGCTGCTAAGGCAATTTCATCAATATTATCTACTCCAGCACTATCCACTCCCTTAGAAGCTACATTTATGCCAACTAATGATGCAATCTCGCCAGCATTTCCTCTTATAGCTGCTAGTTTGTAATTGTTAATTAAATCATCTGATACTTTTTTTCTATATGCTCCGGCTCCACAGGCTACAGGATCTAATACTGCAGGTACATTATATTTTTCAGCTATTTTAAGAGCTTCTTGATATAACTTCCAAGTCTCATCTGTTAATGTACCAATATTGATTAATAATCCTCCAGCATATTTTAATAAATCTTCTAAGTCTTCTGGATATTCACTCATCGCTGGTGATGCTCCCAACGCTACTAATCCATTTGCTGTGAAATTCTTAACAACATCATTAGTTATACAAATCACTAACGGTGCTTTCTCTTTCAATAATTTTAAACTTGTCATATTTATAAATCTCCTTTAAATGCTATATGATTCACAGGTCCATTTCCATGACCTAGCTCTGGTGTGTATTTAATTGCAGCTGTAATGAATTTTTTCCCAATTTCTACAGCTTCAACAATACTTTTTCCTTTTGCTAACTCTGCAGCAATAACAGCTGAGAATGTACAACCTGTTCCATGTGTATGATTAGTCTTAAATCTTTCACTAGTCCATACTTTTTTTGTTCCATCATTTAAAAATAAATAATCTTTTGCTTCTCCTGTTAGATGTCCACCTTTTATAACTACTGACTTACATCCAACTTCGTCGATAATAAACTTTCCTGCACGATTAACATCATCCTCTGTTAATATTTTAAAATTAACAATTTCTTCTGCTTCTGGTACATTTGGTGTAATAATAGTTGCTAGTGGTAATATCTCCTCTTTTAAATGTTTTCTTGCAACATCATCTATCAATTTATCCCCACTTGTCGCAACCATAACTGGATCAACAACATAAGGAACATCTTTAGGTAAATATCTCTTAATTAATTTCATCATATCAGCATTTGCTATCATTCCAGTTTTTATACTATCAGGTGTTATATCGTCAAACACACTTTTTAATTGCGCTTCTAATATATCTAAATCTAAGTTTCTTATCATTTGAACACCTAACGTATTTTGTGCAACGACACTAGTAACTACAGCCATTCCATACACTTCACGTGCTTGAAAACTTTTTAAATCAGCCATAATTCCTGCTCCACCAGTTGGATCAGTTCCAGCAATAGTTAATGCAATATTTAGTTTACTCATACCCTATACCTCTAACTCCCAACGTTCTTGTGTATAAGCCATATTGAAGAAACGACGTTCATGTTCACAACTTTCTAAGAAGTTTTTAATAAGCCTTTGTTTACCTTCTCCACTCATAAACTCAGCTTCACGATTAATAATTTTATAATATTCAGTAAGCACTTCATCTACTAAACCATCAGCATAAAATTCAACCCAGAATTTTAATGGATGATCTTCTGCTAAATTGTGATTAGCTAAAATCTTTCTAGCTACCATTTTATAAATCCATGGACATGGAGCCATTGCGCTCAAAGCTTCAGCCATACCGAATGCAAATGCATTATAGTACATATGTTTTATATAATGGTCTGCAGATGGATACCACTCTCCGCCTTTGATAATCTCTTGATACTCTCTCCCTATATAATCTGCTAAATTTTTGTGTGCAGCAATTTCTTCGTTTAATACAAAATTTATCTGACCTAAGAAAAAGTTTTTTTCAACTTTATCATTACTTTTTGCTAAAAGAATGGCATAAATATCGCTAAAATTCTCTAAATAAAGTGCATCAGCTTTCAGATAGTGCTCTACTGCTTTCTCTGATAAATCTGCACGAATTAATCCTTGAATAAAGCCATCATTATATATTTTATCGACAATTGGTAATGCCTTCTCTTCCATAATTTCAGTAATAAGTTTCATAGGTATATCCCCCTAAATATATTTAATTTTAGTATAAAATAATATCACTTATGATAAATAAAAAAGTCCCCTTACTAACGTAAGAGAACTCTGAAACATATATTACTCATAGTATATTTCCCAATTATGTTGGATTAAATTCTATTTTGAAAATATTCACGTTTCCTACGCTAGCATTATCTAGATCAGGTCAAAGGGTCTAACTATGTTATCTCAGCCTAAAGGCTCCCCCAGTGATTTTACTCTATTCACTTTTTAAATCGTAGCATAGAAAAAATGAAATGTCAACAATTTAGTTTAAATGCTTACAAAATTTATATAATTATAAATTACTTTTAAATCATAGAACTTTTTATAATAATATTTTTTTATATTTTAAAATTAACCTCTTTTTAAATATGGCGAATTTGTGAAGTTAAATTGAAACTTTATTGTAAATTTCTAGTATTTTAGATTGTAAATGAAATTAGTTATCATTTTTTCCTTTATTAATTGACATCTTTGTATTATAATAGTAATGATAAATTTTATAATCACAAAATACAATTTTTAAGGAGACATTTATATAATTATGAAGAATAAAACATTATTAAAAGTTCTTTCTGCTTCTGCAATTTTCACTGCAATCGCAGCAATAGAATCTTATAATCACAATGCATTCGCTACTGAAGTTGCAGCAACTACTAATAACACTCAAAGCGATGTAGAAACAAAAACAGTTCCTCAAGATGTTAAGAATTTACCAGATGGTACATACGATATAAAGTCAGTAGGTGAGAAAAAGAATGTAGAAGCTCTAAACTTCTCACAAGAAGGTAGAGAATCAATGGCTGCTGCTGGATTAGATACTAAAAAAACAAAACTAGTAGTTAAAAATGGAAAATACTCTGTAAATGTTTCATTTAAACCTATTACATTTGGAGGTCTTACAGGGTACTTAGGAGATTTAAAATACTATGATGGGGATAAGACTCATGCTAATCGTTCTGAAATAAAAGATAGTGATTTTAAAGATACAACTATCATTGAAAATTATTCAGAAAATGAAAAAGATGCTTTTATTGGTGTATACAAGAAAAAATTCCCTGGACGTACTGGATATCCTAAAACTTTATCTTACAATGTAGATAAAAATAAAATCGATGTTAACAATAAACTAGAAACATTTACTCAAGTATTCGTACCTGTAATGGAAAATATATTCGCTGGTTCAGGTACTCAGCGTATGATTCTTAAATACGATTTAAGTTCTCTAACTACAAAAACAATAACTATACCTAAAGTAGATACAGAAAAACTAGCTAAAGAAAAAGCTGAAAAAGAACGTATCGAAAGAGAAAAACTAGCTAAAGAAAAAGCTGAAAAAGAACGTATCGAAAGAGAAAGATTAGCTAAAGAAAAAGCTGAAAAAGAACGTATCGAAAGAGAAAGATTAGCTAAGGAAAAAGCTGAAAAAGAACGTATCGAAAGAGAAAGATTAGCTAAGGAAAAAGCTGAAAAAGAACGTATCGAAGCTGAAAGATTAGCTAAGGAAAAAGCTGAAAAAGAACATATCGAAGCTGAAAGATTAGCTAAAGAAAAAGCTGAAAAAGAACGTATCGAAAAAGAAAGATTAGCTAAAGAAAAAGCTGAAAAAGAACGTATCGAAAAAGAAAGATTAGCTAAAGAAAAAACTGAAAAAGAAAGACTTGAAAGAGAAAAAGCTCCTGTAACTGCTAAAGGTGAAGCTGCAATACTAGAAGTACCTGAGTTTGACTTAGAAGGATACCTTAAAAATCATCAAGGTCCTATTACTGCTAAAGGTGAAGCTGCAATATTAGAAAAACCTGAATTTGATTTAGAAGGGTACCTTAGAGAACAAAAACAATTGACTGAAGAGACAACTACTACATCTAATAAAAAACCACTTATCAATGATATCTTTGGACAATCTAAAGTTAAAGATACTTTTGCAGCTACTTCAGTAGGTACGAAAAAATCTAATGCTACAACTGCAAACGTGAAAAAATCATTAGCAAACACTGGTATTTCTACTGCATCTACAGTATTCTTAGGATTAACATCACTTCTTGCAGCATTTGTAATACGTAGAAAATTTAATAAATAATATTTAAGAAAAATGTGGGTTTGGAGGTATTCCAAGCCCATATTTTCATTGTTTCATAAAATTTTATTAATAATATTTTTGTATTTTATAGAATGAAAAACGTTTAAATTATGACAAACTTGTGAACTATCTTTGAAACTTTGTTGTAAATTTCATCTATTTTAGGTTGTATCTGATATCAATTATCACTTTTACCTTTATTTATACAGTTTTTTGTATTATAATAGTGGTAACGATTTAATATCTAATAATATACAAATAAAGGAGAAAATTCCTAATATGAAAAATACAACATTATTAAAAGTTTTGTCAGCAACTGCAATTTTTTCTGCTGTTGCAGCAATTGAAGCATACGATCAAGATAGTTTCGCATTCGCAGCAGAAGAAACACCAGTTGTAGCAAATACAACAACTTCTTCTACGAAGACAACTACTACGCAACCTACAGCACAAGCATCTACTACTGGGGAAACTAATTCACAAGCAACTCCAGCAGCGAACTCTGCTGCTGCCCCTGCTACTACATCAGTTGTAGCTCCAGCAACTACTGCTCCTAAAGCTGAAGAACCAGCTACTGTAGCACAAGATGTTAAAGCTTTAAAAGATGGTGAATACAAGATTACTGCTGAAGCCTTAAAATTTGATGCAGAAGGTAGTCCTTCTATGGCTGCAGCTGCAATCGACAATGATAAAACAAAATTAATTGTAAAAAATGGGCAATATTCTGTAAATGTTTCATTTAAACCTATCACATTTGGTGGACTTAAAGGTTACTTAGGAGACTTAAAATACTATGATGGTGATAAAACTCATGAAAATCGTAAAGAAATTCAAAAAAGCGAGTTTAAAGACTCAACTATAGTTGAGAATTATAGTGCCAGTGATACTGACAATTTCGTAAATTTCTACAAAAAAGAATTTCCTGGTCGTACTGTTTATCCTAAAACTGTTAACTACAATGTGGATAAAAATAAAATCGATTCAAACAATAAATTAGAAACATTTACTGAAGTGTTTGTCCCTGTTATGGCTTCAATTAATCCAGACTCTGGAACTCAAAAAATGACTTTAAAATTTGATTTATCATCTTTAGCTAGAAAAAAAGTAACAGCTGATAACTATCAAGCTGCAACTTACGAAAATCCTAACAAAGACGTTGAATACAAAGGAACTATTAAAAAAGATTTCCCTATCCACGTTCAAGGACATTTAAGAAATGCTAACAACAACGATGAAGAATCATTATACGGTTCTGCATTGGATAACTATGTTAAAGTTGAAAAAGTTGGAGATAAATACAAATATACTTTAAGATTCAAAAAAGGTCTTGCTGATGTAGGTGGAGAATTCTATCCATTTGAATTACATAAAGTAGCATACCAAGGTAAAGATGTTCCATTAACTACTTTAGCAACAAATGGTAATTCTTCAGTAAAAGAAGGATCTATCATTACTGATAAACTATTAGAAAAAATTCAATTAGACGGTACTGCTCCATATCCAAACGGTGCTTTAATGTCACACTTTGTTACATTAAAACTATACTATGAGACAGCTACTGACTATAAGGAAAGACCTGTAAAACTAGAAGATGTAGTTGCACCTGCTAAACCTAAACCAGTTAAGCCTGCACCAACTAAACCAAAAGAAGAACCAAAACCAGCAACACCAACAGCTGCTGACCATAATGTTGATGCTGATAAAGTTCCTAACACTTTCCCTACTACAGTAAAAGCTGAATTAAATGGTAGAACTACTGGTACTGCTTCAATCTATGAAAATGCATTTGTTAAAGATGTAAAAGTTGAAAAAGTTGGGGATAAGTATCAATATACTATCCAAGTTAAAGAAGGAAAATCTACTAACTTCTTATTACGTAATAAGCCATTCACAGTTTCTAAACTTACTTATAAAGGAACTGAAATTAACTTTACTGAAGTTGATGCTGCTACTAAACTAAAAGAAGGGAAAATCTTAACTGATTCTCTTCTAGACAAAATTCAAGTAGATGCTGTATTAAATGTTCAAACAAAAGGTGGAGCTAAACCTAGATTCGAAGACAGAGCTGCTGAAAGTACAATAGCTTTAGACTTCCCTAAAGTAGAAAAACCTAAAGAAGTTACACCTGCTAAACCTTCAGTACCTGATCACGAAGTAGCTGCTGATAAAGTTCCTACTACATTTCCAGCTACTATTAAAGGAGAATTAAATGGTAGAACAACTGATTCAAGTTCAATCTACGAAGATGCATTTGTTAAAGATGTAAAAGTTGAAAAAGTTGGAGATAAATATCAATACACTATCCAAGTAAAAGAAGGGAAATCTTCTACTTACTTACTACGTAATAAACCATTTACAGTTTCTAAACTTACTTATAAAGGAACTGAAGTTAACTTTACTGAAGTTGATGCTACAACTAAACTTAAAGAAGGTAAAATCTTAACTGATTCTCTTCTAGATAAAATTCAAGTAGATACTGTAATCAGTGTTCAAACTAGAGGTGGAGCTAAACCTAGATTCGAAGAAAGAAATGCAGAAAACACTATTTCTTTAGACTTCCCTACTGCAGAAAAAGTAAAAGAAGAAGCTGCTAATAACTTAGTTCCAGCTATAATTAATAATCTCCATGAATCTAATAGAACTTCAATGGCAGATGGTGCATTAGTACACGAAAAAACTCGTGTTGAAAAAGTAAATGATACTTACAACTACTATCTAACATTTAAAGATTTAAATATCGCGTCTCTTGTAGGAACTGTAGATACTTTAACTGTTGATGGTACTGCAGCTGAAAGAACTGATCTTGGTGGTGAAAGCCATGAAAAAGTATTCCACTTCACAAGTCCTGAAAAATTAACTGAGAAAACTATTACATTCTCAGTATCAGTAGACGGCAAACCATTAAGAGGTCATTCAAATGTTGCAGCAACACTTAAATTCAATTGGGATGGTGCTACTCCACTAACAGCTGATCAAGTAACATCATTACACAAAGATGAAACTACAAAAGCTCAAGCCGAAAAAGAAAGATTAGAAAAGAAGCTGCTGCTAAAGCCCAAGCTGGAAAAGAAAGACTTGAAAAGAAAAAGACTCAAAAAGCTGAAGCTGATCGTCTTGAAAAAGAAAGATTAGAAAAAGAAGCTGCTGTTAAGGCTCAAGCTGAAAAAGAAAGACTTGAAAAGAGAAAGCTCAAAAAGCTGAAGCTGATCGTCTTGAAAAAGAAAGATTAGAAAAAGAAGCTGCTGCTAAGGCTCAAGCTGAAAAGAAAGACTTGAAAAAGAGAAAGCTCAAAAAGCTGAAGCTGATCGTCTTGAAAAAGAAAGATTAGAAAAAGAAGCTGCTGCTAAGGCTCAAGCTGAAAAAGAAAGACTTGAAAAAGAGAAAGCTCAAAAAGCTGAAGCTGATCGTCTTGAAAAAGAAAGATTAGAAAAAGAAGCTGCTACTAAGGCTCAAGCTGAAAAAGAACAAGCAAAATTAGAAGAACTTAAAAAAGTAGCATTAGCTAATATCGCTACTGATAAAGATGTAAATAAAGAAGAAGCTGCAAAACTGAAAGAAATAGTTAACACTGCATCTCTTAAAGATACATTAGTTGCTAAAGTTGTAGAAAATGGTTCATCAGAAGAAATCAAAGTTTCATTCGATAACTCTACTGTAAAAGCATCTAAATTCTCAGTTGAAAAAGCTGACAAAGAAACTGTTGCAAAAGTTGAAGAACTTGTTAAAAAAGCTGATGAAAACCTAAGTGTTGTTAAAACAATTGACTTACACTTCACAGATTCTAAAGGAACTACAATCGATAAGCAAGGAGAAACTCGTGCAGTTACAGTAGCTGTTGTGGCTAATGAGAATGAAAAATTAGAAGTTTACTATGTAAATGGTAATAAATTAGAAAAAGTACCAAGTGTTTATAAAGATGGAAAACTTACATTCTTCACTAACCACTTCAGTTTATACACAATTGTAAAAGAAGGTATTAACCCATCAAATAATAAAACAAAATTTGAAACTGGTGATGCTCTTGTTCAACCTGAACTGCCAGCATTAAACGAATTACCAAAATCTGAAACTGGTGATGCTCTTGTTCAACCTGAATTACCAGAATTAAACGAAATATCGAAAGCAGAAAAAGGTGAAGCTCTTATTCAACCTGAACTACCAGCATTAAGCGAAATACCAAAATCTGAAACTGGTGATGCTCTTGTTCAACCTGAATTACCAGAATTAAATATCAATGATTTAAACAAAGAGCAAAAAGTAAAAGAACAAGCACAACCATCAACACAAGATATCTTTGGACAAAATGAAAGCAAAGAAGATAAGAAAACTGAGGTTGAAAAAACTACTGTTCAAAAAACTTCACAAACTGTAGCTAAAGGACTTAAAGCGTTAGCTAATACTGGAGTAAGTTCAACAGCAACTGTTGGTTTAGGTGCACTAGTATTATTATCTGCTCTTGTTCTACGCAGAAAAAATAACAAATAATATAAAACAAACTCTTATACAAAGGGATAATTTATCCCTTTGTATAAAGTCATGTATAAAGAAATATAAGGAGAAATCAAAATAAAATGAAAGCAAATAAATTATTAAAAGTTCTATCGGCAGCAACTATCATCTCTACTCTTGCTGTGGTAGATTACTCAGCAACTACACAAAACAACAAAGTTTTATTAGCAGCTGATACTCAAAATCCAGAGGTACCGGTTAAAACTACAGCTTTAAATGCATACGAAGCCGGAAAAATATCAATGGCTAATGCTTCTATAGTTAAATTGACCGTTCAAAAAGTAGCTAATGGTTATAAATACAAATTAATATTAAAAGATGTCGACCTGAATGGATTATCCGATGGAGTATCTAAACTTTGGATAGAAGGACAAGAAATATCATTACAATCAATAGAATATACAGAAGATCCAAGCGCCAAAAATCCAAAATTGGCTGAATTTACTCTACCTGAATTAAAATCAAGAATTAACGCTACTGTATTTGTTCAAATAATGGAAAAAATTGGATTATTAACTAACAATCCTGGACAAGGTACAAAAGATACAATTCTTAGTTTAGATTTAACTGGAGTTGAAGAAAAACTTACTCCTAAACCTGCAGTGAATCCTAAGCCAGCAGCTGAAACTCCAGCTAAACCTGCTGAGTCTAAACCTGTTACAAAACCTGAAACACCAAAAGATACTCAGCCTTCGAATAAACCAGCTGATCCAACTAAACCTGCTGATAAACCAACTGAGACTGTTAAACCTGTAGAAACTCCTAAACCTAAGGAGCAACCAAAACCTGTAGTGACTACACCTACTCCAAAACCTACTCCTTCAGCTACTGCAACTTACTATAAAGGAGTTAAAGCTACATTACTAAATGCTTATCGTCCTGGTCAGAAATCTATGGGGGATGCAGCTTTAGAGCACAGTAATGTAACTGTATATAAAGAAGGAAGTACTTATCACTATATTGTTCGTTTCCACAATATTAGTGTTGGAACATTTAATGACGGAATTACTGGTTTCTGGGTAAATGGTACAGAGTATCCTGTAAACCCTACTGGTGGGGCTAATAAACAGGTAGAAGTACACTTCACATCTACTGAGAAACTATCAACTGTCCCTGTTTCTGTTTTTGTTCAAGCTATGGAATCTATTATGGCAGGCGGTGGTAAACAAAATGCTACTTTATCATTTGACTGGTCTAATGTGACTGAACAACAAGGGCAACCTATAGCTGGCGGAAATCCTGGTTCTAGCAACCCTGCTACTAATACTGGAGGGCAACCTACTTCACCAATTACTACTCCAACAACACCAGTGCTTCCTGCCGCTACTCAAGAACAAGGTGTAGAAGTACCAGTTACATTCTACGATAACGTAACTGCCTCTCTATTAAATGCATATGAATCAGGTCGTGCATCTATGGGGAACGCCGCATTAGATGGAATCACTGTATTTAAACATGGTGATACTTATCACTACAAAGTTCGTTTCCACGATATTAAAGTAGGAACTCTTACAGACGGTATTACTCGTTTCTGGGTTAACGGGACTGAATACCCTGTCAATAAAACAGGTGGCGCTATGAACCAAGTAGAAATCCATTTCACATCTAACGAAAAACTAACTAACATTCCTGTTTCTGTTTTTGTACCTACAATGGAAAGTATTATGCCAGGTGCTGGTAAAAAAGATGCAATCCTTAGCCTTAACTGGTCTAATGCTACTGAAAGACAAGGAACTGCAGTAATCGATGGTGGTCAACCTGGAGCAAGTACTGCTGGTAATGGTGCTGGTGCTTTAACTCCAAAAGGTGGACGTCTAAACAACGGACGCCTATCTAACACTGGATTAGAAACATCATCATCTATCCTTGCAGGAGCTCTTACTCTAATGAGTGCCTTCATGGTTGGTAGAAGAAAACAAAAATAATAAGATAATATCCAACTTAATTAGCTTAATATTATCTATTCCGTAAGGCGGGAATACTTCCCGCCTTTCTTATTAAAAATTAAATAATACAAAAGAAAGTGAGTTTTTATAATGAAACGAGTTTTAAAACTGTTAACGATAGTTATTGCTACATTAACGTTTATAGTTACATCTAGTAATGTTCCTTTCGTTAAAAATGTACATGCTGCTGACAGAGTGTATAGCGTTCCTGTAGAACTATGGCACGCTGAAAATAGTGGTCGTCTTTCTATGGGGAACAATGCATTAGCTACACATGCTACAGTAAATGTTCACGATAATAACACTTCTACTATTACTGTACAATTTACTCCAATGGATTTCAGTAATATGCACGGTCACTTATTATCACTTAGCATCTACTCATCTCCTATTTTCTCAGGAAGCCTTACTGCTGCTTCAGTGACAAGTACTTATAATGATACAAACTTAGACGGTGGTACTAGTACATATCCTGGAAACCTAAGCTTTAATTTCGGTGAAGCTAAACCTGATAAAGTCGGTGTTAGAGTCGCTGTTGATGCCATGAACCAAATTATGGGTGGTGATGCATCTCAAAATGCCATTATTAAATTTAACTGGTCTGCAGCTAATCTAGTATCTGGTTCTGAAGATTCATCTAAAGATAAAGAAAAAGAGAAAAAAGCTGAAGATAAGAAAAAAGAAGAAGAAAACAAAGATAAAAAAGATGAAAATAAGGCACCTGAAGGATTTGTTGCTAAGAAATTAGAAGATTACTTCAAAGATGATCAAAAAACAAAAAATCCTGGTCTTTATAATCTTGACATCACAGGTTCATACTTGAACCCTCTTACTGGTGTTACTGCTGATGGTGGGACTAAAAACACTGCTATCGGTGAAGGTATGGTTCAAGGAGTAATCTCACCTATTAATGCAGGTGGGGACCTTAATGAAGCTCTTAAAAATCAAAAATCTAACGGCGAAAAACGTTGGTCTAAAGCTATGCTTCAACGTACAAAAGATGGTAAATTATACGCAACTGTACGTATTCACCTAATGAACTGGGTTCAACGTAGTAAAGAACAAGGTCCTTTCATTAAAGTTCTTCAAAAAGATGGAGAATTCAAACAAGTTGCTGCTACTGAAACAAAAGTTAACATCGAACAATATAAAGACAGCTATGTTGATTATCGTTTTGAAGTACCAAATGAAAACTTCTTAGCTATGGTACAAATGTATGTAGAACCAATGAATCGTCCTGTTCGTTATTTCGTGGAAGTTAATACTGATAGTATTAAAAACGGAAATGAGGGGTTAGACATGGAAGCTATTAAAGAAGCAAACTACACACCTTATTATTTAGGTGGTATAGGAGTTCTTGCAATAGCTGCTGGGCTTTACTTTCCTCGTAAAAAAAGAAAAAATAACTAGGAGATAATTCATGAAAAGAAAACTATCCCTACTATTTACACTACTATTAACCAGTATTCTAGTTCTTACTGCTTGTTCATCACAAAATAAAGCTGGTAACACTACTGGAACTGATCCTAATCTAGCTGATAAGGCTTTTAATGAGACTATTGACTTAACAGGTGTAAATAAAAATAAAAAATCTGAAGAAGAAAATGGTAAACGTGTAGTAATGGATTCTGTCGCTCTTGCTCAAGTAGCTAATGTTCTTGACATTAAATTAGCAGCTGTTCCTACTACAAAATTAGGACGTATACCTAAAAAGTATGACAATACTGTTCAAATTGGTCTTCCTATGAATCCTAATATGGAGGTTATTAAGTCGATTAATCCTTCTATTGTATATGCGCCAGATAGTTTACAAGACTGGATAAAAGAAGGATTCGAGAAAAATAAAATACCTTATAAATTTATAGACATTCGTAGTGTTAACGGGCTATACGCTGTAACTGAAGAACTTGCAAAAGAATTCGGTAAAACTGAAAAATTCAAAGAGTTAAAGAAAGAACACGATAAATTCTTCGCCAAATTCAATGAAAAAATCGCAAATAAAAAGAAACCAAAAGTTCTTGTTCTTATGGGCTTACCTGGAAGCTACATGGCAGCTACTGAAAAATCTTACGTAGGTAACCTTGTAAAATTAGCTGGTGGTGAAAATATCGTTAAAGGTAACGAAGAGTTTAAAAATCTAAACTTAGAAACTGCTTTAAACGATAAACCAGATTTCATTTTACGTACTGCTCATGCTATGCCTGATACTGTAAATGAAATGTTTAAAAAAGAATTTGAAAACAATAAGAGTTGGTCTCACTTTGATGCGGTAAAAAATAATAAAGTTGTCGATTTAGATAGCTCAATGTTTGGTATGACAGCTACATATGATTACCAAAAAGGATTAGAAAGTCTATACAGTATTTTCTATAGTAACTAATACTTAAAACCAGAAGTAGCGCATTGCTACCTCTGGTTTTTTAAATAATACAATTTTAAAACAATGTGATATACTAAACATATAAACTATATAAGGAGGTTCTTAATGTTTAAAAATAAAAAAGTAATCACTTTTTCTGTTCTTATTCTACTTTTATTAAGTACGATATTTTTTGCAGCGAACAGTGGTAGTATAAAAGCTAGCGTCGGACAATTAGCTATTGGTATCTTTACCGGAGAATACGCCAATGTAAATGCAATTATCGACGTTCGTTTTCCAAGAATTATCATCACCTTATTAGTAGGTGCTGCGCTGGGAGTTAGTGGTCTATTATTACAAACAGTATTAAAGAACCCACTTGTCGATCCTAGTATTATTGGTGTTTCTAGTGGAGCTAACCTATTTTTATACTTAGGATTAGGATTATTACCACAATTTTTAATGTTTAAGTCTGTGTTTTCTATCATCGGTGGTGTTCTTGGTTTCTTAATCATTTATTACTTAGCTGGTAGAACAAAAAACAATGTTAAAATTATTTTAATCGGTATTGCAATAAGTTATTTCTTCACAGGAATACTAAGTTCTATGCAGTATTTGAACCAAGCTAACTCTACTACTTCGTCAGCATTTAAAACTGTTGGTTTAGGAACTAAGAACTGGGATGACGTTTCATTATTATTAGGTTGGATTCCAATATTACTAATTATTAGTTTCTTCTTAGCTAAACTGTGCAATATATTTGCTTTAGATGATAATATTATTAGTTCTCTTGGTATAAATATTAATATGATTCGTTTATTGATTTCATTTGTTGCGGTGGCTCTTGCTTCTATTTCGACGGCTGTTGCTGGTGTTATGGTATTCTTGGCTCTTATTACACCTCATATTGCTAAAATTGTAATTGGACGAAATCATATTTACACAATTCCATTTAGTGCTTTACTTGGAGCATTTATTCTACTGTTATTCGATACAATCGGTCGTGTTATTTTTGCACCAATAGAAATACCTGCTGATTTAATAATGATGATTATAGGTGGGCCTGCATTCATTATTTTAGTTAAGAAAGGAGTAAGTTAATGGAAAATATAATAGAAATTAATAACCTTACGTTTAAGTATGATAATAAAAATGCACTTTTTGAAGGTCTAAATGTAAGCATTGAAAAAGGTAAGATTACTACCCTACTTGGTAAAAATGGTTGTGGTAAAAGTACACTTATAAAAATATTAGCAAAAAACTTAAACTATAATTCTGGAAGTATAAAAATTGAAGGTAAGGAACTGAATTCATATTCATTAAAAGAACTTGCGAGTATTCTTGCAATTGTTTATCAAAAGAATGAAACTCCACGAGAAATTACCGTTTATGATATGGTTAGTTTCGCTAGACTTCCTTACCAAAACATTTTCTTTTACAAGCCTACTGCTAGTGATGTTGAAAAGATTGAATTTGCATTAGAAAAAACTAATCTACAGGCTTATAAAGATAAACGTGTGGATGAGTTATCGGGAGGACAGCTTCAACGTGTTTATATCGCAATGGCATTAGCACAAAGTACTGATATTATTATACTAGACGAGCCTACTACTTTCCTTGATATAAAATATCAAAAATCTATAATGCAGCTTGTAAGAGAGCTTAATAAATCATTAGGAATCACTATTATCATGGTATTGCATGATATTAATCAAGCTCTAGCTTATAGTGATAATATTATTGCTCTTCTTGATGGAAAAGTGATTAAAAATGATAAAGCTGAGAACTTTTTTGATGAAGATCTTCTAAACAAACTTTATGATGCTGACATTAAAATAGAAGATGGAAAAGTAATTAGTTGGTAATTTTTCAAATATCTAAATAAATATTTTGAATAATTCGCTACATCTTGGTATTAATACTTAGGTGTAGCGATATTTTTATACCTAAGTAATAATTTACAAATTTTTTTAAACTCTAAATTTTCTTAAATCATCAGTCCAAATAGTCTTCATTTAAATGGTATAATTATTGATTTTAGTGATAAATAATTGTAAAATATATTAGTACAAATAATAATAAAATAATTACAAAGGAGTTTTTTATGGAAATACTAACTACCCTAGGTATATTTGTCATAATTGTAATACTTGGTTCATTTTTAAATAATCTTTTTCCACGTATTCCTGCAGCTTTATTCCAAATAATACTTGGTGCTGCGGTAACATTTATCCCTAATCTCCCACTTCATTTTGAGTTTGAATCTGAAATGTTTATGATGTTAGTTATCGCTCCCTTACTATTTACCGACGGTTTCAACGCGTCATTAAAGAATATCTGGCTATACAAACGACCTATTATATATATGGCAATATTTTTAGTTCTTGTAACGGTAATTGTTGTTGGTAGCATAATTCATTTATTGCTTCCAATGATTCCATGGGCAGCATGTTTTGTTTTAGCCGCTATCTTATCACCTACAGATGCTGTTGCTGTTAAATCAATAACTAAGGGAATGAAACTACCTAAAGGCCTTATGGCTATATTAGAAGGGGAATCTCTTCTTAATGATGCTTCTGGTCTTGTGTCATTTAATATAGCTCTAGCCGCTGTTCTTACTAATACATTTTCTGTTACAAATGCTAGCTATAAATTTTTAGTAGTTGCAGGAGGTGGAGCAATTTTTGGACTTATCATTGGTATAGCATTCTCTTATATTAAGTTTACATTCTTAACAAAGTTTGCTGATGAATCTAATATTTTAGTTATTTTTCAATTAATAACACCAGTTATAGTATTCTATCTAGCAGAGCATATCGGTGTCTCTGGTATCGTTGCTGTCGTAATTACAGCTCTAGTTTACAACTACCAGAGAAAACTTCAATTACTCACTATTGTAAGTAGTGATGCTGCAGTAACTATAGATAGTACTCAACAAATAGCAAGTTATGTACTAAATGGTTTAGTATTCACATTTTTAGGATATTTACTTCCAGAGATATATCATACAATGTTTAACAACAGAGAAATTGATATTGTCTATGGTTTTATTATCTCTTTAGTAATCGTTTTAGGTTTAATGATTGTTAGATTAGGTTTCGTATATTTTTACTACATATCATTCCAACCTCATCTTTTTACTACTGCTAGAAAAACAGCAAAAATAATATTAAATAGAAAACTCGACAAAGGTGACTATTCTAGATTTAGCTACTCTTTAATTGCTAGTTTATGCGGTATTCACGGTACAGTAACACTTGCCACAGCACTTATGATTCCAGTTGTAACTTCTACTGGGGATAACTTCCCACTTAGAAATACCATCCTATTCATTGCGAGTAATGTTGTGTTACTAAGTATTGTTATTGGTACAATCGCCCTTCCACTTGTTGTTAAAGGAGAAGATGAAGAAAAAGAATATACTCAATATTCTCTTCGTGAAAAAACCCTAGAAGGAACACTTGAAGAACTAAAAGAGCGTGATATTTCTAAAAAATCTATCGAAGAAAAACTTGCTTATGCTTTTGAAATAAAAATTTTACACGAACTAAAAGTATACTTTAAAAACATGCAAACTGGAAGATTTAAAAATGCAAACGAACCATTATCACTACACAAAAAAATAATGAAAGCACAAGACAAAGCTCTTCCTGAAATACTTAAGGACAATCCTAACATTGAACAAATCTTGGAAATTTCTAAAATTATGCAACTTAGAAAATCTTTATTGTTCACATATTCGATGCCAAAAAACTTATTACTTAATTTAAGAATATATGTAAAAGAATCCAATCTAAAACGTCGTTTAACTCGTCATTTGGTTGCTAAAGATTTAACTCCAGAATTCTATGAGAAACTTAGAGAAAAAGTTCCAAAAAGAAGAAAAGGAAACTTCGTCAATAAATTAGATGAAATTAAACAAAGAGCCGAAGCTTCTTCTAGTCAAATTCAAGCTATTATTGATTGTTCGCCTACAGTAAGAGACGCACTTCTTGATATAGCTTATAAGGTTATTGATGAAAAGTGTTCAGATGAAAATACTGCAGAATTCGTTAAAGATATATATAGATACTACTCATTCACCTTGTTTGAAGTATTTTTAGAAGATATCGATTTTGAAGAAGAACTTAAAGAACTTCAAATGGAAGCAGTTCGACTTTTAAAATACAGAATATTAACGATGAGAAAATTGAATTATATTTCTCTAGAAGATTCTTACACCGCTCTTCGCGACTTAAACTTTAGTGAATCAATTATTTTCCCTCGTGAGACTGAAGAAGAATAAAATATAAAAAAGCTGACCTCAGGTTAGATAATTATCTAAACTTTGAGGTCAGTTTTTATTTAGGTTATTTTTTATTTTTTAAATTCTACGACAAAATCGTAACCACGTTCTGTTTTTGCTCCAAAGTAAAAATCACTAACTTTATATCCTCGTTTTTCTACTTTAGCAATTTTTGTTTGTATAGCAGCTTTGACTTGTTCTACAGTTGCATTTTTTGGAAGTTTTATAGTAGTGTCACCATCTACATCCAATGCTCCGGCTATTCCTGGTAAAGTTTTTAAGTTAAAGTAAATATTAACATCTACAGTTTCTTGTACTTCTGCTGATCTTTTTGCCCTTCTTTGTGTTGCAGGTGCTTTTCTAAAACCTGAATTACCTGCTGATTGAGTCTTAGCTTCTTTTGTGAACTCTACAACATAGTCATAACCACGTTCTGTTTTCGCTCCAAAGTAGAAATCACTAACTTTATAACCACGTTTTTCTACTTTAGCAATTTTTGTTTGTATAGCAGCTTTTACTTGTTCTACAGTTGCATCTTTAGGAAGTTTTATAGTAGTATCTCCATCCACATCTAATGCTCCAGCAATTCCTGGTAAAGTTTTTAAATTGAAATAAACATTTACATCTACAGTTTCTTTTTGCTCTGCTGATCTTTTTGCTCTATTTTGAACTAACGGTGCTTTTCTAAAACCTGTATTATTAGCTGATGTAGATTTAGATTCTTTTGTGAATTCTACAACATAATCATAGCTATCTCCACCTTCAACGATTTGGTCTAAGTCAGTAGTTGAAACAACTTTAAAACCTTGTTTTTTCAATTTTTCTATTTGTGCTTTTGTTTTTTCTTCAATAGCTCGTTTTAAATCTTCTTTAGATATATTTCCAGGGAAAGTAAGCATATTCTCCCCACCTGATTCTCCTAATGCTCCAGCTATATCTTTAAGTGCTGTTAAGTTATAATAGATATTTATTTGTTTAGTTTTATTAGATAAATCTCTTTTTACAACCTTTTTAGTTCTAACTTGAACTTCCGGTGCATTTCTAAAACTAGAAGTTCCCTCTGAAGTTGAAGCAGGTTGTGTTGGTGCTGTTGATGTAGTTGATCTTTCAGTAGTAGGTTGTGTCGGCGTTGGTGTAGCTTCTCCTGATCCATGACCTATTGCTGTACTCCCATTGTCAATAGTAGTACCTTCATTACGACCATTTGTTAAATTATCTTTGTTATAATTTGGTGCTGGTAATTCTTCACCTGGAACATTAATCTCATCAATCTTAGTTTGATATTCATCCGCAGCATCTACTGCTGCATCGTGATCTTTAGCATTATTTATCGCTTCTAATCCTGCTTCTTTTAATTCTTTTAATTTAGCTTCTAATTTAGCTTTTTCTGCTTCATCTTTAACTTTTTCAATTTCACTAAGTTTTGAAGCCGCAATTTTTTCAATAACATCTTTTCCATCTTTTTTTGCTTCCTCAAGTTTTTCATCTTTAGGTGTTACTTCTTCAGATGGAGTATCTTCTTTTGGAGCTGTTGGTTCCTCTGCTTTTGGTGCTGGCGCTGCTGGTTCTTCCACTTTTAGCGCTGGAGCAGCTGGCTCTTCCGCTTTCGGTGATGGCGCTGCTGGTTCCTCTGCTTTTGGTGCTGGCGCTGCTGGTTCTTCCACTTTTAGCGCTGGAGCAGCTGGCTCTTCCGCTTTCGGTGATGGCGCTGCTGGTTCTTCTGCTTTTGGTGATGGCGCTGCTGGTTCTTCCACTTTCGGTGCTGGTGTCGCTGGCTCTTCTGCTTTCGGTGCTGGTGCCGCTGGCTCTTCTGCTTTCGGTGCTGGAGTTGCTGGCTCTTCTACTTTTGGCGCTGGCGCTGCTGGTTCTTCCGCTTTTGGTGCTGGCGCTGCTGGTTCTTCTGCTTTCGGCGCTGGTACCCCTATCTCCTCTGCTTTTGGCGCTGGTGTCGCTGGCTCTTCTGCTTTTGGTGCTGGCGCTGCTGGTTCTTCCGCTTTTGGTGCTGGAGTCGCTGGCTCTTCTGCTTTCGGTGCTGGAGTTGCTGGCTCTTCTACTTTTGGCGCTGGAGCAGCTGGTTCTTCCACTTTTGGCGCTGACGCTGCTGGTTCTTCCGCTTTCGGTGCTGGTGCCGCTGGTTCCTCTGCTTTTGGCGCTGGTGCTGCTGGTCCTTCCGCTTTTGGTGCTGACGCTGCTGGTTCTTCCGCTTTTGGTGCTGGTGCCGCTGGTTCTTCCGCTTTTGGTGCTGGTGCCGCTGGCTCTTCCGCTTTCGGTGCTGGTGCTGATGGTTGCTCTGCTTTTGGTGCTGGCGCTGATGGTTCCTCTGCTTTCGGCGCTGGTACCCCTATCTCCTCTGCTTTTGGCGCTGGTGTCGCTGGCTCTTCTGCTTTTGGTAATTCCGGTTGTACAGCAGGTTCAACTATTGCTCCACCTAAAACTTCTTTATATTCTGGTTTTACTAGTACTTCTGGTTTTACAATAGCACCTTCTTTAACTTTACTTTCTGGAACATATTTTGTTCCTTCATTTAAAGTTGGATTTTTTTCTACTAGCTCATATACTTTATAGACAACTTTTGCTTCAATTTCATTCCCATTTAATTCATTACTATACGAGATCGATTTTTCTACTAATTCTCTTACTACACTTGTATTAGGTAGTGATTTTTCTTTTTTACTTTCTTTTGTAATAGAAGCACTGTTGTTATTTATACTTGCACCAGGTTGAACTATTTTTGATACTTGACCTTTTTTTAGATTACCTAGATTATAAGTATAATTTTTCCCGTTAATTTTGGCATATAGAATTGCTTCATAAGTATCTCTAACTGCAGTTACATGAAATACTATATCTCCATTGATTTCTTCTGAACTAATTGTAAGATCTTGTGTTGTTTTATTACTACTTGCTTCTGAAACATTACCTACTCTATTCTCAGCGAATACAGCTAGTGGATTTGCTAATGTAAATAATAGTACACTGGCAGTAGCTACCTTTGATATTTTTTTCATTTAAAATTCCTCCTAAATTATTGGTTGTTTTTTATAAAAATTATGGTTACTTTCTATTCCATTATTCTCCTATTTTTCTTATTTGTCAAGCATATAATTTCTGAAAAAATAAAAGTTATTTTCATATGATTACTTTCAAATTTTCAAAGAGATAAATAATATTAAGATTTAATAGCTATATACAATTCTTTCAACAGCTGATAGTATTTTATTTACATATAATATAAAATATTTCTTATTATACAATCATCATCCTTGACAAAGACCTTAATTCATGTTTTAATATACCCTATAGGGGTATACAGGAGGTAATACAATGTTTTTTTTATTCACAAAAGTTGACAGTATTTCTACTGCTGAACTAGAAAATAAATTAAAGGAAAATATTCAACTAATAGACGTAAGAACACCTGGTGAATTTAGAAGAGGCCACATAAAAAATGCAAAAAATATTCCACTAAATGAAATCGGTAGCTTCACTCCAACAGCTGACAAAAAAACATATATAATTTGTCACTCTGGAGCAAGAAGTAAACTTGCCGCAAAGAAACTTAAAAAAAGAGGTTTCGATGTTGTCAATGTTCAAGGCGGAATGCATGCATGGCGAGGTAAAATAGTTTAAAATTAGACCATGAATAATAATTTAACTCTTTTAAAAACACAACAATTTTTAAAACTAATACAGTAGTTAAATTTAGTAATATTGAGAGGAATTAACTATGAAAAATAATATTTCAATGAAGGATTTTTATGAAAAATATACTAATGATAGTAGTGAAAAACTCACTATTCTTGATGTAAGAGAAATTCATGAATATACAGCTGGTCACATACCTTCTGCTGAAAATTTCCCTTTAAGTGCTTTAGACGCAGATTTTTCTAAATTAGACAAAGATCAAAAATACTACGTGATTTGTCAAGCAGGTGGTCGTTCAGCTAAAGCATATGATTTTCTTGATGCACAAGGGTTTAATGTTATAAATGTTGAAGGTGGCATGAATAACTGGCCTGGAGAAACAAAATAAAGAATTAAACAACCAATTAGTAAAAAGCAACCAACAATTAAAATATTAAAATTCTCTATAAAATTAATACATCTTAAAAAAATAAAAGTCTTGGTCCAAAATAATCTTGGATCAAGACTTTTATTACTAATTTAGTATGCTATTTCTTTTTTACTAGATACTGTATAGCTTTTTCTATTTTTTCTTTATGCTCTTCAGGATTTTCTGTAGGATTATTAATACATTCCATAAGATTTTCTGTTATTAATAATTCAATAACTTTGTCAACACTAGAACGAACTGCACTTAGCTGAATCATAATATCCATACAATCTCGCTCTTCTTCTATCATTTTTTGAATTCCTCTAAGCTGTCCTTCAGAACGTTTTAAACGCGTTATGTACTTTGACTTTGACATATATTTTTCCTCAGTATATTTTTTTTCATTATACATTGAATAATTTATTTTGTCAAAATTTCCAAGGTAAATGTACTTCCTTTACCATATTCACTCTCTACTTTAATGTCTCCATTTAGTTGCACAGCTAGTTGTTTCGCTATAGCTAAACCTAACCCATAGCCACCTGTTTTCATATTTCTTGATGCTTCAACACGATATAATCTTTTAAAAATATTATCAAGTTCTTCTTTTTTTATACCACATCCTTCATCAATTATAGAAATAGAAAGCATTTCATCACTAATTTCAGCAACTATTTCGATTTTTGTTCCACTTGGAGAGTATTTAAATGCATTACCTAGTAAATTAACTATAATTCTTTGTAATTTATTATAATTACTTACTATTTTTGCATTTTCTGGTATTACTTTAATAAAAATATCTCTTTGTTCTTTTTCTGCTCTTAACTTAAATTCAGACATACAATCAATTAGTAATTTATCTAAAAATATTGTTTCTTTTTTATCTGCAGAATCAGTTTCTTTCACACTTAGCGTCAAATAATTTAATTCTTCAACTAATTTGTTTAATCTCGTTGTTTGACGACAAATTGTTTCTAAATAGTACTTGTATTCATCTTTTTTTATTATACCATCTAACATTCCTTCAGCTGTTGATTGAATAGAAGTTATAGGAGTTTTTATATCGTGAGAAAGTTGAGCAATCATAAGAGATTTTTCTTTTTCACTTTGTTCTAGTGATTCAAAACTTTCTTTTAAGTGCTCCGCCATATCATCAAATGCAATAGATAAATCTCTAAATTCGACTGGACGTATCACTTCATCACTGATATCAAATCTCTTCTCGCTTATATTTACTGTTTTTTTCTTTAGCACATCTAATGATTTAAACACACCTTTTAGTAATGCTAGACTTATCGTCGCACCGATTAATCCCGCAATCACAGTAATTGCAACAATAAAATAGGTATCTTTCTTTTCGATTAACATTTGGTTTGAAGCCCAAAATACAGCAGCTATAGTTATTAAAAATGACAAAATATATCCAACAATAATATAATCTCTTAATTTCATTCTATATTCCTTTCCATTTTTAAACTTGTCTTTCCATTTTATATCCTAGTCCCCACACTGTCTTTATATTTGGTGTTTTCTCTGTAGAGTATTTCATTAATATTCTCCTTAAAGAATGCACGTGCACATTCAATGTATTCGCATCTTCTACATATTCATCGTGCCATATTTTTTCATATAATTCTGTTTTAGAAAAAACACGTTCTGGATTATTAGCTAATAACCATAATAATTCAAAAGATTTCACCGTTAGGTCTAGTTGTTTTCCATTGACCATTGCTATTCTACTATTATAATTTATTTCTAAATCCCCTAAAGTCGAAATACTATCTGTACTACTTTTTTCAATTCGACGTAATATGTTCCTAACTCTTAATACTAATTCTCTAGGACTAAACGGCTTAACTATATAGTCATCAGCCCCCATGCTCAAAGCATAAATCTTATCTGGCTCAGTTGTTTTGGCAGTTATAAATAAAAAAGGTTGCTCTGTATCCAAATATTGTACTTCACTAATCAAATCATAGCCATCCATATTTGGCATCATTATATCCGTAATAATTAGAGAATACTTATTTCTCTTATATTTTTCTAATGCTTCTTTACCATCATTAGCAATATCTATATCATAACCACCTTGTTCTAGATATCTTTTGTTTATCTCCGTTATTTCTATCTCGTCATCTACTAATAAAATTTTATTCATCATATCTTTACTCCTCCTAACAAAATAGCACTATACATTTAAAGTATAGCACTATTCTGTTAAATTCTGCAAGGTACTATCTCTCACTATTTTAAAAATATCAATTTAATTGAGATTTCCCCACATAATTCTAGATATTCAAAAAATTTTATAAAAGAGACTACTATCAAATCACACTGATTTAAATCGTTTAATACATAACTTTTTAAAATTATTCTATTTAGTCGATTTCATTTTTTCTTCTAAGTCCTAATAAACCTAATAGACTAGCGATGATTAATCCTACTATTCCTGTAGTTGAAGAATTTGTTGAGTTTGTTGCATTCATTGTTCCTTCTGGAGCTGCACTTGTTTTTGGTAACATTCCTTTTTTCATCATATCATTGTTCATATGAGCGTTCATATTTTTCGCTTTCATATCTCTGTGCATATGTGCTTTCATATTCATAACATCTGGTTTGTGCATATCCATAGGTTTTTCACTCATATTTGGATCCATTGAACCATGTTTTTTATGATCTGTCATCATATTTTCACCTGGTTTTTTCTCCATTTCCATAGCTTCTTTATGAAGATTTACAGTAACCTCTTTTAGTGCTACTAAGTTTGTTAAATCTGCTTTTCCGTCTTTTTCACCGTATACTTTGATTGTTGCTTTGTAGCTTTGTGTTCCATTTGCTTTAAGTAAATCTAATAATTCTTTATCTTGTTTTCCTTGTGTTCCTTCTAAGTCTACTTCATAGAAGTATAATCCATGTCCTAATTTCTCCACTGGAGGAAGAGCTGGATTTTTCGCTGTTCCATTATCTGACCATGGAGCTTTATCTGATGCTTTCAAGATTAATCTTGTTAACATTCCGTCACCTGCGAATAAGTGATAAGGAATTACTTGGTTTACTCCCGCTGTAAATGGTCCAGGGAAGTTTGCTTTATCTAAGTATTTAGCTGGTACGTCAATTATATTTTTAGTATTATCCATAACAGCTTTTTTAACTTCGTTAACAGTTGTTAATCCATTTAGATTTACATTTACATCTTTTGTAGCTACTAAGTTTGTTAAATCTGCTTTTCCATCTTTTTCACCGTATACTTTGATTGTTGCTTTATAGCTTTGTGTTCCATTTGCTTTAAATAAATCTAATAATTCTTTATCTTGTTTTCCTTGTGTTCCTGCTAAGTCTACTTCATAGAAGTATAATCCTTGTGTTAAATTTTCCACTGGTGGAAGAGCTGGATTTTTAGCTGTTCCGTTATCTGACCATGGGGCTTTATCTGATGAGTTTAAGATTAAGCGAGTTAACATTCCGTCACCCGCGAATAAGTGATAAGGAATTACTTGATTTACTCCAGCTGTGAATGGCCCAGGGAAGTTTGCTTTATCTAGGTATTTAGCTGGTACGTTAACTTCATCTTTCGTATTATCCATTACTGCTTTTTTAACTTCAACTGGAGTTGTTTTATGTGTAGTCATATCTGATGCATCAACTTTTGGAGCATCTACAGTATCTTTAGCAAGACTTAAAATATTATTTTCTGTTACCTCAGGTTTAACTTCTTTATCTGTTCCAACTACAGGTTGTTCGACTGTTTTATCAGCTTCTTTAGGTTTTACTGTTGTTGATTCTACTGATTCAGGTTTTTCTGTTGGTTTAGTAACTACATTTTCATCTACTTGCGTTTTTACAGTTTCAACTATTGGTGCTTTATCTAATTGTTTATCACTTGCATGTGCTTCTCCACCTCCTACAATTACAAAAATACCACTTGCAATAGCTGCTGATACTACTCCAACACTAACTTTTCTTATTGCCCATTTTGTAAAATTTTCTGATTTCATAAAGTTATTTTTCATTTGTATTTTTCTCCTCTTATTAATACTTTATTACCAAAACTTTTTGTTTGATGAATACAGTATACCTTATAGATATTAACTAACTATTAGTAAATGTTTAAATATTTCTTAAATAGATATTATAAAATAATTATTTTAAAAATATACTAATATATATGGTTTAAATTAGATTTCTGACAATTTCGAAAAAAGTTTTTAATTTTTTTACTAAAAAGTGTTGACAAAGAAAATATCTTATGTTAATATTTCTTTAACAGTTTTAAAAAGCGAAGAAGTGAAGAGCAATATTTCTTAATTATTAGAGACCTTTTGGTTGGTGAAAAAAAGGATTTGAGTGTATTGTAAATGGTCACAGAGCTGAACTAATGAGTATATATAAGTTAGTTCCGGTTGATAACCGTTAATAATCATTGAGGTAAGATTAAAATTTATTTTAAGATTATAAAATTGGGTGGTAACACGGTCATTTCGTCCCTTGTGTTACTACCCTTTTGTCGTATTTAAGACTGAATAAAAAATATTTTTACAAATTAATATATTATTACATGGATAAGATGAGTAGAAAAAAGGATTTACACCAGAGAGTCTCGGTAGCTGAAAAGAGATTAATGAGTTTTTTTGAAGATGGTCTTTGAGTTTTAATTATCGAGCAGCTGTTAGATAATTACGCAGAAAATAGCGTTAAAATTTTAATGAGGTGGAAAACTAAAAAATTCATTTTATCATTTTAGATTTTCCATAAAATAAGGTGGTACCACGTATAAAACGCACGTCCTTAGACAATATTAGATATTGTTTAAGGGCGTTTTTTATTTTTATAATTCAATATACACAAAAAGAGAAAATTTCAGGAGGAAAAAATAATGACAAAAATATCAAGTTTAGGATACCCACGTTTAGGGGAAAAAAGAGAATGGAAAAAATTAATTGAAGGATACTGGGCTCGTACAGTTCGTCAAAATGAGTTATTTGAAGAAGCAGGAAAACTTCGTCGTCTTTATATCGAGAAACAATTAAATGCTGGATTAGATTTTATCCCAGTTGGTGATTTCTCACTTTATGATCACATTTTAGATTTATCAGTTCAATTCAACGTTATTCCACAACGTTTCGAAGGAAGAGAAGTTGATGTAGACTTATTCTTCGATATCGCTCGTGGTAACAAAGATAATGTTGCATCTGCACTTAAAAAATGGTTTAACACTAACTACCACTACATCGTACCAGAATGGGAAAATGTTAACCCTAAATTAAACAATACTCGTCTATTAGACTTATATAAAGAAGCAAAAGAAATCGTAGGAGATAAAGCTAAACCAGTAATCACTGGACCAATTACATATGTTGCTTTATCTAGTGGTCTAGCTGAAGGAGAATTTGAAAAAGCTGTAGATAAATTAGTTCCACTTTACACTCAAGTATTCAAAGAATTAGCTGAAGCTGGTGCTTCTTACATCCAAGTAGATGAGCCAATCTTTGTTACTGATGAAGGTAGAAACTATGTAGAATTAGCTCACAAAGTATACAACCACTTCAACAACGAAGTAGATGCTAAATTCATCTTCCAAACTTACTTTGAAGCTTTAGTAGAAGCTGAAAAACTTGTTGATTTACCAGTAGCTTTCGGTTTAGACTTCGTTCACGGAAGAGAAGAAAACTTAGCTAATGTAAAAGCTGGTTTATTCAAAGATAAAGAAGTATTTGCTGGGGTTGTTGATGGGCGTAACGTATGGAGCAATGATTTCGAAGATAGTTCTGCATTATTAGAAGAAATTAAAGCCAATGTTGCTGAATTAGTAATTCAACCTTCATGTTCATTACTACACGTACCAGTAACAACTAAAAACGAAACTGAATTAGAAGAAACATTATTAAACGGTTTAGCATTTGCTGATCAAAAATTAGTAGAGCTTAACTTACTAGCTAGCAAATTAGATGGTAAAGAAGATGCAGCATACCAAAAACACGTTGAAGACTTCAACAAACTACAAAATGCTGACTTCAGAAACCTTGAATTAGAATCAAGTGAAAATGTTCGTTCTACTCGTCCATCTGATTACAAAGTTCGTCGTGAAGTTCAAAATAAAAAATACAACTTACCATTATTACCAACTACTACAATCGGATCATTCCCTCAATCTAAACAAGTACGTCTACAACGTGCTCTATGGAAAAAAGGTGAACTATCTAATGAAGCATATGAAAAATTCATCGAAGAAGAAATCGCTCGTTGGATTAAAATCCAAGAAGATCTTGATATCGACGTATTAGTTCACGGTGAGTTCGAACGTACAGACATGGTTGAATTCTTCGGACAACGTTTCGCTGGATTTGCATCTACTAAATTCGGTTGGGTTCAATCATACGGTTCTCGTGGGGTTAAACCACCAATCATTTACGGAGATGTAAAACACGTAGAAGCTGTTACAGTTAAAGAAACTGCCTATGCTCAAAGCTTAACTAACCGTCCTGTTAAAGGTATGTTAACTGGACCAGTTACAATTCTAAACTGGTCATTCGAAAGAACTGATATTCCTAAAGCAGAAATCTTCAACCAAATAGCTATCGCTCTTAAAAATGAAATTGAACTTTTAGAAAAAGCTGGAATTACAATTATCCAAGTTGACGAACCAGCTATCCGTGAAGGATTACCTCTAAGAGATAACAAAAAAGAAAAATATCTTGAAGAAGCAGTATTCTCATTCCGTCTAGCTACTTCATCAGTTCAAGATGATACACAAATTCACACACATATGTGTTATTCTAACTTCGATGAAATTATCGATTCTATCCGTGCATTAGACGCTGACGTTATTTCTATCGAAACTAGTAGAAGTCACGGAGAATTAATCTCTGCATTCGAAACTGCAATCTATCCTTTAGGTATTGGTCTAGGAGTTTACGACATTCACTCTCCTCGTGTACCTTCTAAAGAAGAAGTTCGTACAAACATCTTACGTCCACTTCAAAAACTATCTACTGAGCAATTCTGGATTAACCCTGACTGTGGATTAAAAACTCGTGCTGAAAAAGAAACTATTGAAGCATTAGAAGTTTTAGTTGAGGTAACTAAAGAAATTAGAAATGAACTTGCCGCTAAATAGGAGGTTCATATGAGAAACTTACTAGAGAGATTAGAACAAAATGTACTCGTAGCTGATGGAGCTATGGGTACAGCTCTCTATAGTAATGGATTGGAAAGTTGTCATGAATATAATAATATCTCTAATCCGGATTCTGTAGAGAAAATTCATAAGGCTTATATCGAAGCTGGAGCAGATATAATTCAAACAAATACTTATGCTGCAAAAAAATGTCAGCTAAAAACTTATGGTTATGAAGACAAGTTTGAAGAAATTAATATTCGCGCTGCTGAAATAGCTCGTAAAGCTGCTGGAGAAAACACTTTTGTTTTCGGTACTATTGGAGCTATTAGAGGACTTCGTGAATGTGAACTATCATTAGAAACAATTGTCAATGAAACAATCGATCAAGTTAAAGTATTATTATCAACAAATAAAGTTGATGCATTACTCTTTGAAACTTACTATGATCAAGAAGAAATTCGTGCTGTATTAACTGAAGCTAGAAAATTAACTGACTTACCTATTATTACTAATATTTCATTATTAGAAGCAGGTATAACTCAAAATGGGGAAAAAGTAACTGATGCTCTAAGTACCCTTGTTAACTTAGGTGCTGATATCGTTGGTTTAAACTGCCATCTTGGTCCTTATCATATGATAAAAAGTTTAAAACAAGTTCCATTATTTGCACAAAGCTACCTGTCAGCTTATCCTAATGCCAGCTTATTACAGTTAACACAAACTATTAATGGTAATGAATACCGTTTTAGAAAAAATTCAGCTTACTTCGAACAAAGTGCTAAGTTACTTGTAGAAGAAGGTGTAAGATTAATAGGCGGTTGCTGTGGAACTACTCCTGAGCATATTCGTGCTATTAAAAAAGGAATTAAAGATCTTAAACCTGTTAAAAGAAAAATTATCACACCTTTACCGGCCGAGGAAGAGCTTGTAAGGGTTGCTCATAACGAACCAACAATTGTTGATAAAGTGAAAAAACAAGTAACAATAATAGCTGAACTAGATCCACCTAAACATTTAAATGTAGATAAATTTATAGAAGGTGCAAAAGCGATAGATAAAAAGAATATCGAAGCTATAACTTTAGCAGATAATTCTTTAGCTAGCACTCGAATTTGTAATTTAGCTGCTGCTACGTTACTTAAAGAGCACATTTCTACCCCTACACTTCTACATTTAACATGTCGTGATCACAATCTTATCGGATTACAATCTCGCTTAATGGGATTTGATCTTCTTGGAATTAATAATGTCCTTGCTCTTACTGGAGATCCAAGTAAACTTGGTGACTTCCCTGGAGCAACTAGTGTCTATGATATGACTAGTCTTAAATTAATTCCTTTCATTAAACAACTTAATGAAGGACTTGGATATAATGGAGCTTCTCTGAAAAAGACTACAAACTTCACAGTTGCTGCTGCTTATAATCCAAATGTTCGCGACTTAAGTAAAACAAAACGTCTAGTTGAGAAGAAAATTAAAGCAGGTACCGATTACTTTATTACACAACCTGTCTTTGAAGCTGAAAAAATTGAGCAATTAGCAGAATTTGCTGCTGATTATCCAGATACTCCATTCTTCGTTGGTATAATGCCAATTACAAGCTACAACAATGCTGTATTCCTACACAATGAGGTACCTGGTATCAAGTTATCAGAAGAATTCTTAGCAAAACTAGAAGAAGTAAAAGATGACAAAGAACTTTGTCAAAAAATTGCTTTAGAAGAAAGTAAAAAGTTACTTGATGTTGCTTTAAAACACTTCAAAGGAATTTACCTAATAACACCATTCTTTAGATATGATCTTACATTAGAATTAATAGATTATGTTGAAGAAAATAAAGATAAATAAAAGTTAAATGTATATATAGAAATCACCTAGAAAATTAATTTCCTAGGTGATTTTTAAATAGTAACACGAAGTATCAGAAAATATCTAATACTTCGTGTTAAATCTTATTCTATTTGTTTCCGTATTTTTCGAAAAGTTCATCTAGAGGTTTGTACATTACTTTGTTTAAGTCTTCAATTAAAAATTGTAGTTTTTGTTGAGTTTGTACAAACTCTAAGAATTTAGCATTTTCTAATAATTTTTGTTGAATTTCTTCAAATACTGATAATTCTTCTTCTGTAGGTTCATTTCCTGCTTGAGCAGACTCCATTAAATCTTTTTGTTTAGATACGAATTCTGTATATAAAGCATTAGCTTCTTCATCTGCGTATAATTCTTCAGATGCAGCTAATGATGCTTTATACTCATCAGATTCTCTTAATGCTCTTTCAAATTCATTTGCTTTATCATAAATATTTACCATAATTATTTGCTCCTTTTATGTTGTATTCTAATTATAACATAGTTTTACCTTCTTTGACAATAAATCGTTTGCAAATTAGAACTATGCTATGTTATTTGGAGAAAGAGAGTGATTCAAAAATTAAAATTTTTGAGAAGTCGATTTTGTCGAATTACTCTCATATTTATATTATATATTCCCTACTTTATGTTAACCTTATACTATAGCTAAACTTAAATTAAAATCCACCCTTATTCTTAAATATGAAGAAAGGGAGTGACTCAAAAATTGTGATTTTGGAGAAATCGATTTTGTCGAGTCACCCCCACACAGTTTATTAGATATCTAAAAAGCTTTTATAAAGCGAATTTAGATATCAATAAACCACTGTGTCTATGAGTTCTCATATGAACTTTGTTAAATTTTAGGACCTTTTTTGGTCAGCACTCATATTATTCTGATTCAAAATTACAAAACTTCTTTGTCCACTATTTCATTAATACCACCAAAGTTTTTGGTATCTATGTCCTATTTGTAATGATAAATCTTTTTTATTTTGATCAGCACCGTTAATATATAATTTACCAGCTTCATACATATCAATCATTTCATTTGGTACACTAGAAATTACTATGCTTCCATTATTATCACTTTCTACTTGTGAGAATTTCACACTGTAGTCTCCTGCCGGAAGATCATTGAAATACCAACGAAGAGTATATGTTTGTAGTGGTACTTCCCAATACAATTCACGATAAATAAATTCATGTTCTCTTACAACTTTATTATCTTTTTTATCTATTATCTCTACTTTATACTTCGAATTATTTTTCTCATCATATGAAGAAATATATCCTCGAACATAATTAAAGCTGCGATTAGCTTTAAATGTTTGTTCTACCTCTGTATCTTTATTCACCCTAACTATTCCATCTCTTAAATAATTATCCGTTGCATAAATACTAATACCATTTATTACACGTGAATCATAGTCTAAGTTCATCGAATAAGATGGTCTTAAGAAACTATCACTTCCTACTTGAAGAGCAAATACTACTCCAAAAGCAATATAAAGTTTTTTCTTGTACTTATCAAATATGATTGTCTCATATCTTTCAGCAAATAGTATTATACCTTTTGCTCCTAAAATAAAAATTATCGGCATCCATGCATAAACATATCTTGGTTTAGCTTCCCAGATTAAATGGAACGTAAATACCCCGAAGATGATAATTTGGAATAAGAAGCATGAAGTAATATACTCTTTTCTGCGTTTATAGATGTAATATACCATACCAAAGATAATCACGACATACATCATTTGAGAAAGATATATGAAGAAACTATTATTACTTCCATAGAAAAGTTGCCATAAGAAGCCATCACCATCTCTTAGTGCACGTGTACCATTCGTATAGTTAATAGTACCATCACTCCAATTACCTCTTATTTTAAGAACTATCATGAGTAAATTAAGGAAAAACGGTCTATGAGTCACCCTATTAAAGAATAAACCTAGATCATCTGTCATCTTGTTTTGACTAAGATAAGTAAATTGGAAATCCTGCCAGTTATAACTACCACCTTGAATACTCATTCCCATCATTACCCAGTGCAACATTGGAAACTTATAGCCATCATCTTTCCAAAATCCATAGTGTGCCCACAGCATATCGAATCCTTTTCCAAAGAATACAAATGCAATTCCAAAGGTCACTAATAATAGAACTAAATTTTTATACCATTTAAAAAATAGTAAGTAAACTATTAACGCTGGTAAAATAATAATTATATTAGATCTTAAGTTCCATGCAAATGCAACTAAAATAGCTACTGCTAAAATATGTTTTGTTCTAAAGATAAAACTTCCATCTGAAGGTATAAGAACATATATTATTAGAGCAACCATAATTACCATTAATGTATCAGAGTAATAAAATAAACTATACATTTGGAAAGGAATGTATAATATCATTAATCCTAAAATTATCGTTTGCTTTTGCTTTGTAAGTAATTTTCCAGCAGTCTTATATGTTAAAAATATTGTCGCCGTTGTTACCAAGAAACAGAATATATGTAATGTCCACACTTCTGATATATGTAGAAATGCAGCTATACGATATATCCAATATAGAATAATTGTCGGTGTAATATTATTCGGATAAACTAAAAAATATCTTTCACCAGAGAATTTTCCATAGTTTAGCATGTAGTGTGCTTCGTTTTCTATCTCTGCACCATCTGAAAAGTTTAGTGTATCCATAGATAAAATAATCGCCTGAAATACTAAATATACTAGCACAATAATTCGATTATATTTTTTTAATCCAACTTCATCTGTTGCTAACACTTTTTTTACTGCATAAATAAACAGTATGAAAACCACTGGAACTCCTAACAGAAGTGCCAACGGATTTAATATTCTTTCATACACAAATGGTGCTACATATGCCCAAGTTAAAGCTATTGTAAACAAGGCTATGAACGCATACGAAAACACATTATGTAATATTCGCCTCATAATTATCTCCTATCCTTTCTGTTAAGATGATTTGCAAACATTATCGGAGACATTGCTATCATCGTTTTATTTACGAATGTGTCACTATCAAAATAGTTTTTTCTTGATTTTATTAGCTCTAAAATCTCTATTTCCTCGGACATATTTTCATGCATTCTAAGTACATCAAAAAGTAAATATCCACAAAGTAAATTTAAACTCTCCTCATATTTTTTATTTTGTTTAAATTCTTCAATCTTATTAAATGCAATCATTATTCTTCTTGTTGAAGCTTCAATCATTGCATTATTTCTTACAGATTTACTTTCTTGTAAATCTTTATAACCTACTTTTGCTACTTGACTTACTTTACCTGCAACATCAAAGACACGTAATTTGAAGTATAAATTCTCTAAAGCTAACATATCTTCTTGGAATCTTAAATTATAAACATCTAAGAATTTTTTCTTAAAAATACAAGAAGTAACATTATAATTCAAATCACTTTTTAATTTCTTAATTTCTTCTATAAGGTAATCTTGCCCTGATGATATAGTCTCATTTAATATACTTGGATAACCATTTCTTGTTAATATTGCTATATCAAGATTTTTCTGCGATACTTCATTAAATAATAATTCCAAATAATTAGATTTTAATTTTGAGCTTTCTTCAACAAAAACTACATATTCCCCCTTAGAAAAATCTAATGCACAGTTTTTTGCTGAAGAGTTAGAACCTAGTTGTTTTTTTATGTAGTTAATTTTATTATTATCTAATGCAACTACCGCTTCTTCAATCTCTGATCCAGAAAGATCATCAACTACTATTATTTCAAATTCTTGAAAACTTTGATTATATAAATCCTTAATAATACTTTCCAGTCTTCCTACATTTCTGTAAGCAGCTAAGATTACAGTGATTTTAGTCTTATTAGTTGTTTTTATTTTTTTCGTTAATATTTCATTTCCCAAAAGCATTGTATCTAAGAAAATGTCTTTGGTTCTATCTAATGTTTTAACCATAATTTATCCTCTATATTTTAAGGTTTTATCATTTTATTATATCATAAATACTAAGTTTTTTCATTTAGTATGAGAAAACAAACAAAAGAAGTGACTCAAAAGTTTTGACTGCATTAAATCAATTCTTTTGAATCACTTTATTAAAATTTTTAAAATATAAATCTTATAAGAATAACTTAGAACGTTCTCTTTCTCTACTCAGTTTAGCAGAACGTGCTTTTAAACTAACTAGAATTGCTCCTCCTACAAGAACGACAATTAGATAGATAAATAATATCTTAATATCACGTTCTACAGCTGGAATATATACACCACCTACCGCTTCACGTAGTAAACCTATAGAATATGTAAATGGTACTTTAGGATATAAAGCTTGGAAAAATTCTGATGTCATTTGAATTGGGAATGTTCCTCCTGAACTTCCTAATTGTAATACTAATAATACTATACAAACAGCTTTCCCTACATTTCCTAAAATACACACTATAGTATAGATAATTGAAGAAAATAGAAGGGAAATCAGTAATGCATATAATACAAATCTATATGGTGAGGTTGCCTGTGTTCCTAGCACATACATATCCCCTAGTGTAATTATTAATGTTTGGAATAACGATATAATTACAAATAGTAGCCCTCTACCAAAATATTTTTGATATGGTTTATATTTTTTCTCTTCATCTTCTACTTTAGTAGTTAATAACGAAGACATTAGTAATGAACCAACCCAAATAGAAAGAACTGTATAAAATGGTGTCATCGCTGAACCGTAGTTTTCTATATGATAAAGTTTATTCTCTTGAAGTTTAACAGGATTTGCGAAAAACTCTGCCTGTTGTTTATAGTCAACCTTCAATAAATTAAACAGTTGATTTTTATTTATCCCACTGTCAGCTTTTTTAATTTCATCTGTTAGTTTTTGGATTTTACTCTTCGCAGATGGCATTTGGGCCTGTAATGATAATAGTTTTCCATAAGCATTACTAATTTTCACCTCAGTTTCTGATAATTTTCTTTCTACTGCAGGTAGCTCTCCTTGTGCCCCAGCAATTATGCCACTCACCTTATCAATATTAACCTCTGCCTTACTAAGAACTTGAGAGATCAAAGGTGCAACTTCTACATTTAATTTTGAATTCATATTTGAAGAAACTTCATTAATTCTAGCAGATTTATTTACGAATTCCTCTTTTACAGTGTCTGCTATTTCATCATAATGATCCATTTTATTGTAAATATTATTATTTACTTCTTTTATCGTTGTAATATCATTCAATAAAGTTGTTACTCTTTCAAGTTGATTATTAAATAATCTCTCATTTGATAATCTATTAAAATACTCAAAAATATTCTTTACTAGTTGTAATCTTTCCGTACTAGCTTGTAATCTGCTATCTAAAGCTTTCTGTCTCGCCTTTATTTCTTCTGTTTTATCTGGTTTCTGTTGTAACTCCTTTGCTATAACATTAGCTTCTTTAGATACTTCCTCTACAACATTAAGATGATTATTAATAATAGGTAATAATCTTTCATTGAATCCCTGTATATTATTAATAGTAATTCCAGCCTTATCAGCAATCATAATACTATTTGTAGCTACTCTATCTATTTCTGGAAGTGTATTTTGAACATTGTTTAAAATATTATACCCATATTCCACTTTTCCAATTAATTCACTTAAAGTACTTTCATATGTAGAAAAGTTATCATTTAATTTAAAGATTTCTTCTTTTGCTTTTTCAATTGATGGAAGATTTTCTTCAAATTTTATCCCCGCTTCATGCAGTCTTTCAAAAATTATACCATTAGCTGTTTCTACAAAATTTTTACTAATATTATTAGCTATTGCAGAAGCACCACTGTTTGTTATTTTTGGACTAATCGCATTAATTTTTTCATTAACCGTATACTCTATAGTGGCTCTCTTAGGTTCTGTTCTACTAACCGATGTCATATCTTGACTAAAATTTTTCGGTACAACAATACTCGCATAATAGTCCCCTATTCTTACTCCATCCTCAGCTTGTTGTTTATTAGAGACAAACTGCCAGTCAAGATTTTTATTATTTTTCAATCCTTCAACTAAACTATTACCTAAGTTTAACTCTTTTCCATCAACAGTAGCTCCCTCATCTTCTGATGTTACAGCAACTTTTATATTGTTAGTATGTCCATACGGATCCCATGAGGATAGTATATTCGGCCATGCATACATTGATGGTAAAAATATTAACCCTACTATGATTATCCACGTATTAGTTTTTCTAAATACTTCTTTTATATCCTTTCGAAAAATCTCTATAATATTTTTCAATTTTTAATCTCCTCTCTATAAATTAATTTACAAAACAATTAGAGATATAATAAATCCATAATTGTTAACATAATTATTATATCACGAAAAATATTCTATTAAAAGTAATTCCATTGCAAGTATTACTATTCTAAATATAATACTACATTATCTTTACTCGAATTTTTTAAATCTATAATTCTTTGATTACTACTTCCTCTAAATCTAAGGCTTAAATCTTTTAGAAAAATCATAAATGGTCCATCTACCAAGACATCACACAAGCTTAATAATTCTTTTTTGTCCTCACTACCATTTTGGAGTTGTTCATATGTATAACCACTATATACCCAGATATCTTTTGTTGAACCGAATTCATCTCTTACTCTTTTCGCTAACGTTCTAGCTACCTGAGTATTAAGGAACGGCTCTCCTCCAAGAATCGTTAGTCCTTGCACATAAGAATTACTTAAATCCTGGATTATTTGATCTTCTATTTCTTTCGTGTATAATTGACCTGCATTAAAGTTTTGAATACTTTCGTTAAAGCATTCTTTACAAGCGAATAAACAGCCACTTAAATATATTGAACACCTTACTCCCTCTCCATCAACGAATTGAAACGGTTTATAATCAGCATATTTTTTCTTAGAATAAGCTTCAGCTAGCCAAGTGTCATTAGCCTCTTTAAATGTTTTCATCATACATTTATTATTAGTGGTTTTCTTAGTAGCACTATACTCTGAATTATCTATCGTACTAATAATAGTTCTTAATTTTTCTTCTCTTGACATAATCCTCACCCCTTATATTCATATAATATCACTTTTAAAAATGAATTACAATTTATCCTATAAAGAGATCCTCAAAAATCTTTATTTTTGAGAATCGATTTTATTGAGTAACAATAACACAGTTTGTTAAATACATAAAAAGTTTTTATAAATCGTAATTAGATATCAATAAAGTACTATATCTAAGATTCTCATATAAACTTTCTAAAATTTGAAACTTTTGATTCAGCACCTTCAAAATATATCTTATATGAAACAACAAAGAAAGACTTAGGAAAATTAATTTTTATAAAATCAAAATCCTAAGTCACTAATATCTAACTCGATGTATAAGTATTACTTATCTGCGATAATATTTATAATGTTACTCTTATTTAATTTCTATGATATCTGTAGCAAATTTATCAAATTCCTTACTATGAGTTATTATTAAACTTGTAATATTGTGTTCTTTTAAGTAGTTAAAAATATTTTCTACTATTAATTCACTCAAATTGGTATTCATAGCACTTGTCGGTTCATCCAAAATAATAAACTCAGGTCTTCTTATTAATATTCTAGCCAACTCTAATCTTTGCTTTTCTCCACCACTTAAGTTTTTTCCGTTTTCTTTCAATAAATAATTATATCCTAATTTATCAATCAATTCTTGCAGGTGTAATAATCTAACTATCTCATCAAGTCTATCCTCGTATGAATCACCTAAGAGAAGATTGTCTCTTATTGTAGCTTCATATATGTATGGTTCTTGACTTACTTTCAAAAATTCTCCTAAAACTTGAATATTATTCTTATATATATCTTTTTCATTGATTAAGACTTCCCCATCTAACTTATATGCACCCTCTTGCAAGTTTCTTAATATAAGATTAGATACCGTCGTCTTTCCTACTCCACTTCGTCCTTTTAGAACTAGAAAATCACCCTTATTTATGTTTAATCTAAAATCAGATAAAATCAGATTGTCTTTAAAATAAAAACTAGCTATATTCACATTTACACTATTAAATTTACTTATTTTTAATACTTCTTTCTCTTCATTGCTTTTATTATTAAAAGTCTTAGACAACTCACTTTCTATCTTATAAGCGGTCTGCCTAACAGTTATTTTATCTGATATAGAATTTATAGGTTCATCTAACATTCTAACTGTAGAAAATATTGCAATAGCCGAACCTATGGAAAAATCTTTATATATTATAAAATACACTGAAAGTAATAGAGAAACAATAGGTAGTATAAATGCAACAGTAGCAGATATACCTATATATAATGAAAAATACTTTGCTAAGTCAGTATTGACCTTTATTCTCTTATTTATAATATTTTCTTTAAGATAATCTATAAAGTACTGTTCTTTATTTAATTGCTTTAAATCAAAATAACCTAATATTGACTGAAGTATATATTGATTAGTTTCACCTAATAATTTCTGTTCACTCTTCATACAATTCGAAAGCTTCTTACTTATTTGTTTTATAATAAAAAAACATACAAGTATTACAGAAAATAATATAAGTGTTATCGAAACATTATACCTACACATAAACATCAATATAGAAAACAAAATAAAAGACTGCGTTACTAAAATAACTTTACCTTGAGAATACCAATCTGATATCTTTATACTATCTGACGTTAACTTAGATAATATTTCACCGCTTTTTGCTTCTTTAAAATCATTATATTCACTTTTTAAAAACTTATCATAAAAATACTCTAAAACAGAAAAATTTCCAAGAAAGAAAAGTTTTCTTAAAAAATATTGAGAAAGAAATAACAATAAAAAATAAAATACTAATACTACTATCAAGTATTTAACAAAATGATAAACTCTCTCAAAATCTTTTGATATCAAACTATCCAAGATAACTTGAATAATAAAAATTGATGTTAAATTTACTATAGTTCTTAGTAATATAGAAATTATAGTAATAAGTTGAACAATATACAACTTATTATCATAGTATTTTTTTGTACGATCCATAAACTTCTCCTATCCATTTATTACACATTACTTCACGTAGCCTTATTTTATTAGCTAACAATAGAGTAAAACTTATCTTTTTAAAAAATACATCTTAGAGAATAAATAGATTATATCATCTTTTCAGAATAATGTAAATTTAATTATTAAAAATCTGAAAATTAAAACTAGTAAATTTATGATTTTATATCTCTTATTTTATGATTGATTAGAATTTATCTCCTAAAAATATAGAAATACTATTTTCAAATTTTCTAAACTGTTTTATAATTATTATAATTTAAAAATTCATTTAATTGAAAAGTAATAATTACCATGGAATATTATTAAATTAATTATTACAATATATTTTTTATATAAATTACGAGGTGCATTATGAGAGTATTAATAACTGGTTTTGATAAGTTTGGTGGCGAGAGTATTAATCCTTCTAGTTTATGTGTTAATAGCTTACCAGATGTAATAGATAATATAGAAATTAAGAAAATTACCCTACCTACAATCTTTAAAGATAGTTCACAAGTTTTAGAAGAAAACATAAAATCATTTTCTCCTAATATTGTTATATGTGTTGGTCAAGCTGGAGGAAGAAGTAAGATTACACCTGAACGTATCGCTATTAATATTGATGATGCTAGAATCCCAGATAATATTGGAAATAGCCCTATTGATAAAACCATAAGAAAAGATGGTGAAAATGCATATTTTTCTACACTACCAATAAAGGCTATTGTTGATGGATTAAATAAAAATAATATCCCTTCTGCTATTTCTAATACTGCTGGGACTTTTGTTTGCAATCATATTATGTATGAATCTTTATACCTAGCTTCAACAAAATATCCACATATTAAAGCTGGATTTATTCATATTCCATTTATTGAAGAACAAGTTTTAGACAAACCTAATATGCCTTTTATGAAAAAAGAAGATATTATCGTTGCTTTAGAATTAATAATAAAAACTGCTGTGACTTTTTATGATAGGGAAGATACAAAAGTAACAGGTGGTTTAGAACATTAATTAATGCTAACTTTCTACTCAATATAAACAGAGTCAAATTTTCATAAACAGTAAGAAAACACTGAAAAGATAACATGAAACATATTATTTTCAGTGTTTTCTTTTTTATGTTGACAAAGTAGTATACTAGGTATATAATATATTAGCTATATTATTTTTAGGTGGTGAAATTATGTTAAAAGATGCGTTAGGCTATAAGATTATTACGCTATTAGAGAACATGAGAAGTTATACTAAACAACCTTTAGCTGAGATAGGCATTACACATGGACATTTCATTACTCTTATTTACGTTTCGGAAAATGAAGGTGTTACCCAAGCTCAACTTGCTAAAATACATAGAAAAGATAGAAATATTGTTGGACGTAATATAGATGCTCTTGAAAAACAAAATTTTGTTATTAGAAAACGTGGAATAAAAGATAGACGTTCTTATACTCTACATTTAACTGAAATAGGTAAAAAAGTTTTATCAACTTACTCTAATCTACTAAACACAGCTGAAAAAGAGGTTCTTAAAAACTTAACTGAAGAAGAAATTTCTACTTTCTTCACACTATTGAATAAAATAACTTAAGGAGGAGATCATATGGAAAAAACACAAAATTTTATAGAAAATCCGCTAGGTACAAAACCTATAAAAAAATTACTTATATCATTTGCTTGGCCAGCTATTACAGCGAATATTATTAATGCGATGTATAGTGTAATTGACCAAATTTTTATCGGTCAAGGTGTTGGCTACTTAGGTAATGCTGCAACAAATGTCGCCTTTCCTCTTACAACTATTTGCTTAGCTATAGGTTTAATGATAGGAATTGGTGCTGCCTCTAACTTTAATCTTGAGTTAGGTCGTGGAAATCCTGAAAAAGCAAAATCTGTAGTTGGTACTGCAGTATCTTCATTATTTATAATTGGTATTATTATCACAATTTTAGTTCATATATTCTTAAAACCTCTTATGTATGCATTTGGATCTACAGACGAAATTTTAGAATATGCAATGACCTTTGCTGGAATTACTTCTTTAGGGATTCCATTCTTACTAATTTCTATTAGTACTAACCCTATTGTTCGTTCAGACAATAGCCCCAAATATTCAATGTTTGCCATTATTTTTGGTGCAGTACTTAATACTATTCTTAATCCAATTTTTATCTTTGGATTTGGTTGGGGAATTGCTGGATCAGCTTGGGCTACAGTTATAAGTCAATTCTTATCTGCTTTGATTCTTGTTTTATATTTTCCAAAATTCAAAAGTGTTAAATTTACTAAGCAAGACTTCATACCTAAGATACCTTTATTAAAAGTCGCTGCAGGATTTGGAATGCCTTCATTTGTTTTCCAAGGTTCTAATATGATAGCTCAAATAGTAACAAACAATTTATTAAATATTCACGGTACTAATTCTGTGTACGGGAATGATATTCCTATAGCTGTAGCTGGAATCGTAGCTAAAATTTATATAATATTTATAGCTATTATTATTGGATTAATTCAAGGAGCTCAACCAATTTTTGGATATAATTACGGAGCTAAAAAGTACGAAAGAGTTCGTACTACAATGAGATATACCATGAAGTATGCAATGATTATCTCAATTACATTCTTCTTAATCTTCGAGATTTTTCCTAAACAAATTATTAGTCTATTTGGTAATGGTAATGAACTTTACTTTGAGTTTGCAGTTAAGTATATGAGATTCTTCTTGTTATTTACATTTATAAACGGTGTTCATATTTCAAGCTCTACTTTCTTCTCTGCAATTGGAAAACCAAAGATTGGTGTTACTATCGCCTTAACTAAGCAAGTTATAGTGCTAATACCAATGTTATTTATTCTTTCACATTTCTTTGGTATCGAAGGAATAATCTATGCTACTCCAGTAACTGACCTTTGTGCAATCTCGGTTTCATTATTCTTCTTAATAAGAGAATTTAGAACTATGCCTAAACAAAATATTATTTAGATAAACTAAAAAGCAATCTAGTGAACTTAATCATTAGATTGCTTTTTGTTATTTATTATCTTGTAGCTACATATTTTAATTCATCTTTATGTTTAGCTAAGAAATCGTTCATTTCGTTGTCTGGAATTTGACGTAGGTACAGGTTAGAACGAATTGTTTCGTCTTCCTCACGGCAAGTAGATAATACTAAGTATTTATCATTTCCTTTAAGCTGAACGCTATCATTTTTAGTTGCTGCATCTTTCTTAACATTTGTTAATTGGTTTAAGAAATCTTCATCATTTTCAAAATCTAAACGGTAGAATGAAGTTGTTTCTGGCACGATTGTTAAGAATGCTGCTTCGTAGTAGTATTTTCTCTCAGGAGTTTCAATAACTACGAATTTGTGTTTATCCATGTATTCTTGTTTATCATAGTAGTTAACATCGTTAAACATACGGTGATCTCCAACTTTACTTCCACGAGCGTGACCGAATAACCAAGTTAATCTATCATGGAAGTCTTTTTTGTTATCCATATCCATGAATACAGTTCCAAGGTATGGAACATGCCCACCTTCAAAAGTTTTATCTAAATACGTTTCGTTGTCATTAGTTTGAACTACTGGTTCATCTAACTGTGTACCTGGAGCATAAACATAAGCTACAGTTTCATTATTTGTCTTAGATAATTCTGAAAAACGTTTTGATAAATAATCTTTCTCTTCTTTACTTACTGTATAAGTTGCTTTTGATGATGTATTAGAACTTGTTCCTTTATCATCACTACATCCAGCTACGAATACAGCAGATATTACTAAAGCAATTGCTAAAAGTAAAATAGAGAAAATCTTTTTAAAGTTAAATACTTTTTTCATTAATATTTTTCCTCTCTATTTGAAATTTTAATTACTGTTTAACATTATACAATATCTCAATAAATATTGCTATTATTTTTATTTTATAATTTATATAAGTTTATCTTACTACTACAGCTGTTCCTGTAACTGTAACTAAAAGCATATTGTTACCGTCGCCTCCTAGAGGATCAAAATCAATTCTAACTCCGATAATAGCATTAGCACCCATTTCAGCTGCACGAGCTTCTAACTCTTTTAAAACTTCAGCTCTTGCTTTTATAATTTCGTCTTCGTAGCCTTGGACTCTTCCACCAAAAAGGTTTCGAATTCCTGCTCCAATATCTTTGATGACATTAATCCCAGCTACTACTTCACCAGTAGCAAGACCTTTATATTCTACTACTTCCATTCCTGGAACATAATTGGTTGTTGCAATAATCATAATACTTCACTCCAAAATTATTTATTAGTCTACTAATATATCTACTACTTCTTCTAATGTTGCTCCTAAGAAGTATGAATTAATATCAATTTGCTCTAAAACTTTTTGAATATCTTCTTTTTGGTATTTTACACCCACTAATTTTTTAGCAATATCTTCTACATCCATTACTCCGAAGAAGTCTCCGTAGAATTTGATATTAGTAATTACACCTTGTTCTACCATGATGTTAGCTTCGATTTTACCAGTTTTAAGTCTTCTATTACGTTTAATATTGAAATCTGGATTTTTACCATATACCCAATCCCATGAGTTATTTTTTTCTTCTTGAATAGCTAAGATTGCAGCTTCATCTTCTTTAGTTGCAACAAAATCAGTCATTTCGTATTTTTCACTCATATATTTTTTAAGAGCTGCTACGAAATCTTGAACTGTCATGTCCTGGTTTGGAAGGTGATCTTTAATGTTTGTTACACGTGAACGTACTGATTTGATACCTTTTGATTCAATTTTATCTTTAGATACTTTTAATGCATCTGCTAAAACTGATGTATCAACATCAAACATTAAGCAACCATGGTGCATAATACGTCCATTACGTACGTATTGAGCATTACCGCAGAATTTTTGCCCATCAATTTCAAGGTCATTACGTCCTGTAAATTCCGCTTTAACTCCTAATGAGTCTAATGCATCAAGTACTGGTTGTGAGAATGATTTAAAGTCAAATTCTTCACCACTTCTACCATTTGAGATAATTGTGTAGTTTAAGTTGTTTAAATCGTGGTAAACTGCACCACCTCCACTTACACGACGAACGATTTTGATATCTTTATCATCACAGAATTTTTGGTTTACCTCTTCTGTTGTGTTTTGGTTTTTTCCAACAACGATACATGGTGAGTTTATCCATAGCATAAACACATCATCTTTTTCTGCTAGCTCATTAAAAGCATAAAGCTCTAATGCAGTATTGTAGCGTGGATCATTACTTTTTGATTCTATATATATCATATTAATCTCCTTAATAATTAACTATTTCTTTACTCCTTATTATACCATTTTTTACTAATTAAAACACTAAATTTTTATCCGAATTAATATTTTTTATGTTATTTCAAACAAACTTCAGCCAGATTATGGTATAATTATAAGGAATTATTAAAATTATTTTAAAGGAGTTACCCTTTTATGACAAAAATTATTTTAACTGGAGATAGACCAACTGGTAAACTTCACTTAGGACACTATGTTGGTTCTTTAAAAAACCGTATAGCTTTACAAAATGAAGATGATACTGAAGTATTTATTATGATTGCCGATCAACAAGCTCTTACTGATAATGCTGATAACCCTGGAAAAGTTATCGAAAATATTACAGAAGTTGCACTTGATTATCTTGCCGTTGGAATCGATCCTAAAAAAACTACTATTTTTATTCAATCACAAATTCCACAACTTGCAGAACTATACATGTACTACATGAATTTGGTATCAGTTTCTAGACTACACCGTAACCCAACTGTAAAACAGGAAATTAATGACAAAAAATTCGGTGAAAGTATTCCTGCAGGATTCTTTACTTATCCTGTAAGCCAAGCTGCGGATATTACTGCCTTTAAAGCAACGCACGTTCCTGTTGGTGAAGATCAAAAACCAATGCTTGAACAAACACGTGAAATCGTTCGTGATTTTAATAGAACATACAATAAAGAAGTTCTAGTATTGCCTGAGATTGTACTTCCACCAAAAAATCATGCTCGTCTTGTTGGTATTGATGGACAAGGAAAGATGAGTAAAAGTTTAAATAACGGTATTTACTTAGGCGATAGCGAAGAAAACATTAAAGCTAAAATCATGAAAATGTACACTGATCCAAATCATATTAAAATTGAAGATCCAGGCCAAGTTGAAGGAAATGTAGTATTTAAATACTTAGACATTTTCGATACTCGAGTTGATGAAGTTGCAGAACTTAAAGAACACTACTCACGTGGTGGACTTGGTGACATGAAACTAAAACGTCGTTTAAATGATGTAATGCAAGACTACTTACGCCCTATAAGAGAGCGTCGTGAAGAATTTGCAAAAGATAAAGCTGAAGTATACAGAATGCTTAAAGCCGGAAGTGAAAAAGCTGAGAAAGTTGCATCTGCTACTTTAGATGAAGTAAAAGATGCAATGGGAATTAATTACTTCAAAAAATAAATTTTTTATAGGGGAAGAGCTCTACTCTTCCTCTTAGTCGTTTGAATTATTTAAAAAAATAAGGAGGCCCTATGGCAAAAAGAAAAAAACAACAATTATCACTATTTTCAATTATATCAATTGCAATAGTAATTTTAGCATCATTTGCTATTACTTATTACATGAATAAATCATCAAACAAAAATTCAAATACTACCACAACATTCACAAGTGTATCAAAAATTCCTGATGATGTGATAAACTCTCTTACAGCACCCAAAGAAAGTGAAGCAACTGATGATAATAAGTATAAAGTATTAAATAATAATAATCCATACTTCTCTAAAGAAGACTTATCTACGACTTCATTTGAAAACTATAGTCCATTAGATAAGCTTGGGCGTGTCGGACAAGCAAATGGTATCATCGGTGTTGACTTAATGCCTTCAGAAAAACGTGAAGAAATCGCACACGTTCGTCCAAGTGGATGGCAAAGTAACAGAGGAACTCATGTTTACGATAGATCGCATTTAATTGCATTCCAACTAGCTGGAGAAAATGATAATGATAAAAATCTTATGACAGGAACAAGATTTATGAATCTTAATATGATTCCTTTTGAAAATGAAGTTGCTGATTATGTTAAGAAAACTAAAAAACACGTACGTTATCGTGTAACTCCTATTTTTAAAGGGGATGATCTAGTTGCTCAAGGGGTTATCATGGAAGCAATGTCAGTTGAAGATAATGGTAAGAGTGTTAAATACAATGTATTCTTACCAAACTTCCAAAAGGGTGTTACTATCGACTACAAAACAGGTAAATATACTGTGAAATAGAATTTAGACTTCGAACAAATTTTGTTCGAAGTCTTTTTTTAATCTTTCTTTATAAATTTCTCAGCAATAGCTAAACTTATAACTAATAATAAAATTGCTCCAGCCCAGACTAGAACACTTTTAGGATCATCATGTTGTACTATAATTAACCTAATAATTGCTGTTATACCAATATAAATAAAGTATCGTAGCGGAAAATGATAATTGTTTTTAAAATATTTCACAATCAGAGCTACAAACTCAAAATATAGAAAGAATACTAATATCCCTTCAACAAAGTGTTGATAATTCCCTTGTTCAGCTAAAAATTTTACACCTTCATGATATATTTCTTTAGCTTCCATTATTAATCCAAATGATAATAATATTCCTATGATTAATAATCCAATGTTCATTATCCAAAGGAAAATATCCGATATTATTTTACTAAATTTCTCCATTTTTCACCTCTTAACATTTTATACAAGAATCATTATATCATAATAAAATTTAATATTCTAATGAATTCAACTATGAAAATAATATTTTAGACATCTTGTATGCTATAATAAAGAAAAGGAGATACACATGATTACACTAAAAAAATTAAAGAAAAACATTTAAAGGATTTATATAAAATAATTTACTCATCAGAAAATCCTGAGTGGAGTAAATATAATGCTCCATACTTTAATGAATATAAATATATTGATTTAGATACATTCTTACTAAAAAATCATCATGAATATTACTTAAGCGAGCGAGTCTTGGGCATATTTTTAAATGAAAAACCAATCGGCATTGTTACTTATTATTGGGAAAGCTTAGCTACTCGTTGGCTAGAAATTGGAATTGTAATATATGATCGGAATATTTGGGCAAAAGGTATAGGATATGCAGCTTTACATAAGTGGATTGAGCTATGTTTTAATAGATTTCCTGAAATACAACACATCGGCTTAACTACTTGGAGTGGAAATACAAGAATGATGAAACTTGCAGAAAAACTAGGACTTATTTGTGAAGCAAGAATTAGAAAAGTTAGATATTACAATGGAGTTTATTATGACTCAATAAAGTATGGTATATTGCGAGAGGAGTTTAGTATTAACCGAAAATCCTAATTTTTTTAAAAATGTATATTTTGACTCATAGACGCATTGGTTGTGCGATATCTAAAATCACTTTATAAAATTTTTTTAGATATCTAATAACCTTTGCGAAGGTGACTCAACAAAATTGATTTCTCCAAAATTACTATTTTTGAGTCAATCCCTTTCTAAATTTTGAAATTATTATATAAAAAAGATGACTAGCAAATTGCTAGCCATCTTTTTCTTTATAAACTATTATTTAGTTTTTTTCTTAGGTGCATGTAGACATAAGTCAATACAGTCAGTCATAGCTTCATATAAAGCTTCAGAGAATGTTGGGTGACCATGGATAATATCCATAATATCATCAATTGTCATTTCTGTTTGGATTAAAGTAGACCCTTCGTTGATTAACTCAGCTGCAACTGGTCCTACAATGTGGATACCTAAGATTTCTCTGTATTTAGTATCCATAATTACTTTAACGAATCCTTCACCTTGGTTAGATGCTAATGAACGTCCGTTAGCTGCAAAGTTGAATTTACCAACTTTGATGTCATATTTTTCACGAGCTTGTTCTTCAGTTAAACCAACCATTGCGATTTCTGGGTGAGTGTAAATTGCTGCTGGAGTAGATTTAAGATCAACTTTTTTGTGGTGACCCATTGCGTTTTCTGCTGCAACTTCTCCCATCTTGAATGCTGCATGAGCTAACATCTTAGTTCCGTTAATATCACCAGGAGCGTAAATACCTTCAACAGATGTTTCCATGTACTCGTTAACTTTAACACGACCACGTTCCATTTCGAATTGATCTGCTAATTCACCAAGACATGTGTTATCTGGAACACGTCCAATTGATAATAATACTTTGTCTGCAACGATATCTTCTTTTCCTTCAACTTTAACTACTACTTCTTGACCTTTGTCAACGATTTCTAATAATTTAGTTGATGTAAGAACTTTAATACCTTGTTTTTTGAATTGTTTTTCTAATGCTGCAGATGCATCTTTATCCATTCCAGCGATTAAACGATCAGCCATTTCAACGATAGTTACTTCAGATCCGAAAGTAGAGAATGCTTGTCCTAACTCTGATCCGATAACTCCTCCACCGATAACTGCTAAACGAGCTGGTACTTCATTAATATCTAAGAATTCATCACTTGTAAGAACTTTATCACTGTCCATTCCTGGAATATTAATTCTACTTACTTTTGATCCACCAGCTAAGATTACTCTGTCAGCATCAATTGTTTCTTTTCCATCAACAGAAACTTTTTTATCAGCTGTTAATTGTCCAACACCGTTAAATACTTTAACACCGTAAGATTTAAGTAATCCTCCAATTCCTCCTGATAGAGTTTTAGAAATTTTATTCTTAACTGCTACAGTTTGTTCCATGTCAACTGAGAATGCATCATTTACAAGTTTAATACCACGATCTTTAGCAGAACGGATGTGGTTGATAATTTCAGCATTGTGTAGGAATGTTTTTGTTGGAATACATCCACGGTTTAGACATGTTCCACCTAGTTCACGATTTTCTACTAATGCTACTTTACCACCTAATTGAGCGGCTTTAATAGCTGATACATATCCAGCAGGCCCTCCACCAACAACTACTACGTCATATTCACCACGACGTTCGCGTTTTGGTGCTTCTTCTCCTGCTTTAGTTTCAGGTACTTTAACATCTGCTGCAACTTCTTTAACGATTTCTTGAGCTGCTGCAGTAGTGCTGTCTCCTCCAGGAACTGCTTCTCCAGGTTGTCCAATCCATGCAATAGTTTGTACTACTGGTACAACTGATCCAGCTGGGTGTACGATTTTTAATAAAGTTCCGCTTGCTTCAGCTTCAACTTCCATGTTTACTTTATCTGTTACGATTTCAAGTAGGACTTCTCCTTCTTTTACTTCGTCACCTTCTTGCTTAAACCATTGTACGATTTCGCCTTCTTCCATTTCACTTCCGGCTTTTGGCATTATAACTTCAACTGCCATGTTTTAATCACTCCTTATACACTTTATCTTGTTTTATAAATATTATATCATTATTAAATTAGTAATGATAGTGGATTTTCGATAGCTTCTTTCAGAGTCTTCATGAATTTAGCTCCTTCTAATCCGTCAACAACACGGTGGTCCGCTGTTAATGTTAATGTCATGATAGGTCTTACAGTAACCTCACCATTTAATACCACTGGTTTTTGTACAGTAGCACTTACACCTAGAATAGCTGTATTGGGTTGGTTAATGATTGGTACGAAGCTCTTAACTCCATACATACCTAAGTTACTAATTGTAAATGTAGAATCTGCCATTTCATCTGGTTTTAATTTACCAGCAAGAGCTTTTGTTGTAATTTCTTTAGAAGCTACTACAAGCTCTTTAAGGCTCATCTTATCAGCACCTTTAATTACTGGTACTACTAATCCACTATCCATACCAACAGCGATTGATAAGTTTACATAGTGGTGTAAATACATTTCTTTTTCATCACTTGATAAAGAAGCATTTACATATGGGTGTTTCATTAATGATTTAATTACAGCTAATGAAATAAAGTCAGTAACTGTTGCTTTTTTACCTGTTTCTTCGATAATTGCATCAACAACTTTTTTACGTAAAGCTAATAATTCAGTCATATCAACTTCAACGTTTACAACGAATGTTGGTGCACTGAAGTAAGATTCACTCATACGTTTAGAAATAACTTTACGCATTGGTGACATTGGTACAGTTTCAACAACACCCCATTGATTTTCATTAGGTGCTTTAGCAGATTTAGCACTTGCTGGTGCAGCAACTTCAGCACTTGCAGCAGCTTCACTTGCACTTCCGTTAAGAACAGAAAGAACATCTGCTTTCATAATTTTACCTTTTGGTCCAGTACCAACGATACCGTCGGTATTAATTCCTTCAACTTCTGCAATACGTGCAGCAAGTGGAGAGATTTTAGCTTTTGCATTTAGTTTATAATCAACTACATCGTCTTTATGAACACGACCTTTAGCTCCAGTACCTTTTACTTGAGATAAGTCGATTCCGTTTTCACGAGCATACGCTCTAGCTGCTGGTGTAGCACGAAGACCAGAGTTATCAAATTCTACTACTTCTTGAGCAGGTGCTGCTTCAACTTTAGTTTCAACAACAGTTTCTTCTACTGGTGTCGCTGCAGCTGCTGGTGCCGCTCCAGCTCCAGGTACAGCTTCTCCAGCTTGCCCAATCCATGCAATAGTTTGTACTACTGGTACAACTGATCCAGCTGGGTGTACAATTTTTAATAAAGTTCCGCTTGCTTCAGCTTCAACTTCCATATTTACTTTATCTGTTACGATTTCAAGTAGGATTTCACCTTCTTTTACTTCGTCACCTTCTTGCTTAAACCATTGTACGATTTCGCCTTCTTCCATTTCACTACCGGCTTTTGGCATTATTACCTCTACTGCCATATTCTATTCACATCCTTCACTAACTAAATTTTTATTTTTTGTTTACAGCTTTTCTAATAGTTTCTTTGATGTCTTCTACATCAGGTACAACTAATTTTTCTAAGTTTTTAGCTGATGGAATGTGTGTGTCAGCACCAGCAACACGGTAAATTGGGCTATCTAAGAAATCAAATGCATCACTTTCTGCGATACGAGCGACGATTTCTCCACCGAACCCACCAGTTTTGAATGAGTCGTGACATACTACTAATTTTCCAGTTTTCTTAACTGATTCAACAATTAGATCAGTATCTAGTGGTACTAATGTAATTGGGTCAAGTACTTCTACTGAGATTCCTTCTTCTTTTAATTCTTCAGCTGCTTTTAAGCTACGCTCTAACATTCTTCCCCAAGATACTAATGTTACATCAGATCCTTCAACTTTGATATCACCTTTACCGATTACACCAATTTTACCTACTTCTACTTCACCTTTACGTCCAAATAACGCTTTTGGTTCAATGTAGATAACTGGGTTATTATCTCTGATTGCAGCTCTTAAGATTGAGTAAACATCTCCTGCTGTTCCTGGTGCTACTACTTTAAGACCTGGAATGTGACAGAACCATGCTTCTAGAGCTTTACAGTGTTGAGCAGCAGCTCCTGTACCTGCACCAGATGCACAACGATATGTAACAGGTACTTGAACATCTCCTCCAAGCATATAACGCATTGGTGCTGCTTGGTTAACGATAGCGTCCATACCGATTGTTACGAAGTCCATGAATGTTACGTCAACGATTGGGCGCATACCTACAGAAGCAGCTCCTGCAGCCGCACCACAGATTGCAGCTTCACTGATTGGTGTATCGATTACACGTTCTGAACCGAATTCTTCTAACATACCAACTGTAGTTCCAAAGTCTCCTCCGAAGATACCAACATCTTCACCCATTAAAAATACATTTTCATCTTCACGCATTTCGTGAGTCATAGCTTCTTTTATGGCTTCACGAACTGTCATAATTTTTGTTTCTTTAGTCATAACTATTAATCTCCTATTATATAAAATATTACTCTAAAATTATTTTAACTTAAAATATTAGTCAGCGTAGTTATCTTGGAACGCTATTGCAACATCAGCAAATGGTGATTCTTTCGCAAATTCTACAGCATCGTCGATAGTTGCTTTTGATCTATCTTCGATTTCTTTTAATTCTTCTTCTGTAGCAATTCCATTTTCTAATAAGTAGTTTTTATATTTTACGTTAGGATCTTTAAGCTTCCACTCAGCTACTTCTTCACGACTACGGTATTTACCTGCATCTGATGCAGAGTGTCCAAACCATCTGTAAGAAACTGCTTCTACTAAAACAGGTCCTTTTCCACTTCTAGTGTGTTCAATAGCTTCTTGCATTGCATCATATACTGCTAATACATCGTTTCCGTCTGGAACGTGAATACCTTTGATTCTGTATGAAGCTGCACGTTCAGTAATTTCTTTAACTCGCATACATCTTTCTTGAGCCATTGAGATACCATATTTATTGTTAATTACGTAGAAAATAAGTGGTAAATCCCAGTTAGACGCCATGTTTAAACATTCGTGGAAACTTCCTTCGTTAGTAGCTCCGTCACCCATACAACAAATAACAATGTTACCTGTTTTTTTCATTTTTTGAGCTAGGGCAGCACCAGTACTTAAACCGTGTCCTCCACCAACGATACCATTACATCCCATGTTTCCATGTTCAAGGTCATAAATGTGCATACTTCCTCCACGACCTTTACACTGACCTGTTTCTTTACCTAGGATTTCCGCCATCATACGATCAATTTCAATTCCTTTAGCAATTGTTTGACCGTGACCACGGTGATTAGAAAACATTAAGTCTTCTTTTCTTAATGGATAAATAGCACCAACGTTTGCTGCTTCTTCTCCTACTGAATAGTGAGTCATACCGTGAACTAAACCACGAGAGTATAGTTTACTCAACTCCATATCAAAATCTCTAATAAGCTGCATTAGTTCGTACATTTCTAAATGCTCTTGTTTAGTTAAATCTTTTGATGTTTTTACCATAATAACCTCCAAAGTTTGTGTATATATTTATTAAATGTATATAAATTATTTTTTAATCATATATTACACTATTAATATACTATTTTTCACGAAAAATGTCAAATCTATAATCACAATAAAATAATAATATTTATCTCGGTAATATTATTCGCTTCACATATCAACATAAACTCAAACTGTATTAATACAGTTTGAAAGAAAGCATTTTCCTTTATATCTCATATACATTTTATTTTTTACAACCTGTCGTAATAAAATAAAAATTATACAGATACAGATTTTTAAAAATATAAATTATACAATTTCTCTATTTTTTATATAGAAATTTTTTTAAATAATTAATATTTCTCCATCTATATCACTTGACAAATATATTGAAGCCGTTACTAACCTTTAAAGAGGCACATTTAAATCAAAAAATTGAGTATATTTGATTAATTTCTTAAAAACTATGTAAACATTTTATTCTTGAAAATCTCATGAAAATGTAGTTTAATAGCTTGCATTAGTACAGTATTTTATATATAATTATTTTATACAAATTTTCAATTTAGGAGGAATTATAATGATTCTTAATGCTATTTGGGAGCAACAGTATAATCCAATGGGTAATATTTGGTTATCTGCAGGGGTTGCTGCTCTTCCTATAATTATATTTTTAATTTCATTAGTTGTCTTTAAACTAAAAGGTTATGTAGCTGGTGGTTTAAGTATTATCAGTGCAGCTATAGTTGCTGCTGTATGTTATAAGATGCCTGTGGATAAAATCGCAGGAGCTGCAGAACAAGGTATTGTTTCAGGTTTATGGCCTGTTGCTAGTATCGTTCTTGCTGCTATCTTCTTATACAAATTAACAGTTAAAATGGGATTCTTCGATGTAATGAAACAAAGTATCTCATCTATTTCACCAGATAAAAGAATTCAAGTTCTTTTAATTGCATTCTCATTTAACGCTTTCCTAGAAGGTGCTGCAGGATTTGGTGCACCAGTTGCTATTACAGCCGCAATTTTAGTAGGTTTAGGTTTCAAACCTTTACAATCTGCTGCAATTTGTTTGGTTGCTAACATCGCTGGTGGTGCATATGGAGCAATGGGTATCCCGGTAACTGTTCCAGCTACTTTAACAGATTTAGATGCATTAACTCTTGGTAAAAACACATCATTAATTTTATGTCTTGTTACTGTTATTATCGCATTCCTTATCGTATTTATGGTAGATGGTTTCAAAGGTATTAAAGAAACATTCCCAGCAATCTTAGTTTCTGGTGGTGGATTTGCTATTACTCAATTCATCTTCTTAAACTTCATAGGACCAGAACTTGTTAACGTTTCTTCAGCTATCGTAAGTTTACTTGCTTTAATTGTATTCTTAAGATTCTGGCAACCAAAACAACAACTTACAGCTGAAACTAAAGAAATTTCTCATGACAAAGAAGTTTTAGCTGGTAAAGAAGTTGTTAGAGCATGGACACCATTCATTCTTTTAACTTTATTCGTTACTTTACTAAACACTGGATTCTTCAAACAATTAATCCAAGCTGCAAACCCTAAAACAGGTCAAGCAGCAGGAGCTTTAAACTCACTAATTTTCAACTTCCCATACTACATTGATGGTACAGTTGCACGTGTTGCTCCTATTGTAAAACAACCTACTCCAATTAAAGCAGTATTTAGTTTTGCTCCATTTACTTCAACTACAACAGCGATTTTACTTGCAGCAATTCTAACAATTATTATTTTTAGAGTTAACAGCCGTATTGTAGTATCTACAATAAGAGAAACAGCAGTTGAATTATGGGCACCTATCTTAACAATCTGTTCAGTACTTGCATTTGCTTACATTTCAACATATTCAGGAATGTCATCAACATTAGGATTAGCATTTGCTAACACAGGTAAAATCTTCCCATTATTCTCTCCTATCTTAGGATGGATTGGGGTATTCTTAACTGGATCTGTTGTTAACAGTGGATCTCTATTTGCTGGATTACAATCAGTAACTGCATCACAAATTGGAATTGATCCTTCATTACTTGTTGCTGCTAACATTATCGGTGGAGCTATCGCTAAAATGATTTCTCCTCAATCAATCGCAGTTGCAGCTGCAGCTGTTGGATTAGTTAACAGAGATAGCGAAATCTTCGCAAAAACAATTAAATGGAGCGTTATACTTCTTGTTCTTGCAGGAGTACTAAACCTTCTAATTACACTTAAATAATTTTAAGTAAATAAAAAAGAGATTTGGTAATTTTTCCAAATCTCTTTTTTTATTAAACAGTTATGCAACATGTTTATTGCAATGACAGTCTCCTGTTTTGCAGTTTCCACATTCGCAATCTTCTTTTGCATTATGGCATCCACAAGCGCAACCTTCTTTACATTCACATGTTCCTTCAACACAGTTTCCACATTTACAATCTTCTACTGCGTCGTGACAGTGACAGTGGTGTTCACATTCACATTTACTCATATTAATCGCCTCCGTATTATTTAATTAATTATTCTTTAGTTAAATTTTATTATGTTTTATATAACAAGTCAATAGATTCTCGTCTTAAGTAACTATTACGATTTACACGCCCTTAAATCGTAATGAGGTCGGATTTGAATTAACATAAAGAATATCTATAAATACTACTCTAGCAAATATAGATTGATACCTATTTATTATTCACTGCTCATGTTGTATTATAATCTTTGAAATTTATTTTCTTCGTTTTATTTTCTTTTTATAATATTCTTAAGTATCTTTATAAATTTAGGATGACTTATTAATATCCATGCAATCTTTCTAACTTTTTTATTCGCTAATAACTTCGCTATCTTCTTTAACGACATATGAAAAATCTCCTATTTTTTATTTCTTTTAATTTATCAGATAAATATATTATATATTATTAACTTTAAAATCACTTAAATCAACACAAATTATTAATTAAAACGCCTTAAATTACTTCAAGACGTTTTTTATAGTTTATATATTTATTTAACACGGATATAAACCGCTCCACTACCTATATCTGCTGAATTAACTACAGTTTGATTGCCAAGCCATCCCCCATGGATAGCTTTTCCATTACCTGCATAAACTGCGATATGTGCTAATCCCATACCACCATTGGCATAATAAATTAAATCACCGGGTTGAGCTTCAGATGCTGATACTATTGTACCTAAACTCATATATCCAGCTGGCCAATCATGATAGTTTATTCCTACAGATTTTAATGCATTTGTAACTAGCATTGTACAATCTTGAATTGTACCTACTTGACTTAATGCTGCTTGATAAATAGCAGCTCCTTTGCTCGAAGAGGATACTTGACTATTTGTAGTTTCTTGTGCATTCAATTGAGTTACTGTAGTAGATACTCCTCCTTCTTGATTTACTTGAGTTGCATCAGTTACAGTATATTGAGTAGTAACCTGATTAGCAGATATATCATGAGCTGAAGCATTTTGTATCGGTGTTACTCCACCAATTACTCCTGTTGTTAACATTGTTATTAAACTAGCTCCAATAAGTAATTTTTTATTCTTCATTTAATTTGTCTCCTAATTTATTTTATCTACTTGTTTGTATATTTCTATTTACCTATTTCCAAGTATTTTACTTCAGTTATCTATATCTATTAAAAGATATTAGTATCTATTACTGAATCTCTCATCAAATATTAAATTTATAGTTGATAAATAATATTATATAGATATAAACTAAAACTCACTTAAATCAACTTTAAACTATAATTAAAACTGAAATTTAATTATAGTTAAGGTAACATTTTAGTTTCATAGTATATTTTTCTATATTGTATAGAAAAAAATTTCTCTTAGAATATAATTATACAAAATATGATATATAATATTATCCTTCTTGTATTTATTATGTTATAATGAAATTGAAATAAGGAACTTAATACTTAATCGATTTTACTTATATATTTATTACTTTTCATATAAAAAAGGAGGGATTTATATGAAATATAACAAATACTTAATCATCACTTTACTTATTTTCATTATGCTATTAACTACATTTCTTTATACAAAAAATATCTTCTATTTCTATTCAACTATTCCAATAATCATATGCGCTAGTATTATTGGATATTTTCAAGAAAAAAATAAGTTATCAATAAAAACAAATAAAATCTTGAATCTTTTAAAATATGAGCGTATTTTTTACACTTTTGCAGTAATAATACCATACATTGTTAGTTTTACCTATAAAATTGAAAAAGTAGAAAACTACTTTACTATTGCCTATATAACTTCTGTGATTTTTCTTTTATTATATGCGATAATTTGTTTTAAACGTACTCTACTTATAAGAAAAGAACTACGAAATAACAATTCTAAATAGCAAAAAAAGAAATCAGCTCACTATCGAACTGATTTCTTAATTTTTCTTGTGCTAAAATATTTATTAAATGACTCTTCTATATCTTTTACAGCTACCACACTTATTAATAAAACTGCTAGTAGAAAAATTCCTAGTATTATAAACGATGGATTTTCTACATAGTTTATATAAGTCACAAAAGGAAGACTAGAATAAAATCCAATTGTTAAACTTTTTACAATAATAGCTATAACTAATGTACAAAGTATTAAAATTAAGAATAAATTTAATGATAATGCTGCTAAACAACCAAAGAATGTCGCAACCCCTTTACCACCTTTAAACTTAAAGATAATAGGTTTTATGTGACCTAATAATACTAATACTATACAAATATATATAATTTTTGGATCAACATCTAATATTTTCAATAATATAACTACAAAAAATCCTTTGAAAAAATCTACTGCTAAAACAAATAAAAACGATCTAGGACCTAAAACACGTCCCGCATTTCTTGCCCCAACATTACCAGAGCCTTTATTAGTAAATTCTTCTTTATAAATCTTCTCTAATAATTTTCCACCCATTACATTTCCAATAAAATAGGCAACTATCGCATAAATTATCGTTGTAATCATAACTTTTCTCCTCTCTTAAATTTATCTTTTATCATTCTAATCCCTTCACTTAGGAACATAAAACATCCAATAGAGAACGGAACAACATAATATGACAATCTGTATATTATAATTGTCGCACCTATAATTTCTGGATTTACACCTAAATTCTTAAGTCCAATAAGAACTAAAGTATCAAAAGTACCTAATCCTCCTGGAATCATAGTCAATAATCCTACTATTGATGCTACTATTATAACTCCCATTATCTGTAATTCTTTATCCGCTACTAAATCTCCCGTATAAAAATAAAGAATCATAAGAATAATAAGGGCTGCAAATACCCATTCTAAAAAAGAAATCACTGTCAATTTAACACTTAAGTATCTATCCGTTCTAATTCTTGGTTTTCTCAAATTAAAAAATAGATACAATGGTAAAAATAAAGACATCAATATTAATGAATAATAAAAGATTTTATTATTAGCATATAACGCTTGTCCCGGGAAGACATTTAGTACTACAAAAATTGACAATAGACTGATTCCAGAAAGCATAGAAATAAGAATCATCCCTATTGCAGTAACTAATGTTTTTCCATTTTTTGTATATGGTTTGTACATATAATATCTAAGTCCAGCACCGATAAAACCACCAAAACCTAGAACCATATTTAATGTGTTAGTCATAAAACTAATTTTAAAAATACGGAATGAAGACATATTTTTCGTTAAATTAATGGCCTTTAGAACAAAATAATCATATAAGCATAAAATGCTTATGCCTAATAAACCACTTAATAAAACTACTAAAAATTTCACCTCTCCTATAGTAAGGGTGAGATGGTGTATTTTTTTGAAGTCTAGACTAACAATCTCTTTTTTAAAATAGGAAAAAATTAAATAAAATATCAATAATCCTACACTTATCTGAGTTATATTCTTCAAATAAGTAAAAGATCTTTTTTCTGTAATATTTTTCATTTTTCTTTTCCTTAAATAATATTTATCTACCTTATATTAACATTTTATAACATTTTTTTCAATACAATTAATTACATAAATTTATGACTATAATATTTTTTAATCTACATATTCATACAACTTATCTTCATATTCATTATATAATTCTGGATAACCCTTTTTCACAGCTTTTAAAAATGTTTTTCGAATTTTATTCACTTTTTGTACATAAATCAAAATAAACATCAATGTAAATATTACAATATACAAAATTAACATTTCAATTAAAAACGCTCTATAGGCTCCTTGATAGAATCCAAGACATAATATAAGTGAAACAATAAAAAATACCATTACTACTGAAGCTTTAAAACCTTTTTTGTATCTTGTATAATCATCTTTTACGATTTTACAGATTATATCTAATTCTTCTTTTGTATAAGCTCCACTTTTAATTGATTTCAAAGTATATCGTGGTAGTTTTTCAGATGTCAATATTAAAAATAATTTCGATAATATAGTTATCATACTTTCCTTCCTACTTCACATAAATATTACAGCAAAGAAAAGCTTTCGCTCTTCTTTGCTGATTTATATAATTTTAAAGTTTTTTTATTAACTCTGTAGTTAAAATTGACGAGTTTACTGCAGCTATTTGTAAGAATTCATCAAAAGTAACTCTTGTTCCTTCTTCTGCTTTATCACTTACACTACGGCAAACTATAAATTTTGTTCCAAATTGGTAACAAGTTTGAGCAATCGCTGCTGCTTCCATCTCAACTACTTGCATATTAGGAAAGTTTTTCAATATTCCTTTTTTCAACTCTTTATTAGAAATAAATGAATCTGATGTACCCACTAAACCAAAATGAATATTATGATCTGGCAAGCTTATCTCTGAAGCTAGTTTTTCTAACCCTTCATCGCTCTTATATGCTGCCGGCATCTGTGGCACTTGACCAATTTCATAGCCAAACTCTGTTGCATCAACATCAAAATGTCTTACTTCTGTAGCAACAATCATGTCCCCAATTTCCATATCACCTTGTAAGGCACCACATGTACCTATATTAATCACATACTCTGGTTTATAGTGATCTAATAATAGAGTTGTACCAATAGCAGCATTCACCTTCCCTGGTAAACTTAGCATAAGAACAATATTGCGTCCTTCATATTTTCCTTCATAAAATGTTACATGTACTATTTTTTTCTCTTGTAAATTTTCTATTTTTTCTTTTATTATAGCCACTTCTTCTGGCATTGCACCGATTAATGCTATCATAGTACTATTCTACCGCTAGAATTTTAATATCCATTGAGTCTTCTGGACCTGTTGGTAATGAAACTTTTGCCACATCTCCAACTTCTTTTCCTAATAAAGCTTGAGCCACTGGAGATTCATTTGAAATTTTGAATTCAAATGGATTAGCTTCAGCACTACCTACGATTTTGTAAGTTTCTGTTAAACCATCTGGTAGTTCTTGATAAGTTACTTTGTTACCTAAACGAATTGTACTTGATTTTCCGTCTAATTCGATAATAACAGCATAACGAATCATTTGTTCCATTTCTAAGATTCTTTGCTCGATAAATCCTTGTTCATCTTTTGCTGCATCGTACTCTGAGTTCTCAGATAAGTCTCCGAAACTACGTGCAATTTTAATTTTTTCAATTACTTCTGGACGTTTTACTTTTTTATAGTGTTCTAATTCTTCAACAAGTTTGTCATAACCTTCTTGGGTCATTTGATATTCTAATTTTTCTTCTAAAGCCATAGTGATACTCCTTTTTTTAGTCTACTCTATATTATATCGTTTTTTTTATTATTTTGCTAGTAGCGATTTGATTTTTGTTATTAAAATGTCAATCGCAATATCATTATATCCACCATCAGGAACAATAATATCAGCATATTGTTTAGTTGGTTTAATATACTTTTCATGCATCGGTCTAACTGACACTAAATATTGATTGATTACTGATTCTACAGTTCTTCCACGCTCATTAATATCACGTAATAATCTTCGTAAAATACGTAGATCACTCGGTGTATCAACAAAAATCTTAATATCCATTAATTCACGTAGTTTCTCTGAATAAAGACCAAACATACCTTCGATAATAATTACATCTTTAGGTTCTTGATGTTTTTGTTCTTTACTACGAGTATGATTTACATAATCATATACAGGTAATTCAACAGCTTTCCCTTCGATTAATTCTAATAAATGATTATACAGTAACTCATTATCGAATGCACTCGGGTGATCGTAATTCGTCTTAACTCTCTCATCCATTGTCATATGGCTTTGATCTTTATAATAATAATCTTGCTCAATTAAAGCAACTTTATCTTGAGTTAACTCGTCTATAATTCTTTTTGTAACGGTCGTTTTTCCACTACCGCTTCCTCCAACAATACCGATAATTTTTGGTCTATCTGTAGCCATTAGCGTCCCATTTCCTTTCGCATCATATTGCTTTTAAATACTCTAGAGTCTAATTTTGTTCTAATAATTTGAAGTGGATGTCTTGCTGCATCTAGCAATTCACCATCTTCATCATAAATTTCTCCGATAACTTGTCTAAATGTATCGATTTCTGGTCCAAAGAATTCAACTTCCTGACCAGTTTTAAAGAAATTACGTTGTTGGATTGTTGCAATTTGAGTTTCTTCATCATAGTGAAGAACTTGCCCAACGAAGTCATAATTTGTTTTCTTACCACCTTCGTTTCCAAACATTTGTTCAGAATACTTAGGAATCTCATAGAAGAATGACATCGCAGTGTCACGGTTAGCACATTTATATAATTCTAATTTATATTCTGGTGTCATCTCAAAATTATCTGGGTCTGCACAATAGTCATCGATTAGTTTTCTATATACACTTGCAACTGTTGCTACATAGTGAATAGATTTCATACGACCTTCAACTTTTAATGAATCAATACCCAATTCAATAATCTCAGGTACTGCTTCAATTAATGTTAAATCTTTTGGACTCATCGCATAAGGATTTGCACCTTCATCGAATAATTTAGTATCTTCATCAGTTCCTTCTTCATAAAGGTCATAATTCCAACGACATGATTGACAACAACCTCCACGGTTACTATCACGAGCTGTCATGTAGTTACTTAATGTACAACGTCCAGAATATGCTATACACATTGCACCGTGAACAAACATCTCAATCTCAACATCTGTTTTTTCACGAATTTCTTTAATTTCTTCATATCCTGTTTCACGAGCTAATACTACGCGATGCACTCCTTCGCTTTCCCAATATCTAACTTCCTTATAGTTTGAGATTGATTGTTGTGTACTGATGTGCACCTCTACTTTTGGAGCTACAGCTTTACATCTTTCAATGATATATGGATCCGCTACGATAATTCCTCTTACTCCTGCATCTTGAAGTGCCATTAAGAATTCATCTAATCCTTCAAAGTTCTCATCGTGCGCAATAATGTTCGCTGTAACATAAATATCAGCTCCATATTTTGCTGCAAATTCACAACCTTCTTTAATCTCTTCAATTGTGAAGTTGTCTGCATTACTACGAAGCCCAAACTCCTGCCCTCCTAAGAACACAGCATCTGCTCCGTAATGAATAGCTATTTTTAATTTTTCTAAATTCCCTGCTGGAAGCAGTAATTCTGGTTTTTTCGTTATTACTCTCTTACCGTCTCTAATTTCTGAAATATTTGGTATCGCCATAAGTTAAGGTCACATTCAAGTATGACCCATCCTCCTTGTCTTTTTTATTAGGTTTTATATAGGAAACCTTACCCTTTTATAAAATTCAAGAATATACTAGTACATAGTTTTCTTATAGAAGAACCCTAAGTCTACTTCTCTGTATTTTGGTTTAATTCTTTCTATATCGTTATAGAAATCTTGTTTTTCGTCTTCGTATGCCTCTTTATCTTCATAATAAAGATCAATAGCATCACGATAAATAGTTACAATCTCTGTGATGTAATCTTCATCTTTTAAAACACCTTCAATCTTAAATGCAGTTACTCCTGCTTCGATTAGACGATCTAATTCTTCTATCGCACAGATATCATTTGCACTCATGATGTGTGTTCCATTCGAATCCTCAAAAATTGGATAGCGTTCATTTCTATCTTGACTGTATAGGAATAGTTTCTTAGAATTACTATATTCTTCAATATACTTCTCTTTACCACTATACATAAAATAGTTATCCACCAATTTCCTTACAGATTGGAACATACAAAGCATCCCTTGAACTTGTACTTCAATCTCATATTCACTTTTTCCTGTAATTTCAAGAATTTCATCAATAGTTAATTCTTTTGATAGACACGTTCTATATGCTCCACGTTTCCCCCAATAATTACATGAGAAAGAGTTCGTAGCTAATGTATGTGGATCCCATTGAAGTTTAAAATCAAGATTTTCTTCTCTTAAAATTGTTATAATTGTTGGTTCTCCATATATTAGAGCATCAACATTTAGTGTTGATAAATAATGTAAATAATCAACTAGGTCATCTATATGCTCATTATGGAATATTGCATTTACACTAACATATGCCTTTTTCCCTGCTTGGTGAATAATCTCGATAGCCTTCTTTAATTCTTCTCTTTTAAATTCACCAGCAAGACGTAATCCATATTTTTCTTCACCAATAACGAAACTATCAGCTCCTACATTTATCAGTTCATAAATATGATCAATACTTTTCGGTGTTACAACTAACTCTACTGTCATTTTTTATCCTCTCTTAATAAAATATACTAACTTCTCAGCTCTATAATTTTATTTTCTTGTTGTTATAGTTATTCCATCTCCAAATGGTAATATTACACTCTCATAATTTTTATGTTTTAATAACCATTCGTTGTAATTATTAATTTTTCTAGAAAGTTGTTTTAAATCTCTACTGTGTTTAATAATACTTGGATCGGCAACCATTCCTTTGAATAGCACATTATCCGTAATAACTACGACATCCTCAGCAAAATATGGTTCATATAATTCAAAAAACTTTCTACTTTGACTCTTAGCACCATCAATAAATACTACATCATATGGGGCATTTGTCACTACTTCATCTTGAAGTTCTAAAGCATCGGCATGAAGTAATGTTATTTTATCAGTTAGATTTCTCTTTTCTATGTTGTTTTTTGCTTGGTTATACATCTTATCATCACGCTCAATAGTTGTGACATTACATCCTATTTTTTCAGCTAATTTAATAGATGTATATCCAATTGCCGTTCCTATTTCTAATAAATTCTTAGCTTTCTTCACTTTAAGCATCTGAATTAAAAATCTTATCCCTATTTTATCTATAATAGGTACTCTATTTTCTTCGGCATATTTTTCTAATTCTAGATAAAATTCATCAAAATCTTCTAGTAAATCTATAACATATAAATCATCTTTTGATTCTATCGCAACCATGTTTACCTCCATATTTATACATCATATTATAATACCATAAAAGTTGGTATAAATGCAATTATAAAGACTAGCACATGCAAAATAATAAAAGATAGTCAACAGTATTTTTATACAACAAAATTAAATTTATATATACTCTTTAAATACTACTAATAATGCCACGGATAAAACTAAAAAAGAGATTAACCGAAGTTAACCTCTTTATAATTATAATACTATTTTTCTAAAGCTTGAACAGCTGTAATTAATGAAAGTTTGTATACATCTTCTGCATTACATCCACGAGATAGGTCGTTTACAGGAGCGTTTAATCCTTGTAAGATTGGTCCTACAGCTTCAAATCCACCTAGACGTTGTGCAATTTTGTATCCAATATTACCAGCTTCTAAGCTTGGGAATACAAATACATTAGCATCTCCTTGTACTTTTGAGTTAGGAGCTTTTAATTTAGCAACTGAAGGTACAACTGCAGCATCAAATTGTAATTCCCCTTCAACAGCTAATTCAGGTGCATTTTCTTTAACTAATTTAGTAGCTTCTGCTACTCTTGTAGTATCTTCAGTAACAGCTGAACCTAAAGTAGAGAAACTTAACATTGCTACTTTTGGATCAACGTTAAAGCTTTTAGCTGTTTTTGCACTTTCGATTGCGATTTCAGCTAGACCTTCTGCATCTAATGTTGGGTTAATCGCACAGTCAGCAAATACATAACGTTTGTCTTCTTTACTCATAATGAATGCACCACTTGTACGTTTTGTACCTGGTTTAGTTTTAATAATCTGTAATGCTGGACGAACAGTATCTCCAGTAGAGTGAATTGCTCCAGATACTAATCCTTCAACTTCACCAGTGTATACTAACATAGTTCCGAAGTAGTTAACATCTTTTAATAATTCACGAGCTTTTTCTTCAGTTACTTTTCCTGCACGACGCTCTACAAACTTAGCAACTAATTCTTCTAATTTTTCGTAGTTTTCGTGATCAATAACTTCTAAGTTAGAAGCATCTAAAGATAATCCTTTAGCAATCTCTTCTACTTTTTCTTTTTTCCCAACTAACACAGGTTTAACATAACTAGTAGCGCCTAATTTAACAGCCGCTTCTAATACACGCTCATCATATGCTTCTGGTAGTACGATACGTACATTTTTCCCTTCTAATTTTTGTTGAAGTTCTACAAATAAATCATTTGCCATCTTCATTTCCTCCTAATTGTATATAATATCTTTAATATGTCTTATCGGCTTTAAACTTAAAGCATCGAAAAGACTGCCCTTACCTAAAATAGTATACCCTAATAACAATCCTATATAAAATATAATGATCATTAAGGCTATGTTTCGCAAATATCTTACTAATTTATCATTTGATTTCATAATAAATTCCTACTCATCTATTCTTTGAATATCTGCACCTAGTTTTCTCATTTTTTCTTCGATGTCTACATATCCTCTATCAATGTGGTAAATATCAATAACTTTAGTAGTTCCTGTAGCCATTAAACCAGCAATGACAAGAGCTGCTCCAGAACGTAGATCCGTAGCTCTAACAGTAGTTCCTTCTAAATGAGGTAATCCTTCGATTAGTGAACTTCTACCTTCAATTCTAATCTTCGCATTCATTCTGCGTAGCTCTTCTACATGCATAAATCTATTTTCAAAAACAGTCTCAGTAATAGTACTAGTACCATCAGCTAATAATGTTAATACACACATAATAGACTGCATATCTGTTAAGAATCCTGGGTGAGGTAATGTCTTAACATCTACAGGTCTTAAACTATCTAGTTTATTACTAACACGCATAGACATCTCATCAACTACTTCTATATTAACACCCATTTCACGCATCTTGCTTACTAAGGCAACATTATCTTTATAAGGAGCTCCTTTGACTAGTACGTCCCCTTTAGTTGCTGCTGCTGCAATCATGTATGTAGCAGCTTCTACACGGTCAGGCATCACTGTATATTCCGTACCTACTAATTTTTCTACTCCTTCAATAACTAAAACAGAAGTTCCTTTACCTTCAATCTTGGCTCCCATTTTAATTAAGAAGTTAATCATATCCTCAATTTCTGGCTCTTGAGCCGCGTTAACAATAGTAGTTTTTCCTTTGGCTAAACAACTTGCCATAATAACATTTTGAGTACCACCTACACTTGGGAAATCAAAGAAAATTGTTGTTCCTTCTAATTCTTTTTCTGCTCTTGCCTCAACAAAACCAGCATCTTGAATAATTGTAGCCCCTAGTGCTTCAAACCCTTTTAAGTGTTGGTCTATAGGTCTACTTCCAATTGAACATCCACCAGGCATTGCTACTTTAGCACTTCCTTCACGTGCTAACATTGGTCCTAAAACTAAAAATGAAGCACGCATTTTACTAACAAATTCAAATGAAGCCTCTGTTAGTAATGGTTTTCTTGCATCCATTTCTAAAGTATTTTCTTCTGGTTTATAATCTACCTTTACTCCTAGACTTTCAAATAATAATCCTATTGTCTTAATATCTGATAACTTAGGAACATTATAAAATTTACTTGTACCCTCTGTTGCTAATAAACCTGCAGCTAAAATTGGTAAAGCTGCATTCTTCGCACCAGAAACTTGTACTTCTCCTATTAAAGGTGTTCCACCTTTAACGACTATTTTTTCCAAGTTGTTTCCTCCATCTCTATATTTACATTTTATATCACATATAATACTACCACAAATTAAAAAATAAATAAAGTTTGAATAAATATTTTTAAAATTTATTTTATTAAGAGAGTATACCTTTTCTATACATGAAATATTAAACTAGATTTAAACAAATATTTAATATTATTTTTTGATTTTTGTAATATGGAAATTAGCTCATATTTAAATACGAAATATTAAAATTATTCTGCAAGAATGAAAATAAATTACTTTCAAAAATTTTATATTTATCTTGCAGAATAATCTTTAAATTTAAACTATTTTAATTGAATAATTCTATCAATTATAATTCATCAAAGAAAGATAATTGTGCTTTTTCTGGAAGACCTTTTAATGTCCCCATTTCTCGTAAGTATTCTACTACCGTAGATGAAACACTTCCTCGTTTTGAGAAATCTTCGATTGATAAAAAGGCTTTTTCTTCTCTCGCTTGAACAATTTTGTTAGCTACGTTATCTCCAAGTCCAGGAACAATCGAGAACGGTGGAATTAGCGTATTCCCTTCAATTATGTAGTCATGACTTGCTGATTTTTCTAAATCAACTTTCGAAAATGTAAATCCTCTTTCCATCATCTCATTAGCAATTTCATAACTTACAAGAGCATCTTTATCTTTATTTGATAATTCATTTTTATCTGTTGTTTTTATTTCTTTTATTTTCGCTTTTAATGTTTCTGTTCCCTTAACAACTGTAATAATGTCAAAGTCACTAGCTCTGACAGAATAATAAGCACAGTAGTATGTTAATGGTTGATGCACTTTAAACCAAGCAATTCGAAGCGCCATAAGTACATATGCACATGCATGGGCTTTAGGGAACATATACTTGATTTTTTTACACGAATCAATATACCATTCTGGTACATCTTTATCTATCATCTCTTTTTCAAAGTCTTCCGTTAATCCTTTACCTTTCCTTACACTTTCCATTATTTTGAAAGATAAACCTTCTTCTAAACCGGCGTGAATTAAATATACCATAATGTCATCACGGCATCCAATTACGTCTTTAAGTTCACAAGTACCATTTTTTATTAATTCTTGTGCATTACCTAACCAAACATCAGTACCGTGAGATAATCCAGATATCTGAACTAATTCTGAGTATGTAGTTGGTTTTGTATCATCTAACATTTGAATAACAAAGTTTGTTCCAAACTCAGGAATACCAAACGTTCCACTAGCTGAATCTACTTGATCTCTAGTGACACCTAGTGCTTCAACAGTCGAGAAAATCCCCATTACTTCAGGATCTGATACGTCTATAGTTTTAGGATCAATGCCAGACAAATCTTGTAACTTTCTAATCATAGTCGGATCATCGTGTCCAAGTATATCAAATTTCAAAATATTATCATGGATAGAGTGGAAGTCGAAGTGAGTTGTTCGCCATGGACTCGTTTCATCATCAGCTGGAAATTGGTATGGCGTAAAGTCAAAAATATCCATATCATTAGGGACTACTAGTATACCTCCCGGGTGTTGACCAGTAGTTCTCTTAGAACCTTCACATCCAGCTGCAATACGTTCAATATCTATACTTCTTTTCTCTATTTCATTTTTCTCATAATAATCTCTAGTAAATGAATAAGCTGTCTTCTCAGCTACCGTCGAAATAGTTCCAGCACGATATACGTAATCTTCACCAAAAATTTCTTTCGTGAAGTTGTGAGCTGTTGCTTGATATTCACCAGAGAAGTTTAAATCTATATCAGGTACTTTATCTCCATTAAATCCTAAGAATGTTTCGAAAGGAATATCTTGCCCATCTTTTGTCATTTTAACATCACAATGAGGACAGTTTTTATTCGGAAGGTCAAAACCTGATGCATATTCAGCATTCAAAAAGAATTCACTATGTTTACATTCCGGACAAACATAATGTGGAGCTAGTGGATTAACCTCTGTGATCTCCATCATTGTGGCTACAAGTGATGAACCAACCGATCCCCTTGAACCTACTAGATATCCATCATCTAGTGATTTTTTTACAAGTTTATGGGAAATTAAATAAACTACACTAAATCCATTACCGATAATAGATGCAAGTTCTTTCTCTAATCTTTTTTCTACTATTTCAGGTAACTCTTCACCGTATATTCTATGCGCCATATCATAACTTAGATTACGAACCTCGTCAGCTGCACCTTCAATATTTGGCGTATACAGTTTATCCTTTAACGGCACGACTAATTCAATCATATCATTGATTTTATGAGTGTTATCAATAACTAATTCTTCTCTTAATTGTTCATCAAGATAAGAGAACTCTTTTAACATTTCTTCGGTTGTTAAAAGTGTCGCCATCGGTTTTAAATCACGCGCTCCAGGATTACTTTTCACAGTCAATCTTAGTATTTGTCTGTAAACATGTTGGTATTCGTCTAAATAATAACAGTCTCCTGTCGCTACAACAATTTTTTCTTTTTTCTTAGCTAACTGAATTAATTTTTTCAGAATTTCTTCTAATTCAGCATTATCTGCTATTCTTTCATTTCTTATAAAATTAGCATAATGATGTTTAGGTTGAATCTCAATATAATCGTAAAAATCAATTATATCCTCAACCTTAGCTTCTTTTGAATTTAACAATTCTTCAAATACTTCATTATCACCATTACCACTACCAATTAATAAATCTTCACGGTACTGTGCTAATAAACTACGTGGAATCGTAGGTTTAGCAGAATTCAAATACTTAGTACAACTATATGAAACTAATCTGAATAGATCTTTAAGCCCTTTAGCATTCTTAACTAAAATCGAACAAGGGAATGTTCTTGAACGTTTATGCGCAAGTTCTAAGTCAATTTTTTCATCAATTTCGTTATGATATTCAATACCAAGTTCATAAAGTTGATCTAGCATTTTTACAAAGATTTCTGCCGTAGCTTTAGTATCGTAAATCGCTCTGTGGTGTTGAACTAAACGAACTTTGTATAGTTTAGCTAAATTGCTAAGACCGTGTCTTTTCGCTTCTTTATTTTCAGCACGAGAGACGAATAATGTATCTATACTAGCATTGTTTTTATTCTCTAAACCTAGTCGTTCAAAACAAGTATCTAGAAATCCAAGATCAAACTTCGCATTGTGGGCTACTAATATATCATCTTTATCTAACCAATTATAAAAGTTAGTCATTACTTCTTTTTCAAGTGGAGCATCTTTAACATCATCATTAGTAATACTAGTTAAACGAGTAATTAATTCAGAAATAGGTCTTTGTGGATTAATATAGCTTTCAAAACTGTCTATTTCTGCTCCATTTTTCACCTTAACCGCAGCAATCTCGATTAATCTATCACGTTCTGCTGAAAGACCCGTAGTCTCAACGTCGAATACGACATACGTAGCATCTTTTAATTTAAGTTCTTTCGGGTTTGTCGTAGCAGTAATACTATCATCCATGATAAAGGCATTTAACCCATAGATTGGTTTAATATCCTTACCTTTTGAACTTAAACAAATCTCAGGATATGCTTGAACACCATACGTATCTGTAAAAGCAATGGCTTCATGTCCCCAATCTATAGCTCGAGATAAGTATTCTTTTGCTGAAGAAATCCCTTCAAGCTGACTCATCTTCGTATGAGTATTTAGCTCTATTCTCTTTCTTCCACTGTAATTATCTTTCTTCTCTTCTTTATGAGCAACCTCAATAGACTTAGGTTCAATGATTGTGTCTCTTAAATAAGGATCATTACTTACAGCTCCATGGATTTTAAGCCATTGACCTTTCTTAATTCCTTTTACTAAATCGATTAGTTCACTCTTACGTTTATTTTGGAATTTTGAATTAGGGTTATTACCAAATAATCTTAGTATTATAGAATCACTATAATCTGTAAGTTTTAAACGATACTGACTAGAACCATTTCTGTGAACAATCTCTTCAGTCCCGAAAACCTGAGCCATTATAGTTACATCTCCAGCATATCCAACAACATCCTTGATTTCTACAATATCCTCATCGCGAATCTCTTGACCATATCGAGTTCCACCGCCACCTCCAAAGGCAACAAATTTTCTTTCAGGTTCTTTTGGTTTTCGTTCCGCTTCTTTTTTCTCTATTTCCTCTAACTTAACGATTTCCTGGGAAATTTTTTCTTCTTGACTCTCCAGTACCGCTTCAACATCAGTCCTAGAAAAATTAGGAATAATATCTTTAATTGTAATACCTAAATTTTCATAACTACTTATTATTTGCTGTTTTCGTTCATTAATAAAGTTATTCCAGATTGATGGAGCCATTATTTTCATAGTTAAAACGCCATTGTTAACTTCAACTTCACTAAATAAAATACTCTCCATTAGAACTTGAGAAATCCCTGAGAAGTTTTCTAATATTATATACTTCCAAAATTCTTTTATTTGCTCATCCGTGACTTCAGCACTTACCTTCAAACGATAATTAACAATATAATCACCTAAGAAATTCTCTCGTAATTTCTGAATAAGTATTGTTAATTCTTCTACTGTAGGTAAACTTTCTCCACTAAAATTAAACGTCCAAATCTTATTTTTATTATCTTTTTCTATATTATCTAAAGAGTAATTTATAAATTTTGAATTGGATAACTGTTCTTCTAATTCTAATGTTTTAACTAATAAAGAAAAATGTTTATTACTCATGATTCCTCCTACTTTTTTGTATAATTGACTAGGCTTTTATTAATTTTTAAGCTTCTCTCCTGCTTATAACTAGAGAACAAAAATTAATTTCCACAACAATTCTTATAACATCCATTAAATGTAAAAAATTCATTCATCTTAATTATATTTAAATTAAGATGAATTCATTTTTATCAATCATTTTTATACTACTTTAAATTTAAAAAGTATCATAACTCTTAATTAAATTATACTAAAAATACCAACTAAAAACAAATGGTTATTTTCTTAACAACTATTTATTTTTAATTGGCATTCTTTAATTCAGATTATAATTATTATTTATAAAATGCTTCTACTTTAGCTAACACATCAACTACTTGCGTATCAACTTTTTCTAAAGTTTGTCTTTCTTTAACTTCTACGATTCCTTCTCCGGCTTTCTTTCCAACAACTACTTGTAATGGAATACCGATAAGGTCCGCATCGTTAAATTTAACACCCGCACGTTCTGCTCTATCATCGTAAAGAACTTCATATCCTGCTGCTGTTAATTGAGCATATAACTCATCGCTAAGTTTAACTTGATCTTCTTTCTTAACGTCAACACATACTAAGTGCACTTGGTATGGTGCGACTTCTTTAGGCCAAATAATACCTTTTTCATCATTATGCTGTTCGATAATCGCTGAAATACAACGTGTTACCCCTATACCATAACATCCCATGTAGAAGTGGTTTGCACGACCATTAGCGTCTAAGTATGTAACATCCATAGCTTCTGAATATCCTTTACCAAGTTCGAATACTTGTCCAACCTCAATACCTTTAGCAAATTTAACTGGTCCTGATAAGTCTTCTGCTAAATCACCTTCTTCAATCATACGAAGATCGTAGTGAGCATCGATTTCATAATCGCCTGGATTTACGTTAATATAGTGGAATCCTTTTTTGTTAGCTCCACAGCTGTGGTTATACATGTATTTAATCGCATTATCACCGATTACTTTACAGTTTTTAATACCAAATGGCCCCATGTAACCAGCTACACTTCCCATGACTTCTTCAATTTCTTGTTCAGTAGCCATTTCAACTTCAGAAGTTCCTGTAGCTTTCATGAATTTAATATCATTAAGTTGATCATTACCACGCATAAGAACTAAATAAAACTCTCCATCAGCTTTTAACGCTAAAGCTTTCATGGCACGATTAACTTCTACACCACAAAATGCTGCAACATCATCGATTGATTGTTGATCTGGAGTTTCTAATAAACTACGTTCTTTTTTCTCGAAACCTGTAGGCATAGTGTAGTTTTGTTCAACTACTGCTGCAGTTTCAATATTTGCTGAGTAGTCACTCTCTTCAGTATAAACAATTGTATCTTCCCCTACTTCAGCTAATGCTTGGAATTCATGAGTATAGCTTCCACCAATATTACCAGAATCAGCTTGTACTGCACGATACTTAAGTTCAAATCTATCAAAGATACTACTGTATGCTTGATAATAATCTTTATATGTTTCTCTTAATGATTCTGGTGAATCATGGAATGAGTATGCATCTTTCATTATGAACTCTTTACAACGTAATAATCCTAAACGTGGACGAATTTCATCACGGAATTTAGTTTGGATTTGATATAAGTTCATAGGTAATTGTTTATAAGAAGTTACCATGTTATTAACTGTTTGGCTTACTATTTCTTCTGCAGTTGGACTTAGGGCATATCCTGCTTTTTTTCTATCTGTTACACGAATAAGTTCTTCTCCCATTTTGTCCCAACGACCAGATTTTTTCCAATATTCATCTGATTGTAAAATAGGCATTAAAAGTTCTGCAGCTCCAATTTTACTATGTTCTTCTCTAATTACTTTTTCAATTTTTTGAATTACACGAGTAGCCAAAGGAAGGTAAGTATAAACTCCTGCAGATACCTGCTTCACCATCCCCGCTTTAATAAGCAACTTATGACTAATTGCTTCTGCAGAGGACGGTACTTCTCTTGTTGTCGGAATAAATGTTTTTGATTGTCTCACAACAATACCACCTCTCATATTTAAAATTTTCTTTATTATTATACCATAAAATCTAATGATTTTTTAAAAAATATTATTTTTTTATAATACGAATTATTAAGAATAATAATTATATAAATATAGATCTAAACTATTGATCTTTAAAACCTTATACTTTTAACTAAATTATTTAAAAAGAGCAATTAGTAATAATTCATATTATACGTTGAGCTATTTTATTCTATTGTTCCTATTTAATCATAAATTCTACTCCAATTTTTGACATTTTGATATAAATTCATAAACAGTTTTCTTATACCGAATGATCATCTTATATCACCTCGGTATCCTATAATTATAAAGTAATTACAGTGTTCCATCTTTATTCATAAGATGAATATTACTTTAGTAATTAATAAATTCTAAAAATATGATAATTTTCAGCTATTTGTAATTCAAATTTTCTTCAGAATATAGTATAATAGATAGGATAATTATTTATGGAGGGATATATGTTTAATTATCCTAATAAGAAGAGTAATTTCATTCAAAAAACAAAGTATTCTAATCGAGGTATGGAACTTGAAGAAGACATTAATTTTGCGAATAAATATTACTTAAATAATGACATTGCAGTTATTCATAAAAAACCTATTCCAATTCAAATAGTAGAAGTGAATTATCCTAACAGATCGAGTGCTATGATTACCAAAGCGTTCTATAAAACTCCTTCTACAACAGATTACAACGGTCTTTGGAACGGAAAATATATTGATTTTGAGGCTAAGGAGACTAATTCGGCCACATCATTTTCTTTAAATAATATTCACGAACATCAAATAGAACATATGCAAAAAATTTTAAATCACGGTGGAATTACTTTTATTATTGTTAGATTTAAAAAAATCGATAAAACATTCATACTTCCATTTAAAAAATTCATATTTTTCTATAATCGTGCACAAAATGGTGGGAGAAAATCAATAAAACTTAGTGAATTCGAAGAAACTGCATTTGAATTATCATTTAACTACAAAATAAGATTAGATTATATAACTATTATAAAAAATAATGAAAGTGAGTTTTAACAACAGATGAAAACTTTATTCAAATATATTAGTTCCATCTTTTTTTCAATATGCCTAGTATTATTCTTTGCTATTTTAATACTCTTTGCTAAAGAATTAAAAGATGTTCCAGATATAACTCAGGCTAATTTACAAGATCCATTATCATCAGAAATTTATGATAAAAATCTTAATCTAATAGCTACAGTTGGAGCTGAAAAAAGGGAATATGTATCTATAAATGATATTCCAAAAAATATTACAGACGCTGTACTATCAACAGAAGATTCAAGATTCCAATCTCATATAGGTATTGATCCTATTCGTCTTATCAAAGCAGCACTTGTAAATATCCGTTCCAATTCAGCACAACAAGGCGCTAGTACAATTACACAACAGGTAGTAAAAAATTCACTACTAACATCTGATAAATCATTACAAAGAAAAATTCAAGAAGCATATCTGTCTCTTAAATTGGAAAACAGGTATTCTAAAGATGATATATTAGAGATGTACATGAATAAAATTTACTATTCTGATGGACAATACGGTGTTAAAACAGCAGCTAAGTACTTTTACAATAAAGAGTTAAATCAATTAACATTACCTCAGATTGCGCTTCTAACTGGTATGCCTCAGCAACCAATCCTGTATAATCCATACGATTATCCAGAACAAGCAAAAGAGCGTCGTAATACAGTATTATATGCACTTCTTAACAACGATAAAATCACAGAAGCCGAATATAATAATGCAATCAATACTCCTATTATGGATGGAATAGTTGAAAAAACAAAAGAAGAACGTGCAAATCAACATACTTATAACCCTAAATATGCTGCATATATAGATCAAATTACAAAAGAATTAAAAGAAAATCAAAACTTTGAAAATACTAAAGATCCTCTTTCAATGGGATTAAAAATATACACTAACTTAAATCCAGAATTACAAACATATGTTCAAGATATGTTAGATAACCAAAGCTCACCGATGGCACCTCACGCAGCTCAAGCTGCTATATCAGTTCTTGATACAAAAACTGGTCTAATCGAAGCTATTGGTGGTGGAAAAAATTATAAAGCTGGGGGGTATAACTTTGCAGTTGATGCCCGTGTTCAACCAGGTTCATCAATTAAACCATTAATTGATTACGCTCCTGGTATAGAATATTATGGATGGGATTCTCAAACTACATTCTCAGATACACCTTATCAAATTGCTGGAACTGATTTCTATATCCAAAACTGGGACAGACTTTACCACGGTACAGTTACTATGAGTACTGCTTTATCTTGGTCTTATAACATTCCAGCGGTTCGTGCATTCGAAACAGTTGGATACGAAAGATCTAAACATTTCGCTGAGAAACTAGGTATACCTGTAACAAAAGATGAACCAACAACAGCTATTGGAGGAAACGTAGATGGAGTTTCTACTCTTCAAATGGCCGGTGCATTCGCATCTTTCGGTAATAAAGGATATTACAATAAACCTTCAACAATAGTTAAAGTATTTAACGCAAATGGTAAAGAACTATCTAGTATTAAAGATGAACCTGTTAAAGCAATGTCAGAAGAGACTGCATATTTAATAACAAATGTGTTAAAAGGTGTACTTTCTAGTAATGGTACTTCTCCAAACGGTAAAGTGGCTAACTTTGATATGGCAGGTAAGTCTGGTTCAAGTACATTCGATGATTCTGCTTACTATAATTATGGTATAGATGTTGTAAACTCTACTAAAGATAGTTGGATGATTGGTTACACAACTGACTATACAGTTGCCGTTTGGCAAGGAGCTGATATAGTAGACTCAGCTGCAAAAGCATTGTCTTCAGAACAAGCGAAAACTACACAGGTGATTATGGCAGATGTAATGAAAAAAGTTTCAGATAAACAAGTACCTGCTGCCTTTGAAAAACCTGCAGGAATTGAAACAAAAAATGGTGTAGAGTATGCTAAGGAAAGAAATACAGAAACTGACTATATGTACGCAGGTACAGATAGAGATGCTGTTTATCAAGCTGCTATCGCTCAAAAACAACGTGATAGCCGTTCTGCTCTTACAACAGTATTCAACTCTTTAACAAATTCTACTAATAGAACAAATAGTGCTGTTGCCGCTCAAACTCAAAGACAAACAGCAGGTAGAACAACTGCAAACAATGCTGCTCGTACAAATAGAGCAACAAAACAAACAAGACGGTAATATATAAAAAGAATCGTGAACAACTTCGGAACCGAAAGGGTTTGAATTCGAAGAAACTGCATTTGAATTATCATTTAACTACAAAATAAGATTAGATTATATAACTATTATAAAAAATAATGAAAGTGAGTTTTAACAACAGATGAAAACTTTATTCAAATATATTAGTTCCATCTTTTTTTCAATATGCCTAGTATTATTCTTTGCTAT
>NZ_ACDZ02000003.1 GCF_000173915.1 Gemella haemolysans ATCC 10379 | reverse complement strand
GATTCTTTTTATTATTTTATATAGTTTCTATATAAATTTTCGCAAATCTCAAAATCTAATTCGTCATCAATATCATAACTATATATTTTATCCATCTTATAGACTTTCGTTTTATTTGTATAAAAAGTTTTATCCTTTAAATAATTATTCTTTGTCGACATCCATATAGATCCATTAGGATATATATAGTACGGTTCATCTTGTCTCCTATAATTTCCACCATGACAAGAAGGAGCTAAATATCCTTTTTGCTCATTCATAAACAAACTTTTACTAACTCTAGGTTTAGTAAATGACACAAGATGATCACAATCTTTAAATAAATCAAATGCTGTATGTATATGTTCTGCTCTTCTAAGTGGAGAAGTTACTTGCAAATTCATAAAAATAAAATCCTCTTTAATTTCTTTAAATAAAAATTCTAAGGTTTCAAAAGTTGTAGAAGAATCAAGAGAAACTTCGCTTGTACGTTTTATGTATTTGCATTTTTTTCCATACTCATATTCACATAAATTAAGATACTCTTCTGAATCAGAGGATATCCATATCTCATCAAATTTCTTACTATCTATAGCTACATCAATTGTATAAAAACATAGTGGCTTTCCACAGAATAACTTTATATTCTTATCTAATAATCCTTTTGAACTTTTTCGTATTAAAACAACTGCTATTTTCTTCAAAAATATCCTCCTCTCCTAATTATTTTTCTTTTTTTATCATAGTACATTGTATCATTATAATTTATCTAATACAATAATTTAAAAATAAAAAATATCACTGCACTCTAATAAAAAAGATTGTAATACATCTTTTCGTATTACAATCTTTTAAAACTTCTAGAAATTGAAACCTTCATAGAATATTCTATTTTTCTTTATACCTTTTTCCTTCAGCATTTTTTCATATGCTATATTCATCACCATTGGACCAGCAATTATATAATTATACTCTTTACCAACCGGCAAATATTTCTCTAACTGATCTGTTGTGAATCTTCCATTTTGAGAATATGATTCAAAATTACTTCTTTCATTCCATAACTTAAATTTTTCTTGATATAAAAGTTTTTTATCCTTTTTCACAGTATATAAGAATGTTATATCTTTATTATCAAATTTATCTGCTAATCCAAGTAAAGGAACAACTCCAATTCCTCCACCAATAAGAACAAACTTTTCATTCTTACCTGACTTTTCAATCATTGAACTCAACACACCATATCCTCTAGTTAGATTAACTTTTTCTCCAATCTCTAAATTAGGAAGATTTTTTGTGAAATCTCCTACACCTTCAATTGACATCTGAACATAGCCATCTCGTTCTGGGATATTCAATATAGAGAATGGATGTGGCTCCTTCATCCCCTTTATATTAGGGAATGAAATAAATGCAAAATCACCCGCTTCTATTTTTCTTAAAACTGATTTACTAGTGGCAATTGTTAACTCCGTAATATTTGAATCTACTTTTCTGACATTTTTTAAAAGGCCTACTTGTACATTTATATACTTATTATATGCATAGTGTCCATAAGAACCGAATGCAATTACAGTGTATAAAACAACCAAAATAGTAAATGGTACTATACTTCTTATATATGGAATCAGAAGGACATGTAAAAAAGCTAATAATGCAGCTATTAAATTAAGTCTATGTATCCACATAGATAACTCATGTTTAAAGTTTTTTTCTAACATTTTTTTGATTCTCATTAAGATACTTATTCTTGATGTTAACCAACCAGCCATAAAAACAAGTGAATATATGATTACTGCCATAAAAATATACATTGCCCATTCACCTGTTAAAGAGATAAGCCCCGATGATTTCAACAATTGATCATGTAAGTACATAAAGATTACAGCAAAAATTGCAGTTACTCCATGAATTATATACATATCCGGTAATCCTATTATTCTATCTAACCATTTTGGCTGTGAAGATAGAAAAATTGCTGATAGCATCCATGAATAAGCAAATACTCCTAAATTAATTGCTAGTACTCTACTCCCAAAAACCTCTGGCAAACCATTTCCTATTGTTACTATTAATGGTAAAGGTATTGTTAACAATACTATTAACCAAATCATATTAAATATAAATCTATGTTCTCTCAACATCCATTATTTTTCCTTCCTCAAAAACTCTTTTTATTCCCTTTTTTGTTAACAAAATCCCTGTTAACAATTTACTTTCTACTATTTCACTCCAAATTTTCTCATCAGAAACTACTCCTGCAGTTGCTAATACATCAACATCTGATAGATATGTTCCAACTACCGTGACTTGAACATAATTAATATCATTATCACTTTTAATATGTTGGCCTTTTTTACTAAGACCCGAAGTTGCCACAGCTCCATTTTTTATACTATACTTAGCAATTATTTTCTCCTTGTTTTCAGGATTCTCTATCCCGATTTCCCAAGAAAAATCACTATCAAGTCTAGTACCAACCTGTATATCTCCGGCACCATTAATAGCTCCTGCTTCTATTATATTATTATCAATAAGCGGCTTTATATATTTCATAAAGGCATTTTCTATTGCCCAACCTTTCACAAATCCTGTTGGATTATATTTTCCATCATAAAATGGATCAAATAAACCTTGAGTTTCTTTTTTTGCGATTATAGACCTACTGTAGACTTCTTGATATTCCAAATCAAAAAAGGTATCCTGTAATTCTTCACCTAAATCAGTATGTCTGCTAACTAAACTATCCGGTAAAAACGGTGAGAATTTCTCTTCCACATTTTTCAAATATTTATCAATATCATTTACAACCTGATTCAACTCATCTATTAACATTTCATCAAAATCAACTCTAACAAAGGCTATTGTGAAAGGCATATTCATTCTTTTCAATACATAGGTCTTAAACTTAAACATTTTATTTAGCCTTATTTAATGCATCTTGTAAAGAACCTTTAAATCCTTTGAATGTTTCAGATGCTCCAGAAACCAATGCAATATCACTACTTTGAGCATCTATTGCTTCTTCAATATATTTAGGAAGTGCTGTCTTATTAATACTTTGCGAAAATTCTTCATCTGGCTGAAGAAGTACATTAACATTGGCTATTTTCCCACCTTGAACGACTACACTTACTTGGAAATCCCCTTTGGTTGTTTTCGTAACCGCTCCTGTATAAGTACCATCTTTGTATGCTACACCTTCTTTTGTTGAAGAAGATGTATTATTAGTTGTATTTTTTGATTCTTTATTTCCGACTTGGTTAGTATTCTGTGTCTTTTGATTTGCCGGTGTAGTTTGTATACTTGGTTTAAGAAAAGTATAATATCCTACAGTCAAAGCAGACGCTCCTACAACTCCTATTAATGCTGTTTTTTTTATTTTACTCATTATTTCACTCCTACTATATTATTTTTTTGATAATTTATCAAAATTTTTATGTGCATCCTACTAATTTACATTAAATATATTATATACTGTTTTGTTAAAATCAAACTAATATTGATACTTTTATTTTATCTTGAAAATATCCTATTTTTACAAAATTATATTTTCCATCATAGATTATTAAAAAATCTTTAGAGATAGCTATTACCTCTAAAGATTCTTTTGTTATTTTTTCGGCCTTGTTTCTGGGAATGTAAATACAAAAATGATATAAATTAAACTTCCTAGTAAATAGAATATTATTGACGAATTATACCCAAAATGATTTAAAACTAAACTCCAAGTAAAGTTAAATAATGTATAAATTGCATATCCAAAAGCCCAAAATATTCCAAACATTATTGTTAATCTTTGTGAATTCATATTTGGTAACTCATATGGAAGATTTAAATATACTGGATATTGTGAATACATAAAAAATCCTGATAAACTAAACATTACATATGATAATACAACATTAGTAGATACGAAAGCTAGTCCTAATGCCATGAATCCTATCATCAATACTCCATGAGAAATTAAAAATGGTTTTCTTCTAAAGTTTAATTTTCTAGTAACCATTAAGCTAAATAAAGTTCCAATTATTCCACCAAGTGTTACAGTTAATATCATAAATTCTGGTTTAAAACTTGTATTATGAGCATGTTCTGCTACAACTCTAGGTAGTGATACTAACGGCATAACATAAAGAAATAAAAATCCACCAAAACCTAATGAAAATACATAGATAAATTTATCTTTAAAACCATCAGCATAAGTATATTTTTTAGCATCTTCTTCGTGTAATATTTCTTTTGATTCAATCAATAATTTATAAACAAAATAATTTGGGTGTTTCCAAGTAATTGTTGGTTCAAAATCATGAGAGAACATTAACCAACAAATAAATAGAATTATACTAAAAATACTAAATCCTATCATAGTATAACGCCAATCTTCTACAAAATGCTCTTTAAATAATAAGAATAAGATAGCAACTAATGCAGCTCCAACATTGTATGCAGCGGTGATAATTGCACTAGTCATTATTTTCTTATCATTCGGTATAAACTTGGCCACAAAGGAGTTTATAAATACAATTATCATTGATCCTCCAAATGCCATAATCATCCTAGAGAAAGTATATAACCAGTAGTTGTGGGTAAAGATGGCAAAGAATGAAAAACATAGACAAAATAATGCTAATATTGCAGCCTTTTTCGGATGTAACTTAATTAAAATAAACGCAGCAAGTAGATTAGCAATAATTCTTGCTATAGTTATTGTATAATTTACTACTTCTGAAATTATAGGAGAAACCTTTTCTCCATTAAAGTAATAATCTGTGATTTGTTTTGATAAATTTGATCCTGCTACCCAGTTAGTAGCAAATACTACATATGCAGCAATTAGGATAGTAAACATGAGAATTCCTTGCTTTCGCGTAGGTGAATTTGCAGATAATTTCATTGATATACCTCTTTTTTATAATTTTATAGTACAACATCAAGCTGTTATAATACTGATTTTTATTTTCAATTATAGTTTAATACAAAATATATGAAAATGCAAGAAAAAATTTATTTTACATTACGTTTTCATATTATTATTTTCAAAAAAAAAAAAAAGATTAATATCAAAGTACTAATCTTTTTTCTTGAATAAATTTTTAAAAGATAATATAGGTTTATTTCTGACTATCTTATCATTTCCTATAAATTCTCTCATTTCTTTTAAACATTTTCCAGAATTTTTTACAATAAAGTTAAAACTTCCTGCACTTTTAGTATCTATAAAAAATCCTCTGATATATTTATCTCTAAAAAACATTTGAGCTCTAACTTTATCTATTTCCGTCCATGGTATTTGAATATAATCCTCTGTATTTCTATGATTATAGAATTCAAAAGCTTTATCCCCTAACATTACATCACCATGCTTATTTCCTATTGAACCTGTAAGGCAATTAGCTTTAGTTGTGTATACCACCTTACTATTCATAGACATCACCATTCCCTACACCTCCTATAGATTTTTCATAATTAATTTTAAAAAGGAAGTTGAGACCATTTAGACTCAACTTCCTAAACTTTATTACATTACACCAACTACGTGAGCAATTACACCTAAAGCAAATAATCCGAAGATTATTACCACTGGGCTTACCTTACGTTTTAATAACCACATACATATGAATGTTAATAATAACGCAGCAAATCCAGGAATAAGTTGATTTAAGTTATCTTGTAATGTTGTAACTTTTTCTGGTGTTAGTGAGAATTTTCCACTTGTTGCTTTTGTAACAATATCTTGTAGTACTTCACCAGTAATATGTGTACCTTTTTCTGGGAAGTGAATAAATGCTTTTTCATCTAATTGTACTTTAGAAACAACTAATGGGAAGCTGATATTAGTCCAACGTTGAACTAAGATACCCATTACGAACATACCAAGGATTGAAGCTCCTTTTGTAATTGTTTGTAAAATACCACCTGAAAGGTCACTTGTAATTTCAGAACCTTTTTTATAACCAAATTCTTGTGTATACCATAAGAATCCAATACGGATTAAGTTCCATGCGATAAAGAAGAATAATGGTGCAATAATTGAACCACCAGTTGCTAATGAAGCTGCGATAGCTCCAAGAATAGGACGAACTGTAAACCAGAATACTGGATCCCCAATACCTGCTAATGGTCCCATCATACCAACTTTAACCCCTTGAATTGCTGCATCATCAATATCAGCTCCATTTGCTTTGTCTTCTTCTAAAGCAAGTGTAACCCCTAGAATAGGTGCTGCAATATATGGGTGAGTGTTAAAGAACTCTAAGTGACGTTTTAATGCTTGAGTAGCATCTTCTTTGTTTGGATATAATTTTTTAAGCGCTGGGATTAAAGCAAATGCCCAACCACCATTTTGCATACGTTCATAGTTCCATGAACCTTGAAGGAACTGAGAACGTAACATAACGCTACGACGATCTTTTTTACTTAATGTAATTTTTTTCTCTGACATTTTGTTGTTCCTCCTTTTTAATAATCGTTTAAGATATCGCCTAGTGGGTCTCCAGATGAAGTATTTCCACCACCGCCACCTTTGTTTTTAGAAAGGTTTAGGTAAATAATAGCTAAACATAATCCAATGATACCTGTTGCGATAAGTGTTAATTGGCTAATTGGTGCTAATGCAAATCCTAAGAAGAAGAACGGCCATACTTCTTTAGTTGCCATTAAGTTGATAACCATTGCGAAACCAACTGCAACTACCATTCCTCCACCGATTGCCATACCTTCAGTGAACCATTTTGGTAAGGCTTCAAGTGCTTTTTGAACTACTGATGATGGAATGAACATTAATAACCCCGCTGGAATAGCAACACGTAATCCTTGAGCTGCAAGTGCTACGTAGTGCCAAAATTCAACTCCACGGAAGTTCCCTTGCTCTGCTGCGTGGTCAGCTCGGTGAACAATAACTACTGATAGTGTACGAACAACCATTGTAAGTACAAGACCAACTGTAGCTAATGTAACAGCTGTTGCGATAGCGATAATACGTCCTTCAGCTGAGAAATCTCCAGCTTTAATGAAAATAATAGCAGATGCTACTGATGCTAACGCTGCATCTGGAGCAACCGCTGCCCCAATATTAGCCCATCCAAGTGCTAATAATTGAAGAGCTCCACCTAAAATAATACCTTCTGATAAATGTCCTGTTGCTAAACCGATTAATGAACAAGCAATAATTGGTTGATGGAATTGGAATTGGTCTAAGATACTTTCCATACCAGCTAATAATGCAACAATTAGGACTAATATAACTGTTAGAATACTAAATTCCATAGTGTCCTCCTAATTTCTATTAAATTATAATTTTAAACCTTCACTTGATTTAGCTTCAATAAGTTTGAATAAATCTGATGGAGAATCGTTAGATACTTTACGAACATCAAATTTAACACCTAAATCATGAAGTTTTTTGTATACTTCTACATCTTCTTGATCTAATGATAATACATTGTTAATTTGAACTTTACCAACTGAGTGGGCCATAGATCCGATATTTAATTCTGGAATCTCTACTCCTTTTTCAATTACTGCAAGTGCATCTTGTGGTGTTTCAAATAATAGTAACGCTTTTGTATCACCAAATCTTGGATCGTTATAAACTTGAACAAGTTTATCTAATGGAATTACGTGTGCGCGTACTCCAGGAGGAGCTGCTTGCTCAATAAGTTTTTTACGTAATTCATCTTTTGATACTGAATCTGAAACTACAATAATTCTGTTTGGATGAGTTGCTTTTGTCCAGTTTGTAGCAACTTGTCCATGTAGTAGACGAGTATCGATACGGGCTAATACAAATTCTATTTTCCCATTTCCTAGTACTGTACCTTCAGGAATTTCTCCTTGAGGTGCAGCTGTTGTACTTTCAGCCACTGCTGCTTTTGGTTGTAGTTCTTCAGGGCGAACTTTAACTCCATCAATAGCTGTTGGTGTGATTGCTTTTGCAATCTCGTGAGCTGTTGTCATAGTGAATCTACTAGCATATGCTTCGATAAGCATTGGTAAGTTTAATCCTGCTACGATTGCTCTCTTCTCTGGTGCTTCTTCAAATAACTTGTTAGCTTGGTTAAATGGACTTCCACCCCAAAGATCGACAAGGAAAAGAATTTCTTCAGAATCTACTTTAGCAATAGCTTCCTGAAGTTTTCTTTGCAAGTCTTCTGGTCCTTCACTTGGCATAAATACAACTGCTTCTACTTTTTCTTGTTCACCAAAAATCATAGAACCTGATTGTTTAATTCCTGCAGCAAATTCACCGTGACTCGCGATGATAATTCCTACCATCTTAGTACCTCCTTTTATTTAATTCTTATTTAATTATGACGTGTATACCTTTGCATACAAATAGATTATATCATTTATTATTTTTTTTGTAAATGTTTTAGTTTCCTACTTTACAAACAATGCAATCGATTTCCATATTTTTGTTTTTAATATGTTATATATATTTTTTTACGATGTCTATATAAAACAGTTTAATTAACTTATGTAAGGTGAATTTTATTATATTTCTCCTGTTCGTTATATTAATTTTTATTTTTAAAAATATATTATGAAAATATTTTTTTCATACTTTCATGAGATTACAATCATTTTTTTATTTTATAGTATAGTAAAAAATAATAACGCAACAGTCTATTGACACGTTACGTTATTATGTTATCATTTAAATAATTTACTTTATATTCTTTTCTGGAAATAGCATTTTTAATACATTTAGCGATAATCTTCTAGATCTACCTGAATGTGGATAAATATGCATCATCATCATAGGATTAAAATTAGCTTCGATAACTCCATAATTAGTTGCACTAACTTCTTCTTTTATATTTGAAATTATTAAATCTACACCACAAACCTTAGCCATCATAGCATCAGATATTCGAACAGCTAACTCTTTATAGCTATCATGAACCTCATCCGTCATATCTACAGAGTCTCCACCTGTACTGATATTTGAATTTTCTCTAAGGTATGCTACTTCATTCACAGCTAATATAGAATCAAAATTTAATCCTTGTTCAGATAATTGAAGTTTTTCAATTTCTCCAAGTTCAATTTTTTTCAGAGGAGTTTTCTTTGCATCTCCTCTTAGCGAATCCGAATTTTTTTGTTCAACCAATTCCCTTATTGTATGTTTACCATCACCCACAACATTTGCAGGTACTCTTAATAATACAGCTTCAGTTTTTCCTTCAATAACAAAGAATCTATATTCTGTCCCCTCAATAAACTCTTCAATAAGTATATCTTTATCTTCTTTAAGAGCAAAATTTATAGCTTTAGAATAGTTTTCTACTGAACTAGTTCCTTTTTTAAAAATAGTTATTCCTAAGCCAAAATTAGTACTCTTAGGTTTTATTACAATTGGTTTATTTTTTATATAATTAAATTTTTGTAATGCCTCTTCTAAAGTAGAAACTTCATAGCCTTTTGGAACTCTAAAACCTTTTTCTGCTAATACTTTTTTGGTAACAACCTTGTTTTCCATAATTAGCGGAGAAATATAACTATCTTTACTTGTCATATTTCCATTTTTTACATATTCTACTCTCCCCTCACTTTCTAAACGAATAAACTGATCATTTTCATCAATAACAGTAACTTTAATACCGTTTTTTATTGCATCTTCAATTACAGCTTGTGTAGACAGTTCCATATTAGAATATGCACTTAATGAATAATATTCTCTTAAAGCATCCTCTTTATAAACTTTAGCTAACTTCATTCCTACTTTAGCCATATCATTTTCTTTTTGATATTCTTTTAAAAGTCTAGCTCCTATTGTAAGTTCAGGATTTTTTAATTCTTCAATCTTTTCATCTATTAATTCAATATCACTTTCTAGTAGACCTACTTTCCCTACCATGTCTTTCATTTGATTTAGTAACCATAGTCCCTCTTCTTCATACTTAACTTTTTCCAGTGGATGAGAAAGAGCTACATTTTCACTGTATTCATATCCTAAAGATTCAGAAGTATTTTTATCCTCTTCTTCTAACCAAACCAGAGTTTTTATGAATAAATGTACAAATCTAATATCTTTTTCTAAAATACCAAATGGTGCAAATGGATTTAAATCAAATAATCTAAATTCAATATACTTAATTCCTTGTTCCGGAAATTTTTTTATAGTATCTGCACCTCTAAAACGAACACTAGAGTAAAATTCTTTTTCAGCTATTAATTGTTTATTTTCTACATATCCTGTTATATCTTTAATATATCTTTCTAACGAACTATATGATACTTTAATATCTTCTTCATTTACATAACCATATCTGCTAGTTCTTAAACTTCTTACAAAATCAGTTGGTTTTATACCATCTGTAAAATATTTATCCTCTGCTAAAGGTGAAGCACCTAAAAGATAAATTAAAAGCCATTGATATCTTAAAAATTGTCTAGCAAGTTTTAAATAAACATCATTTTTTATCTTTACTATATCCTCCTGAGTAATTTCAGCAATTTTCTTCATCAGCATATCGTCAAGTTGGAAATTATAATGAATACCCGAAACCATTTGTTTATACTTACCGTATTTTTTTACTAAATACTCTCTATACTCTATATCAAACTGCTTTTCAAATTGTGCAACCCTTATATCTTCTTCATTAGGTAGTATAGCTGGTATACTTAAAGGCCAAATATATTCATCTTTTGGTAGGTTTTTTAAAGTTACTTCATGTATAGCATTTAAAACCCTTAAAACATCTTTTTCATTATTTTCTGGTGTTGTTATCAACTCAACCTGTGATTCAGCAAAATCAGTTTGAATGTAAGGATGCTCGTGTCTTACACCAAATATTTTTGGATGATCAGTTTTTGTTATCTCCCCATTTTCTAAAACACGTTGTCCTTCTTTTTCTATACCAATTTTTACATTAGCAAATAATTCTTCTAAATTATTATTTTTTATTATATCTTTAATTATCATATTACATCACTTTCTACAAACAGTATAGTTACCTTCTATCTTATCATAAATACACAATTAATAATAGAAATTGAACTCAACACTAATGCAATTTCCAATACTCACTTACAATATTTATGTATATATGTTATAATCAAATTACACTTAAGAAAGGGGAAAAATACGATTTACGATCGTATTTCTAAATATTTTATGATTAAATTAATAGCTAGTGATATGGATGGAACTTTATTGAATCATAACCATAAAATTCCTAAAGAAAATGTAAAACTTATTAATTTCGCCAAAAACCAAGGAATAGAATTTGTTGTTGCGACTGGAAGAGCCTATTATGAAGCTTTACCAGCTTTAAATGAAGAAAATATTAATTGTGATGTGATTAGTTTTAATGGTGGTATAGTCTATGATAAAAATGGTAATATCATAAGTATTACACCAATGTTACCTAAAGATTTATACTATACAATTGAAATATTGAAAAGTTTTGACATAAGTTATCAACTTTATACAAAAAATACTATATACACAACAAGTATAGAAACTGATACAAATGCATATATAGATTTAATTAGGTCTAATGGCTATGAACCAGATGTTGAGCATTTACGTGCAGAAGCACAACAAAAGCTAGAAGTGGGATACATTACAGAAGTAGAAAATATAGAATTATACCTTAACGAAAAAGAAAATCCCCCCATCAAAATAATAGCAATATCTAATGATATATCGAAACTAGAAAATGCTGCCAAACTATTATCAGAAAATACAAGTATAAGTGTGACATCATCTGGTGCAAATAATATAGAAATAATGCATAAAAATGCCACTAAAGGAACAGCCTTAAAAGAAATAGCTAAAATTTATGGCATCAACTTAGAAAATGCTGTAGCAATTGGAGATAATCTTAACGATCAGGCTATGCTAGATATTGTTGGCTACAGCGTTGCTATGAAAAATGGTAATATAAAATTAAAAGAACAAGCTAAATACGTAACGGAAAAAACAAATTCTGAAGGCGGTGTTGCCGATACAATATTCAAATTAATAGAACAAAACAACAAAATCAAAGAAGATATCAATGAAGTATTAGTAAAAGCAGCAATCGAAGCAACAAAATATGCTTACGTTCCATACTCTAACTTTAAAGTTGGTGCAGCAATATTAGCTGAAAATGGAAAAATCTATACTGGTTGTAATATTGAAAATGCTAGTTATTCTCCAACAAACTGTGCAGAAAGAACAGCAATTTTTAAAGCTGTAAGTGAAGGCGTTACAAAATTTAAAAAAATCGCAGTAGTAGGTGGTCCTAATGGTAATTTAGAAAATTATTGTCCACCTTGTGGAGTTTGTCGACAAGTAATTTCTGAATTTGCAGATAAAGATTTTGAATTAATCTTAGGTACTTCTGAAAATACCTACGCTGTATATAACTTCTTTGAAGAAGTATTACCTCTAAGTTTTACATCAAAAGAACTAAAAAAATAAAGTTAAATGGTCATTAGAATTTAAATTCTAATGACCATTCTTTATATAGTTTACTATTTAAATAAAAAAAGTCGTAACAAAAGTTACGACTAGGTTAAGATGACCCGTACGGGATTCGAACCCGTGTTACCGCCGTGAAAGGGCGGTGTCTTAACCACTTGACCAACGGGCCAAAAATATAAAAGGCTAAATAATTAGCCTTTTATTCAATTAATGAGCCATGAAGGACTCGAACCTTCGACCCTTTGATTAAAAGTCAAATGCTCTACCAACTGAGCTAATGGCTCATGGCTGGGATACCTGGATTCGAACCAGGGGAATGACGGAGTCAAAGTCCGTTGCCTTACCGCTTGGCTATATCCCAATAATATTAAGAATGGTGGGAAGAAGTGGATTCGAACCACTGAACCCGAAGGAGCGGATTTACAGTCCGCCGCGTTTAGCCTCTTCGCTATCTTCCCGGCTTATTAAAAATGGTGGAGGTTAACGGGATCGAACCGCTGACCCCTTGCTTGTAAGGCAAGTGCTCTCCCAGCTGAGCTAAACCTCCGTTCAAATGGTGACCCGTACGGGATTCGAACCCGTGTTACCGCCGTGAAAGGGCGGTGTCTTAACCACTTGACCAACGGGCCAAAAAATGGCTCCACAGGCAGGACTCGAACCTGCGACCCTCTGATTAACAGTCAGATGCTACTACCAACTGAGCTACTGTGGAATAATAAGTCTAATGCATTAGCACTAGACCTCAAAAGTCTGGCAACGTTCTAGTCTCACAGGGCGTAAGCCCAACTACATTCGACGCTAAAGAGCTTAACTTCTGTGTTCGGTATGGGTACAGGTGTGTCCTCTTCGCTATCGCCACCAGACGAAAACTTCATATACATATTATATCATCTTTTTTCTATTTGTCAACAGTTACTTTTCTAAAGAACTTTCACTTGATTAAGTCCTCGACCTATTAGTATTAGTCAGCTGAACACGTTACCGTGCTTACACTCCTAACCTATTCTCCTTGTCGTCTTCAAGGGGTCTTAATATCCGTGGGAAATCTCATCTCGAGGGGGGCTTCATGCTTAGATGCTTTCAGCTCTTATCCCTTCCGTATTTAGCTACCCAGCTATGCCACTGGCGTGACAACTGGTACACCATTGATACGTCCATCCCGGTCCTCTCGTACTAAGGACAGCTCCTCTCAAATTTCCTACGCCCACGACGGATAGGGACCGAACTGTCTCACGACGTTCTGAACCCAGCTCGCGTACCGCTTTAATGGGCGAACAGCCCAACCCTTGGGACCGACTACAGCCCCAGGATGCGATGAGCCGACATCGAGGTGCCAAACCTCCCCGTCGATGTGGACTCTTGGGGGAGATAAGCCTGTTATCCCCAGGGTAGCTTTTATCCGTTGAGCGATGGCCCTTCCATGCGGAACCACCGGATCACTAAGTCCTGCTTTCGCACCTGCTCGACTTGTAGGTCTCACAGTCAAGCTCCCTTGTGCCTTTACACTCTGCAAATGATTTCCAACCATTCTGAGGGAACCTTTGAACGCCTCCGTTACTCTTTGGGAGGCGACCGCCCCAGTCAAACTGTCCACCTGACACTGTCTCCCGGTCTTCTACGCCGAGGGTTAGAATTTCAATACAGCAAGGGTAGTATCCCAACAACGCCTCCTCATACACTGGCGTGCATGATTCTCTGGCTCCTACCTATCCTGTACATACTGCATCAAAATTCAATATCAAGCTACAGTAAAGCTCCATGGGGTCTTTCCGTCCTGTCGCGGGTAACCTGCATCTTCACAGGTACTATGATTTCACCGAGTCCACCGTTGAGACAGTGCCCAAATCGTTACGCCTTTCGTGCGGGTCGGAACTTACCCGACAAGGAATTTCGCTACCTTAGGACCGTTATAGTTACGGCCGCCGTTTACTGGGGTTTCAATTCATACCTTCGCTTACGCTAAGCACTCCTCTTAACCTTCCAGCACCGGGCAGGCGTCAGCCCCTATACTTCACCTTACGGTTTTGCAGAGACCTGTGTTTTTGTTAAACAGTCGCTTGGGCCTATTCACTGCGGCCTACTCTCGTAGGCACCCCTTCTCCCGAAGTTACGGGGTCATTTTGCCGAGTTCCTTAACGATGGTTCTCTCGCTCACCTTAGAATTCTCTTCCCAACTACCTGTGTCGGTTTGCGGTACGGGCACCTCTTATCTCGATAGCGGCTTTTCTTGAGAGTTTGGCTTCATTGACTTCGCTACTATATTTCGCTCCCCATCACACTTCAGTCTTACGAGCAGCGGATTTGCCTACTACTCAACCTTTGTGCTTAGACGTCCTATTCCATCAGGACGATCAATTAGCCTCCTCTGTCCCCACTTCTCTCAAACGATATTTGGTGGTACAGGAATTTCTACCTGTTGTCCATCGGCTTCACCATTCGGCTTCACCTTAGGTCCCGACTTACCCAGAGCGGACGAGCCTTCCTCTGGAAACCTTAGTCATTCGGTGGATAGGATTCTCACCTATCTTTCGCTACTCACACCGGCATTCTCACTTCTAACCTCTCCACCTCGCCTTACAGCTCGGCTTCTACGATGTTAGAACGCTCTCCTACCATATAACATTAGTTATATCCGCAGCTTCGGTTGTATGTTTAGCCCCGGTACATTTTCGGCGCGATGTCACTCGACCAGTGAGCTATTACGCACTCTTTAAATGGTGGCTGCTTCTAAGCCAACATCCTGGTTGTCTGTGCATCATCACATCCTTTTCCACTTAACATACAATTTGGGACCTTAGCTGGCGGTCTGGGCTGTTTCCCTTTCGACTACGAACCATATCACCCGCAGTCTGACTCCCGTTGATATTTATCTGGCATTCGGAGTTTGTCTGAATTCGGTAACCCGGGATGGGCCCCTAGTCCAAACAGTGCTCTACCTCCAGTAAACTCACAACGAGGCTAGCCCTAAAGCTATTTCGGAGAGAACCAGCTATTTCCAAGTTCGATTGGAATTTCTCCGCTACCCACAGCTCATCCAAACACTTTTCAACGTGTCCTGGTTCGGTCCTCCATTCAGTGTTACCTAAACTTCAACCTGGCCATGGGTAGATCACTTGGTTTCGGGTCTACTCCATCATACTATTTCGCCCTATTAAGACTCGCTTTCGCTGCGGCTCCATGTCTTCCACTTAACCTCGCATGATAAAGTAACTCGCCGGTTCATTCTACAAAAGGCACGCCATCACCCTCAAGGGGCTCTGACTACTTGTAAGCACACGGTTTCAGGTTCTCTTTCACTCCCCTCCCGGGGTTCTTTTCACCTTTCCCTCACGGTACTGGTTCACTATCGGTCACTAGGTAGTATTTAGCCTTACCAGATGGTCCTGGTAGATTCCGACGGAATTCCTCGTGTTCCGCCGTACTCAGGTGCTCTCTCGCGCCAACTTAGCATTTCGTATACAGGACTTTTACCTTCTACGGTCTAACTTTCCAGCTAGTTCTACTATACTTTGTCATACACTTTGTTGAGAGTCCTACAACCCCAATATGCAAGCACATTGGTTTGGGCTCTTTCCTTTTCGCTCGCCGCTACTCAGGAAATCGATTTTTCTTTCTCTTCCTACAGGTACTTAGATGTTTCAGTTCCCTGCGTTACCTCGCTTTCGCGTACCGCCCTTTTAAAAGCGGTGGGTTCCCCCATTCGGATATCTACGGCTCTTTGCTTACTTACAGCTCCCCGTAGCATTTCGTCGTTTGTCACGTCCTTCATCGGCTCCTAGTGCCAAGGCATCCTCCGTGCGCCCTTTACTACTTAATCGTGTGTAGCTTTTACGCTTCGTTCTTTTCCTTGAACTCTTTGTGAATAAGTTTTTACAACTTACTTACTTTTTTCTCGGTTTTGTAAATCTGTTTCTTTTACTTTATAGAAAATTATTTTTGATCTAATATATATATTCAGTTTTCATTGTGCTTGAGT
>NZ_ACDZ02000002.1 GCF_000173915.1 Gemella haemolysans ATCC 10379 | reverse complement strand
TAATGTTTTAGTCAACAATTTTTTAGTTTTACGAGTAGTTTAATTTGCTAATTCTAATTATATTTGTATTTTACTATTTGCATTAGAATAATTGTGGTATAATATAATCATTGTTAAAATAAGTTAATCATAGGAGATTGTAAATGATTTTTGCATTAGATGTTGGAAATACGAATATTGTACTTGGAGTATTTGGAAGTGATTATAAGATGCTTCATTCTTGGCGCATTGCCACAGACAATACTAAAACTGAAGATGAACTTTATGTTATTATTCGAAATTTCTTCATTGATAAAGGAATAAAGTTTGAAGATTTTGATGGGGTAGTTATTTCAAGTGTTGTTCCAAAGATGATGTTTGCTCTAGAACTACTGAGTAAAAAATATTTTGAAAAAGAACCAGTTGTAGTTTCGGCGGAAATTAATACTGGAATAAAAGTTCCGGAACCTTATAGTAGTAAACTTGGAGCGGATCGTGTTGTTGATATCGTTGGTGCGAAAGTTAGTTCTTATTTACCTGCTATTGTTGTGGATTTTGGGACGGCTACTACATTTGACTGTGTAGATGAAGATATGAATTATCGTGGAGGAATTATCTGTCCAGGTATGAATATTAGTGCAGAAGCTCTGTATTCAAGAGCTGCTAAGTTACCAAGAGTAGAATTTGAAGCTGTAAATACTTCTTTAGGATTAGATACAACTAGTCAGATGCAAGCGGGATTATTCTATGGTTTCTTGGGTCAATTTGAAAATATTATCAAGCATCTGAAACAAGATTTAGGTAAAGATTATAAAGTAGTATTAACAGGTGGTCTATCTAAATTTATAGCCAAATATAGTGATGTAGTTGACGTAGTTGATGAAGAATTAACGCTAAAAGGTATTATTGAATTATATAAAATGAATAAAGAGAAATAATATTATTAGTGAATAGAAAAGAATTGAAGATTTACCACTCTAGACAGAGAGGTAAATCTTTTACATGAAATAAATAAAGATAACTCATTAGATATTTAAAAGGAGGCTAGTAATAATGAAAATTACTGTTTTTTGTGGAGCTAATAATGGTAGAAATGAAGCATATAAAGAAAATGCTAAAGAACTTGGTAAGTGGATTGCTAATAATAATCACACATTAGTTTATGGTGGTGGTAAAGTTGGATTAATGGGTGTTATAGCTGATACTGTCTTGGAAAATAGTAGTGAAGTTATTGGTATAATGCCTCAATTTTTAGTAGACAGAGAGATTAGTCATACTGGTATTACTGAATTTATTATTGTTGATGACATGTCTATAAGAAAGGAAAAGCTTGTTGACTTAGGTGATGTATTTGTTGCTTTGCCAGGAGGTCCTGGAACATTAGAAGAAATATCACAGGTGATTTCATGGGTTCGAGTAGGTAAAAAAGATGCACCATGTATTTTTATGAATATTGATGGATACTATGATTTTCTAGAACAATATTTTGATAAGATGGTTGAAGAAGGGTTTTTAACTAAAGAAGATAGACAAAGGACATTATTTACTGATAATGTAGCTGAAATGCATGAGTTTATTAGAAATTATAATAATAAATAAGAGAAGATGTTGTTAAGTTAACGAGGTTTACCAAAAAGTCCTGAATTTTAAAAAAGTGACTCAATAAAGTCTTGTTTCTTAAAAAATCACGATTTTTGAGTTACTCCCGTAAATATATAGACAATAATAGAAATTAAATGTATAATAGAAAATCGTAAGAAATTTATAGAAGTATAAGAATTTGAAAGGAATAAATTTTAATGAAAGATTATTTAATTAGAGGATTAGCCTTTAATGATGAAATTAGATTTTTTGTGACAAAAACTACAGATTTAGTAGAAGAAATTAGACAAAGACACGATGCGTATCCAACGGCGATTGCAGCAGTAGGACGTACTGCTACAGTTACTACTATGATGGGAGCGATGCTTAAGAGTGGAGATAGAATTGATGTAGCTGTGCGTGGAGATGGACCTGTAGGAACTATATACGCTTCGTCAAATGAACTTGGAGAAACTACAGCATACGCGAAAAATATGCAAGTTCATATTCCAAGTAATGCACAAGGGAAACTTGATGTAAAAGGAGTAGTAGGTGGTGGAAATATCACTGTAGTACGTGATTTAGGATTAAATGAAAAATATACTACTACATCACCGATAGTATCAGGAGAAATCGCTGAAGACTTCACATACTACTTTGCTGCTAGTGAACAAGTACCTTCTGCAGTATCTTTAGGAGTATTAGTAGAAACTGATAATTCTGTTATAGCTGCAGGTGGATTTATTCTACAAGTACTTCCGAATGCTACTAGTGATACTATAACTAAGATTGAAAAAGCAATTAGTAATATTAAGCCTATTTCTACGCTTATTCATGAAGGAAAAACTCCAGAAGAAATTGCAAATATTATCTTTGGTGGAGAAGAAAACTACCGTATCTTAAATAAGAACGATGTTGAGTTCAAATGTACATGTTCTAAAGAACGCTATGCTGATGCTTTGGTAACATTAGGGAAAGAAGAATTAGAAGATATTGCAAAACAAGAGACAACAGAATTAGTTTGTGCATTTTGTAAAGAAAAATATCATTTCTCTCAAAAAGAAATAACTGACTTATTAGACAATTTAAAATAATATTATGAATAAAGAGCCTTAATGAATAACATTTCATTAGGCTCTTGAATTTTCAATGAAAGTTTGGTATCATAAATAAAATTACTCAAAGTTTATATAGGAGGAGTTATGGAATTACTAAGAGAAATGGTTATTACCGATGGTAAAGTTTATGATAATAATGTCCTTAAAGTTGATTCATTTTTAAACCATCAAATCGATGCTGGTTTAATGATGAAAATGGCAGAATCTTTTTACGAGTATTTTAAAAAAGAGAAGATAACAAAGATTTTGACAATTGAGGCAAGTGGTATTGCACCAGCGATTATGGTTGCGAATTTATTTAAAGTGCCGATGGTATTTGCTAAAAAGAGTAAGCCATCTACTTTGAAAAATAATGATGTGTATACTGCAGAAGTTCACAGCTATACTAAAAATATAACTAATACTATAGTAGTTTCTGAGAAATTCATTAATAAAGATGATAAAGTTCTTATAGTCGATGATTTCCTTGCTAATGGGCAAGCTACTCTTGGTCTTATGGAAATAGTAGAAAAAGCTGGTGCCAAAACAGTAGGTGTAGGTATTTTAGTAGAAAAAAGTTTCCAAGATGGTAGAAAATTATTAGATGAGAGAAATGTAAATGTTTGTTCTTTATGTAGAATTGCTTCTCTTGAGAATAATGAAGTTAAATTTAATATATCTGATGATGAAAAATAAGAAAGGATTTTAATAAAATGTGGGAAAATAAATTTCAAAAAGAAGGTTTAACATTTGATGATGTACTTTTAGTACCAGCAAAAAGTGATATCTTACCTAAGAAGGTTGATTTAAAAGTTAGTCTAACGGAGAAAATCAAATTATCAGTACCTGTTATTTCTGCTGCAATGGATACAGTAACAGAACACAAAATGGCGATTGCAATGGCACGTGAAGGTGGTCTAGGGGTTATTCACAAAAATATGAGTATTGAAGAACAAGCTGAGCAAGTAAGAAAAGTTAAACGTTCGGAAAGTGGAGTAATAACTGATCCTTTCTTCCTTACACCAGACAGCTTAGTATATGAAGCAGAAGAGTTAATGCAACAATACAGAATTTCAGGTGTACCTATTGTTAACAATGAAAAAGATATGAAAGTAGTAGGAATTATTACTAACCGTGATATGAGATTCTTAACTGATTTCGATATTAAAATTAGTGAAGTAATGACTAAAGAGCACCTTATTACTGCTCCAGAAAAAACTACTTTAGAAGAAGCTAGTGGAATTTTACGTAGCCATAAAATTGAGAAATTAATCTTAACTGATGAAGAAGGAAAATTAACAGGATTAATTACAATTAAAGATATTGAGAAATTAGCTAAATACCCTAACTCAGCAAAAGATGCTAAAGGACGTTTATTAGTAGCTGGATCTGTTGGAATTACAAACGATACAGTTGAACGTGTAGATGCTTTAGTAGCTGCTGGTGTAGATGCTATTGTAGTTGATACAGCTCACGGACACTCTAAAGGAGTATTAGATGCTGTTAAAACACTAAGAACTAACTATCCTAATTTAGATATCATTGCAGGTAATGTAGCAACTGGAGAAGCTGCTCGTGATTTATTTGAAGCAGGAGCAGATGTTGTTAAAGTTGGTATTGGACCTGGATCAATCTGTACTACGCGTGTAGTTGCAGGGGTAGGGGTGCCACAAGTAACTGCTATTTACGACTGTGCGACAGTAGCTCGTGAATTAGGAAAAACAATCATCGCTGATGGTGGAATTAAATATACTGGTGACGTAGTAAAAGCTATCGCAGCTGGAGGACATGCCGTAATGTTAGGATCTATGCTTGCTGGTTGTGAAGAGTCACCAGGTGAATTAGAAATCTTCCAAGGTAGAACATTTAAAACGTACCGTGGAATGGGATCAATTTCTGCAATGGAAAAAGGATCTAAAGACCGTTACTTCCAAGAAGATGGTAAAAAGTTAGTTCCAGAAGGAATTGAAGGACGTACACCTTATAAAGGTGCTGTTTCTGAAACAATTTACCAAATCATCGGAGGATTACGTGCAGGTATGGGTTACACTGGTTCACGTGATTTACGTGCACTTCGTGAAAACTCACAATTTGTTCGTATGACAGGTGCAGGATTAATCGAATCTCACCCACACGATGTTCAAATCACAAAAGAAAGTCCAAACTACTCTAAATAATAATATGAATAACAAAGAAGGTAGGAACTTTAATTTTAAGTTCCTACCTTTATTTACTAAATTTGTTTAGTCAAATCTATCATTTCAAGAAGACCTTGGGCACAATCGCTACCTTTGTTTCCTGCTTTCGATCCAGCTCTTTCGATAGCTTGATCGATATCTTCAGTAGTTATAACTCCGAACATAACAGGAATATCACTATTAAGACTAATGTGACCAACACCTTTTGCAACTTCATTACAAACTAGATCATAGTGACTAGTACTTCCACGAATAACACTTCCTAATGTAATAACACCATCATATTTATTTGTAGCTACTAATTTTTTTGTGATAAATGGAATTTCAAATGCTCCTGGAACCCAGTAAACATCGATATTTTCTTCTTTTACTTCATTTCTAATTAGGGTATCCTTAGCTCCACCTAATAATTTAGACGTAATAAATTCGTTAAAACGAGCTACTACGATTGCTACTTTAATATCTTTACCTATAAATTTTCCTTCAAATGTTGTCATAATAATATTCTCCTTAAATGTCTAAAAAGTGATTAAATTTTATTTTTTTTGTTTGTAAATAATTTTTGTTTTCTTTATGGGGTTTTATATTTATTGGAACTCTATCCACGATATTTATTCCTAAAGAAGTTAGCTGTTCTACTTTGTCAGGATTATTAGTTAGAAGTTTTACCGATTTAATTCCTAAGTAATCAAGCATATCTACGGCGATAGTATAGTCCCTTTCATCAGGAGCGAAACCTAACTGTACATTAGCTTCGTAAGTATCAACGCCTTGTTCTTGCAGTTGATATGCAAGAAGTTTATTTCTTAATCCTATTCCTCGTCCTTCCTGACGTAGATAAAGAACTGCACCACGACCTAAGTCGGAAATTTTTTGAAGTGCTGCGTGTAGTTGTTCACCGCAGTCACATCTATGAGAAGTGAAGACATCTCCAGTTAAACACTCTGAGTGAACTCGTATTAATAATGGTTCTTCAGAAGTTAAATCACCTTTACTGATGATTAAGTGTTCTTTATTAAATTCATCTTCGAATAGCTGTAAATCAAAATCCCCAAATTCTGTAGGTAATTTTACTTTAACGCTATCTTCAAATGACAAAAAACGTGTCAGCTCATCTAAATCAACAACCGTTAAATCCCATTTTTTAGCGAATTCATACAAGTCATCTCTTCTAGCCATAGTGCCGTCTTCATTCATAATTTCACAGATGTAAGTAGCTTCTGCACTATTAGCTAATTTAGCTAGATCTATGCTTGCTTCCGTGTGACCGCGACGAACTTTAATTCCACCATCGCGACCGATAAGTGGGAACATATGTCCAGGTCTATTGAAATCTTCAGGTCTAGAATTTGGGTTTGCTAATTCTTTTATAGTTGTTGCTCTTTCAAAAGCTGAGATTCCCGTAGTTGATGTTTTATGGTCAACGCTCACTGTAAATGCAGTCTGGTGTGGATCTGTATTTTTATCTAACATAGAGTGTAGATTTAATCTTTTTGCGATTTCAGTTGAAACTGGGGCGCAAATTAAACCACGACCATGTTTTGCCATAAAATTAACAGTTTCGCCAGTAACAAGTTCTGCTAGGCCTACTAAATCTCCTTCAGCCTCTCTGTCATCATCATCGATAAGAACGATTAATTTTCCAGCTTTTAAATCTTCTATTGCTTTTCTTACGTTATTAATCATTAAACTTTCCTCCAAATAGTTTTAATTGAGCTTTAATGTATTTTGCTAATATATCTGTTTCTATATTTACACTGTCACCAATTTTTAATTTTTCTAAATTTGTATGCTTAGCAGTATGCGGAATTAGCGACACCGTAAATTTGTTGTTATCACAAGTTACCACTGTTAAACTTATTCCATTAATTGTAATAGATCCTTGGTTAATTATTTCACCTTGGAATTTGCTAGGGTATGAAAAAGTAAGTAGAATGGCATTTTCATCTTTTTGCCTTGCTGCTAACTGTGCTAAACCATCACTGTGTCCAGAAACTATATGACCTTCGAATCTGTCTGAATGCCCCATTGCAGGTTCTAAGTTGACAGCATCATTTATTTTTAAATCTTTGAATGTGGTTCTTTTATAAGTTTCTGGCATAATATCTACAGTGAACTGTGATGAACTTTTTTGAACACATGTTAGACATACACCGTTTACCGCCATACTATCACCAATTTTGTATGTTTCTAGTAAATTCTTACTCGCTTGAATAGTCAGTTTTATACTATGACTAGATTTAATAATTTTTACTATTTTTCCTTGTTCTTTTATTAATCCTGTAAACATTGAGAAACTCTCCTTCCTGAGACACGTATATCTTCGCCAAGCTTGGTAATCTTAGTATCGTGAAGTTGTATTTTTTCATTTGTTATCCTATTGCTAGTGAATGATGAGGTATTGTTCCCTCCTAAAAGAATAGGGGAGATATAGGTTATGACTTCATCCCAATAACCACTAGCTAAAAATTGATCATGAATGTTAGGTCCACCTTCAACATAAACCGATTGAATACCGAGTTTAGCAACTTCAGATAAAATTTCTTTTATACTGAATTCTTTAGGTGTAATTATAGTAACGTGTGAAGGTAAGTTTTTACATTTTTGTTTTGTAAAAACTATAACTTCAGATAAACTGTTGTTAAATAAATTCAGATTATTATGTTCAAAGATATCTCCGTCAGCATCTAGGACAATTCTTTTTGGTGGGAATAATGAAGTGTTAGCTCCAGTTAACTTCGGATTGTCTGTTAAAACAGTTCTAGCACCTACTAAAATTGCTTGATAATTATCTCTTTCATTTCTAACAAAATCATAAACGTCTTTACCGGTAATTTGAGTTCTTTTGTTAGTGAAGGCTAGTTTTCCATCAAGACTAGTGGCTTGCTTTAAGACTACATAAGGTCTTTTCTCACTATGAAATAGATTATAAGCATAGTTTAAATTATAAGCCTCTTTTTCAAGAACACCAGTTATTACTTCTATACCATTGTCTTGCAAATATTTGATACCTTTTCCGCTAACGAGAGGATTAGGATCTAATTGAGCAACAACTACCTTAGAGATACCCATTTCTACTATAGTATCTGTACAAGGTGGTTGTTTACCTTTATGATTACAAGGTTCTAAAGTAACGTAAAGCGTTGAATTAAATAATTTTTCAGGAGTTTCGCATGTAGAAATTGCATTTTTTTCAGCGTGCTCACATCCGTAACGAAGATGTGAACCTCTTGCGATAATTTCATCATCTTTTACTATAATTGCTCCTACTATGGGATTAGTATGTGTATACTTAGTACCACGCTTGGCTTCAAGTAGAGCAAGCTTCATAAAATATTCATGCACATTATCAACTCCTTTCTAAATAATAAAAATCCCAATTACATTTGAATGTCAAATTTAATCGGGATTGATGGTTAGTTTTATATTCTATTAATAGACCTTAGTGCTTTTAGATTCACTATAGGCTATAAAAATATTCTCAATAAGTATAAGGTATTTTATCTTAATACTATTAATTTCTTCTCCCATCCAGACTATACTGTCGGTTCTGGAATTTCACCAGATCAGCTTGCGCTCACGGACTTCTAGTAAACTAGTCACCGCCGATTGGGACTTTCACCCGACCCCGAAGAAATATTTAATTCTGACTTAATATTAACACTAATGAAAACGGTTGTCAATAATAAAAAATAAAAACTATCACAAAATATAAAATATATGATGTGATAGTTTTGTTTAATTTATTATAAGAATTGTGCTAAACAAACGATAAGTATAATAATTGGAAGTACATATCTTAGTAAAAATAACCATACTTTGAATAATAACAAGCTTGATTTTTTATTTTCATCGATGTGTAATTGCTCCAGAGCTACTTTTTTATCAAGTACATATCCTGTGAATATTGATAATGCAAGACAGCCAAGTGGCATTAGAATATTAGAAACTAAGAAATCCATTAAATCAAAAATTGTTTTTCCAAATATTAATGTATTAGATAGTGATCCGTAAGATAGAGCAGAAGGAATTCCAACGATGAAAGTTAAGATTCCGATGATTACACTAAATTTAGTACGGTTAGTATTTCTCTGATTAGTTATATTTCCTACATTAATTTCTAACATTACTACTGATGAAGTAATAGTGGCGAATAAGAATAATATTAAGAATAAGATGTAGAAAATTTTACCGAAAGCCATATTGTTAAATAATTGTGGTAATACTATGAATAATAGACTTGGTCCACCTTCAGATTCCATACCGAATGAACTCATCGCAGGGAAGATTGCAAGACCAGCCATTACTGACACTGCAATATTCATTAATACAACTGAGATACCAGATTGAACAAGATTAGTTTTTCTATCAAGATAAGAAGCATATGTAAGCATAGCTGTAACCCCGATTGATAATGCGAAGAATGATTGCCCTAGTGCAAATAAAATACCAGAACTAGTGATTTTAGAGAAATCTGGTTTTAAGAAATAAGTAACACCGTTCATCGCGTTAGGTAATGTTAATGATCTTGTGATAATTACCAGGAAGATGATGAATAATAACGGCATCATGATTTTTGATGCTTTTTCAATACCTTTTTGAACTCCACGAGATACTATATAAATATTCAATAAGATGAATAATGCTTGTGCTCCTAATGCAATCCAAGTGTTAGAAATAATACTAACAAAAAGTGCTGCATGATCTGAAGTAGAGTGGGCACCAAGTGCATCTGCGATTGAAATACCAAGATATACTAAAATCCATCCACCGATAACACTATAGAATGATAGTAAGATGAATAGGGCAAATCCACCAATGTAACCAATAACATTGTATTTTTTATTTTTTCCTAATTTACCGAAAGTTCTAATCGCTGAAACACCAGCGCCGCGACCAAGCACGAATTCCGCAAGCAGAAGTGGTAACCCGATTAATAATGTGAAAATAAGAAAGACTAATAAGAATCCACCTCCACCGTTAGCTGCGGTCATATAAGGGAACTTCCATACTGCACCTAGTCCTATTGCAGAACCTGCAGAAGCAAGTATGAATCCTATTTTCGAACTCCATTTTGAATTGTCTGACATAAGTTTTCCTCCTAAATCTAATTTAAAAAATAAGTAAAAGCTATTTAGAAAATACTAAATAGCTTTTAAAACATAAATAATATGATACTCAAGACCATTTAGTATTTTTACCAATGGCCAAAAAACAAACTTAACTAGCCATTGTAGACATCGTTGCACTTATATCTACAATGCTATGAGATATAAGTGCTGCTAAAATGGCACAAAAAAGTATTCTCTTTTACTAGTTAAAATAGTGTTTTTCATTAGTGAGTAGCTCCTTTTTATAATTGTTGTTAAAATCTTAACATTTATCTGAAAAATTGTCAATTATTTTTTTGAAAAAATTATGAATTTGAGAATGAAAAGTGATGGAAATCTATGTATATATTGAAAACTATATTTTAAACGTCTAAAAAATAATTGACTATTATACTCACTTATTAATTAGTTGTGGTAATAATTTTATTGTTGAAATCAAAGATTGTTTTGGAAGAAGTTGATATTGTTCAGATGTAGTAATGAATATAATGTGAAAATGAAGAAGGTATTTTTGGTAATAGTAATAAATTTTAGAGGAACTTATAACCATAATTAAGAGAAGTCAAGTTTATTAAAGTATTTAAAAAACAGATTCTAGAAAATCTAGAATCTGTTTTTTTATTTTTATTCATTATCTAATTGCATGTAAACAACTTGAGTAGTTAAGTATTCTTCTAAACCATGTTTACCGTCTGCTCCACCGATACCAGATTTACGGCGTCCAGCGTGGAATCCTTGCATTGCTTCAAAGTTTTCACGGTTGATGTATGTTTCACCGAATTTTAGACCATTAACTGCTTTGAAAGCAGTATTTAGGTTAGTAGTATAAACTGATGAAGTTAATCCGTATTCTGAATCATTAGCATATTCTAATACTTCTTCTAAAGTTTTGAATGTAGCAATTGGGATTACAGGCCCGAATGTTTCTTCTTTCATGATGTTCATTTCATTAGTTACATCAGTTAATACGGTTGGACCAAAGAAGAATCCAACTTGGTTTTCATCACGAGTTCCACCGTAAGATAGAGTAGCACCTTGTTTTACTGCATAAGCAACTTTTTCAGCAACAGCGTCTACAGCACGTTTTTCGATAAGTGGACCGTAATCTACGCCACCTTCTTTATTTGGATCACCGAATTTAACTTTATCAAGCTCAGCGAATAATAATTTTTCGAATTCATCTTTAACATCTTCGTGTACATAAACTCTTTCTGCGCAGTTACATACTTGACCAGAGTTAATTACACGAGAAGCAACAATTGCTTTAGCAGCAAGATTTAGGTCTGCATCTTTAAAGACGATAGCTGGTGCTTTTCCTCCAAGTTCTAAAGATACATTGGTAATGTTTTCGGCAGCTGCTTTCATAACTTCTTGTCCAGCAGTTAAACTTCCTGTTAAACTTACTAAACCAACTTTAGGGTTAGAAGCCAATCTATTACCTACTGTAGCACCTAATCCGTGAACTATATTAAGTATTCCTTTAGGTAGACCAACCTCTATACAAATTTGACAAAAAATGTCAGCATTAATTGGTGTTAATTGACTAGGTTTAATAACGATTGTATTCCCTGTAAGTAAAGCTGGTGCGGCTTTTCTAGCGGTTAAGAAGAATGGGAAGTTCCAAGGTAAGATACCAGTAGTTACTCCGTGAGGGCGTTTGAATAGGAAGATATGTTCATCTTTTCTATCACTTTGAATAATTTCCCCTTCATATCTTCTCGCCCATTCAGCCATATAATCTAAGTAATCAGCAGTGAATAGTACTTCTACTTTTGCTAAATCAAAAGTTTTACCACCTTCGTTAACAATAGTTTGAGTAATTTCAGGTTCACGTTCACGAATACGCTCTGCAATTTTTCTTAAGTATGCGCCTCTTTCAACTGCTGGTAATTTTTCCCAGTCACGCTGTGCAACTTCTGCGATATCAATTGCACGGTCTACATCTTCCCTAGTAGAAGAAGGTACTTTTGCTATTACTTCTTCATTTGATGGATTTAGCACGTCAAGGTAATCATAATTTGAAATATTTTCAAATTCTCCATTGATAAAATTTTTTAAAACTTTAACTTCGCTCATAGTTTAATTCTCCTTTTTCTTTTTAGTAAGTAAACGTTACCATTTCTTGCTAACATTATATATTATGAAAAAGTATAAATCAAGTGTTTTGTTTAAGTTTTTTATATATATTTATATATTTAAAGATTGTTTCGAATAATTTTAATAAAAAAATTGTATATGTATATTTTCAAAAATAAGTGTTAATTAATGTAGAAGATAAAAAAACAAAAAAATATAGATGTCTGTAATATAGCAAATAAAACGCATATAAAAAGAAATAGGATTATTAATTTTATAAAAATAAACTTTTGTACTTGTTACAGATTAATGTTAAATTTAATATTTAACACATTAAGTAACTAAAGTAAATAATAAGAAAAAATTTCTCAAGCAAAATTATTTCCATATTCAATATGTTTAGTGGTATAATTTTAGAATAAGAAATAATTAGGAGGTTCATCAATGAAACAGAATATAGGAGTTATTGGTTTATCAGTAATGGGAAGTAACTTAGCTTTAAATATTGCGGACAACGGATTTAAAGTTGCGGTATTTAATAGAACAACAACAGTTGTTGATAAAATGCTAGAGGAGCACCCACATAAAAATGTAATAGGAAGATACTCACTACAAGAGCTAGTTGACGGTCTAGAAAAACCTAGAAAAGTTGTTTTAATGGTTAAAGCTGGGTTTGCTGTTGACAGTTTAATAGAACAATTAACACCTCTACTAGAAAAAGGTGATATTATTATCGATGGAGGAAATTCATTCTTCAAAGATACTCAAAGAAGATACGATTTATTATTAGAAAAAGGAATCAACTACTTCGGTGTTGGTGTATCAGGAGGGGAAGAAGGTGCAAGATTTGGTCCTGCTTTAATGCCTGGTGGAGATGAAAAAGCATATGAAGAAATTCGTCCAATTTTAGAAGCTATTGCTGCTAAAGTTAACGATGTTCCTTGCTGTAGCTACACTTCAACTGGTGGAGCAGGTCACTATGTGAAAATGGTCCACAATGGTATTGAGTATGGGGATATGCAATTAATCTCTGAAGCTTACAAAGTTCTTAAACACTTAGGTGGATTTACTAATGAAGAATTACAAGAAACTTTTGAAGAATGGAATAAAGGTGAATTAGAATCTTATCTAATTGAAATCACTGCAAATATCTTCAAAGTTAAAGAAGAAGATGGAAGTTACTTAGTAGATAAAATCTTAGATAAATCTCAACAAAAAGGTACAGGGAAATGGACTAACGAACAAGCTATTGATTTAGGAATTGATGTATCAGTTATTACAGCTGCTTTAAATGGAAGATATATGTCAAACCTTAAAGAAGAACGTGTGCGTGCTGAACAAGAGTTTACTCGTAAACCTTACGCAGTTGTAGAAGATAAAGAAAGATTAAAAAATATTGTAAAAGATGCATTGTTTATTTCGAAAATTGTATCTTATGCACAAGGATTTAAATTACTACAAGCTGCTGAAAAAGAATACAACTGGACTTTTGATTATTCACAAATTGCTAAGATTTTCCGTGGAGGATGTATTATTCAAGCGAAAATCTTACAAAACATTATCGAAGCATACCAAAATAATCCAAAATTAGAAAACTTAATTTTTGATCCATTCTTTAAAGAAGTAATCGAAACAAGACAAGATAGTATACGTGAAGTTGCTGCATTAGCAATTACTAACAGATTACCACTAAGCGCTATGACATCTGCAGTTTCATACTTAGATATCTATACTACAGCGAACAGTGGTGCTAACTTAATTCAAGCGCAACGTGACTATTTTGGAGCACATACTTTTGAAAGAACTGACAAAGAAGGAAGTTATCACTATGACTGGGTTGGAAACAATGAGAAATAAAACAGCTATAACACTTTTTGGGGGTACAGGAGATTTAACATACAGAAAACTGTTGCCTGCATTATATAACTTAAATGGATTAGGTAAATTAGCCGATGATTTTAAGATTGTTGTAATTGGACGTAGAGAATACTCGCAAGCGGATTATATTAATATTGTTCGTAATTGGGTAAAAGAACATGCTCGTACTAAGTTTGATGATGAACAATTTGAATCTTATGCTAAGAGAATTATTTATTTCAAAATGAATATGACGAATGAAGACGATTATGCAATGCTTCAAGAGTTTTATGCAAGAGAAGACATACAAAACCATGTATACTATTTTGCGGTAGCACCTTCATTTTTCATGACTATTACGAATGGACTTAAAAAACATTGTTCTGAAAATAATGCGAAGGTTATTATTGAGAAACCATTCGGAGAAGATTTAGAAAAAGCGGGATTATTAAATAATGAGCTTGAAAAATTCTTCAATCAAGATGAAATTTATCATATTGATCATTACTTAGGTAAAGAAATGATTCAAAACATTCTTTCTTTACGTTTTAAAAATATAATATTCAAAGGTATTTGGAATAAAGATTTCATCGAAAATGTTCAAATTACTGCTGCTGAAACAGTAGGTGTAGGGACTAGAGCTAGTTACTACGATAAGAGTGGAGCCTTAAAAGATATGGTTCAAAATCATTTGCTACAAGTATTATCACTAGTAGCTATGGAAGAACCTAAGGGGACAGAAAGTAGTAGAATTCATGAAAGTCAGTATAATCTTCTCTCAGCGCTTAAACCAATTGAAGATGTTCGTGACAGTTTAGTAATGGGGCAGTATGAAGGATATCTACAAGAAGAAAATATTCCTGCTGATTCTAAGACGGAAACATATGCAGCTCTTAAATTATATGTAGATAATGAGCGTTGGCAAGGTGTACCATTTTTCATAAGAACAGGTAAGAAAATGGATAGCCGTGAAACTCAAGTTGTTGTTCAATTTAAAGCTGTTGGAGATGTGCCTGGTAATGTATTGATAATTAGAATACAACCAGATGAGGGTGTTTATTTCCAATTTAATGCGAAAAAACCGGGAACAGAAAAAGAGCTTCAGCAGATTTCACTAGATTTTTGCCAAAGTTGTATTTTAGAAAATAGAATAAATACTCCTGAAGCATACGAAAGATTATTAGACGCGTGTTTTAAAGGGGATCGTTCTTTGTTCTCGCAATGGGATCAAATTGTAGCTTCATGGACATTTGTAAATGACTTAATAGCTAAGTACGAAGAACAAGGTTCTCCATTATATACTTATGAACAAGGTTCAAAAGGTCCTAAAGAAGCTGACAAACTAGTTAATTGGGTTAAATAGATTATTAAATGTATTGTGTGAGTAAAGTCATACAGTACATTTAATTTTTATAATTTGAAAGTTTAGGCGTTAGAATTGCAAAGTTTACGATATCAGATATGTGTAGTATAATGAAAAGGTGAATAAAAATAGAGAGTTTGAAAAGGAGCAATAAATGAGACTTTTAGATTCAATGTTAGAGTATAATGAATATTTTGTGAGATTTGAGGAATATCAAAAATATAAAACGGAAGATAAATATCCTGCAAAGAGAGTAGTGATGTTTACATGTATGGATACAAGATTAGTGGAGTTAGCAACAAAATCCCTAAACTTATCTTCAGGAGACGTGAAAGTAGTAAAAAATGCTGGTGCAATTTTAACTCACCCATTCGGTTCAATAATGAGAAGTTTGATAATAGCAGTTTATATGCTAAAAGCAGATGAGATTATCGTTATGGGACATCATGATTGTGGTATGCAAAATATAGATACTAATTTAATTATGGAAAAAATGCAGAATAGAGGTGTAGGTAAGGAAACTTTAGATATTTTGCAGTATTCAGGACTTGATTTAAGTTCATGGTTACATGGTTTTGATGATGTTAATGAAAGTGTGGCGCACGACGTTGATATGATAACAAAACATCCATTGATTCCAAAAGATGTACCAGTTCACGGATTAGTTATTAATCCAGAAAATGGAAAAGTAGACTTAGTTGTAAATGGATATAATAATTTAAGGAATTAGAGAGGGGAACTTAAGTTGAAAAAAATACTAATACTAAATACAGGGGGTACTATTTCTATGAGCGAGGACCAGAGAACTGGGAAAGTTGCTCCAACTGATAGTAATCCTATAGGTGCTGGTGGAAACATATTCTCTTATATTGGAGATTTGCATGTTGAAGATTTATACCATCTAGCATCACCTCAAATAACTCAAAATGAAATGTTAGGTATTAAAAACAGAATAAACAAAGCTGTTCAAGAAGGGTATGATGGTGTAGTGGTTACTCATGGTACGGATACTCTTGAAGAAACAGCATATTATCTAGAGTTAACTCTAGATGTAAATATTCCAATTGTTATAACTGGAGCTATGCGTTCAAGTAATGAAATAGGAGCAGACGGGCTAGCAAATCTTAGAAGTTCTTTAGTAGTTGCTACCGATGATGAAAGTATCGATAAGGGAGTTTTAGTAGTGATGAATGATGAAGTTCATACGGCGACCTATGTTACTAAGACGCATACAACCAATGTTGCTACGTTTCAAACCCCAACATTTGGTCCAATAGGCCTTGTATCAAAAAACAATGTTATATATTTCCAAAAATTGATAAAAGAAGAGCATTATAATGTTAGTACTACAGAAAAAAGAGTATATCTATTAAAAGCGTATGCTGGAATGGATGGAGAGTTAATTGATGCTGTTGTTGAATTAGGAGTAGACGGTCTAGTAATAGAAGCTTTAGGAGCAGGAAACTTACCTCCCAAAACTGTCCCAGCAATTAGAAACTGTATTGAAAAAAATATCCCTGTTGTTTTCGTTTCCCGTGCTTTTAATGGAGTAACTCAAGATGTTTATGACTATGAAGGTGGAGGAAAAAGATTCCAACAAGATGGGGTTATTTTTACAACTGGACTAAGTGGTCAAAAAGCTAGAATTAAATTAATGATTTTATTAGAGGCGGGTATTCCGTTTGATAGGTTACGAGAGTTGTTCTAGTAATTTTTAGAATTGATACTAATATGCGTAGAAGGTTGAATATTTTTTGCAATTATGGTAGTATATTAAAAGATTAAAATTAGGATAGAGGTGTAAAATTGAAATTTAAATATCATAAGTCGTATAGAGGTTTTTATCTATTAGATGAAAATAAATTTAAGCGACCTTACCAAAAATTAGATCAAGAAAAAACATTAAAAAACTTAGATAGGGAAACTGAGTTTAGTAAAAATGAAATATTAGATATAGAAGATGAATTCGTAGTTTTTGTTGATAAGAATGCTAATCAAGTAGTTAAGTCAAAAATAGTTAAAAAAGAAAATAATAAGGAAAAAACAGGAGAAGTAGATTTTGAAGTTTTAGAATTAAAGTATAAAATTCCTAGACTTTTATTGAAAAAGCTATACAGTATTATTTCGGAAAATTCTAATAAAGCAGCGCACGACTTACAATCAGTATTAACTGTATTAGAGAATATAACATTTGCTGATAGTTTATTTTCTTCAAAAATTAAGAAAATATTCTATTATAGTGACAGTGAATTAGAGAACTTACTTGCTAGATACAATTTTGATAATATTAACGTCGCTGACTTGAAAAAAGATATTGAAGTAAATTATCCTAGCCAATACATCTCTGAGTTACCAATAGATTATAAAGAATATGAAATGATATTTGTATTTTATTTCATAATCCAAATTGAATTACTAACAATCTTGAAATAAAAAATGAATTTTTTGATTGAAATTTTTCTGTAAGGACTTGATTTTTTGTTAGGTCTTTGCTATAATTTTAATCAGAAAGTTTATTTTTTTAAAATAAGTTGGTCGGGAAACGACCTAACCGGACAAGTCATGTCCATAAATAAATTTTCAATTCTATAGGGGAAACATAAGATGGATATTTTACATTTGTTACATATGCAAAGTAGACTCGTGCCTGAAATGTTTATGAAATTTAATAATAGATATGAACTATTGGTTACAATTAAAGTTAATCAACCTGTTGGTCGAAAAACATTATTGAATTTTATCAATATGACAGAAAGGCAATTACGTACAGAATGTGAAGTTTTATCCAAGTTAGGGTTGATTACAAAAAATGCTACAGGAATGAGTGTTACTGAAAAAGGAGAGATTCTTCTTCTAGAGATAAAAGAAGCGGTTATAAACGATGTCTTCGCAAAAGAAAGAAGTTTTATAAAGAACCATTTTTCATTAAAACAAGTTCATATAGTTGCTGGTGACTTTATTAATAATGAAGCCACTAGAGAAGAAATGACAAGCCTGCTTTTGGATAAGGTTAATGCTAAAATAACTAAAGATTGCGTAATTGGAGTTAGCGGAGGAAGTACAATGTACTACATAGCCGGCAAAGCTAATGCAACATTTGGTTATGGAAAAAATGTTACTATAACACCGATAAGAGGTGGTCTATCTGTGGTGGATACTGAGTATCAAGCAAATGATATAGCTTCTAAAATGGCTAAAAATTCTGGTCATGCATATCAATTGTTACACGCTCCAGATAATATAGGACAAAAAGCATTAGAGGAGCTTATAAAAGAGCCTGTTGTAAAAAATGCACTTGATGTTATAGAAAAAACATCCATAATTATCCATAGTATAGGAAATGCTTTTGAAATGGCAGAAAGACGTAAATCGTCTAAAGAAGTTTTAGAAGTGTTAAATGAGAAAAAAGCTGTTAGTGAATCATTTGGAAGTTATTTCGATGAGAACGGCGGTGAGATATTTAAAACCTCTACTATAGGTATGAGTTTTAAAGATGTTAATGGCATTGATAATGTCTTTACGATAGTTGGTGGAGAAGCGAAAGCTGATGCGGTGTATAGTTATCTAAACACTAAACCGGCAAATGCAACGCTAATTATTGACGAGGCTATTTGCAAAAAAATAATAAAAAAAGTTAATAAAAATTTTTAGGAGGAACTAAAAAATGACAGTAAAAGTAGCAATTAACGGATTTGGACGTATTGGACGTCTTGCATTAAGAAGAATCCAAAATGTAGAAGGGATTGAAGTAGTAGCAATTAACGATTTAACACCAGTTGCTCAACTAGTTCACTTATTAAAATATGATACAACTCAAGGTCGTTTTGATGGAGAAGTATCAGCAGCAGAAGGAAGTATCGTAGTAAACGGTAAAGAAATCAAAGCTTTCGCTAATCCAAACCCAGCTGAATTACCATGGGGAGAATTAGGAGTAGACGTAGTATTAGAATGTACTGGTTTCTTCACTTCTAAAGAAAAAGCTGAAGCTCACGTTAAAGCAGGAGCTAAAAAAGTTGTAATTTCTGCTCCAGGTGGAAATGACGTTAAAACAGTAGTTTACAACGTAAACCACGAAATTTTAGATGGATCTGAAACAGTTATCTCTGGTGCTTCATGTACTACTAACTGTTTAGCTCCAATGGCTAAAGTATTAAACGACAAATTCACAGTTGTAGAAGGATTAATGACAACTATCCACGGATATACTGGAGACCAAAACACACTTGACGCACCTCACCGCGGTGGAGATTTACGTCGTGCTCGTGCTGCAGCTGAGAACATTGTACCTAATACAACTGGTGCTGCTAAAGCAATCGGATTAGTAATCCCAGAATTAAACGGTAAATTAGATGGAGCTGCTCAACGTGTACCTGTACCAACAGGATCATTAACTGAATTAGTAGCTGTAGTTGAAAAAACTGTTACAGCTGAAGAAATTAATGCTGCTATGGAAGCTGCGGCTAACGAATCATTTGGTTATAACGTAGATCCAATCGTATCTTCTGATATCGTAGGAATTTCTTATGGATCATTATTCGATGCAACTCAAACAAAAGTATTAACAGTTGGAGACAAACAACTAGTTAAAGTTGTATCTTGGTACGATAACGAAATGTCTTACACTGCTCAATTAGTAAGAACATTAAAATACTTTGCAGGATTAATCAAATAATCTAATTAGGTAATAAATAAGAGTAGATAAGATATAAGTTGATTTTGACTTATATCTTGTCTCATATATTCCAAAAATATTTAAAAGGAGCTTTCCATGAAGAAATCTATTAAAGACTTAGGTAACTTACAAGGGAAAACTGTCTTAATGCGTGTTGATTTCAACGTGCCTTTAAAAGATGGTGTAATTACAAACGATAATCGTATTACTGCAGCATTACCAACTATTGAGTATGCTTTAAATCAAGGAGCTAAAGTAGTAGCGTTCTCTCACTTAGGACGTGTTAAAGAAGAAGCTGATAAAGCTTCAAAAAGTTTAGCGCCAGTTGCTAAAAGATTATCAGAACTATTAGGTAAAGAAGTAAAATTCGTAGCTGAAACTCGCGGAGCTGAATTAGAAGCAGCGGTTAAAGGATTAAATGAAGGTGAAATCTTAATGTTCGAAAACACTCGTTTCGAAGATGTAGATGGTAAAAAAGAATCTAAAAATGATCCAGAACTTGCTAAATATTGGGCTTCTCTAGGTGATGTGTATGTAAACGATGCATTCGGTACAGCTCACCGTGCTCACGCTTCAAACGTTGGTATTGCATCTAACATTGGTGAAGGGAACTCTGCTTCTGGATTCCTAGTAGATAAAGAAATTAAATTTATCGGTGGAGCAGTTGATAATCCAGAAAGACCACTTGTTGCGATTTTAGGTGGAGCAAAAGTTTCTGATAAAATTGCAGTAATTGAAAACTTATTAGATAAAGCTGATAAAGTAATCATCGGTGGAGGTATGGCTTATACTTTCATGAAAGCACAAGGTAAAGAAATCGGGATTTCACTTTGTGAAGATGATAAAGTTGAATATGCTCGTGAACTTATGGCAAAAGCTGGTGATAAATTAGTATTACCAATCGATACAGTTGTAGCTAAAGAGTTCTCAAATGATGCACCTAGCCGTGTTGCTGAAGGTGATATTCAGCCTGATGAAGAAGGATTAGATATTGGTCCTAAATCTGTTGAATTATTCAAAAACACTCTTGAGGGAGCAAAAACTGTAATTTGGAACGGGCCAATGGGTGTGTTCGAAATGCCAAACTTTGCAAAAGGTACAATTGGTGTATGTGAAGCTATTGCTCACTTAGAAGGAGCTACTACTATCATTGGTGGTGGAGATAGTGCAACAGCAGCTATTTCTTTAGGATATGCAGAAAAATTCTCACACATTTCTACAGGTGGGGGAGCTTCTCTAGAATACCTAGAAGGAAAAGTATTACCAGGAATTGATTCATTATCAAATAAATAATTTTTTAACTCAAGGAGAGTAACATTATGTCAAGATTACCATTTATCGCAGGAAACTGGAAAATGAATAAAAACCCACAAGAAACTAAAGCATTTGTTGAAGCTATTGCTGGGAAATTACCATCAGCAGATAAAGTTGAAGCTGGTATTGCAGCTCCAGCTGTTGGGTTAAGTACATTACTTAGCGCCGCTGAAGGAACTGGATTAAAAGTTGCTGGTCAAAACTGCTACTTTGAAAATTCAGGAGCTTTTACAGGTGAAACTTCACCAAAAGTATTGGCTGAAATGGGAGTTAATTATGTAGTGATTGGTCATTCGGAACGCCGTGAATATTTCCGTGAAACAGATGAAGATATTAACAAAAAAGCAAAAGCTATTTTTGCAAATGGATTATTACCAATTATCTGCTGTGGTGAAACACTTGAAACTTATGAAGCAGGAAAAGCTGCTGAATTTGTAGGAGCTCAAGTAAAAGGAGCGTTAGCTGATTTAACAGCTGAACAAGTAGCATCATCAGTTATCGCTTATGAACCGATCTGGGCTATTGGAACAGGGAAATCAGCTACTAAAGAAGATGCACAAAAAATGTGTAAAGCTGTTCGTGATGTAGTTGAAGGATTATACGGTAAAGAAGTTGCTGAAAAAGTTCGTATTCAATACGGTGGTTCTGTTAAACCTGAAAATGTAAAAGAATATCTATCATGCCCAGACGTAGATGGAGCATTAGTAGGTGGAGCTGCTTTAGAACCAGAATCATTCTTAGCTCTTTTAGAAGGCGGAAAATTAGATTAGATTTAGCAATTTTTTAAAAATTATAGTATAATAGAAATATAAATTAAACAACAAGGAGAAAATTAATGTTAGCAAAAACATTTGATATTATCGCAGAAGTATATGCAAGAGAAGTTTTAGATTCACGTGGTAACCCAACTGTAGAAGTTGAAGTAACAACTGAATCAGGAGCGTTTGGTCGCGCACTAGTGCCATCAGGAGCATCAACTGGACAATACGAAGCAGTTGAATTACGTGATGGAGATAAAGGTCGTTACTTAGGTAAAGGTGTAACTAAAGCTGTAACTAACGTTAATGAAGAAATTGCACCATTATTAGAAGGTAAATTCGACGTATTTGATCAAGTAGGAATCGACTATGCAATGATCGAATTAGATGGAACTGAAAACAAAGGACGTCTAGGTGCTAACGCTATCTTAGGTGTGTCTTTAGCAGTAGCACACGCTGCAGCTGATTCTTTAGGAGTACCTCTATATAGATACTTAGGAGGAACAAACTCTAAAGAATTACCAACTCCAATGATGAACATCGTAAACGGTGGATCTCACTCAGATGCTCCAATCGCATTCCAAGAGTTCATGATTTTACCAGTAGGAGCACCTACATTTAAAGAAGCTTTACGTTGGGGAGCTGAAGTATTCCACAACTTAGCTAAATTATTACACAACCGTGGTTTATCTACTGCAGTAGGTGACGAAGGTGGATTCGCTCCAACATTCGAAGGAACTGAAGATGCAGTTGAAACTATTCTTTCTGCAATTAAAGCAGCTGGATTAGAACCAGGTAAAGATGTATTCTTAGGATTCGATTGTGCATCATCTGAATTCTACGAAAATGGAGTATACAACTACGCTAAATTTGAAGGTGAAGGTGGAGCAGTTCGTACTTCAGCTCAACAAGTTGATTACTTAGAAGAATTAGTAAACAAATACCCAATCATCACTATCGAAGATGGTATGGATGAGAATGACTGGGAAGGATGGAAATTACTTACAGACCGTATCGGTGACCGTGTACAATTAGTAGGGGACGATTTATTCGTAACTAATACTAAGAAATTATCACAAGGTATCGAGCAAGGTGTTGGTAACTCAATCCTAATTAAAGTTAACCAAATTGGTACTTTAACTGAAACTCTAAACGCTATCGAAATGGCTAAACGTGCTCGTTACACAGCTGTTATTTCTCACCGTTCTGGAGAAACTGAAGATTCAACAATCTCAGATATCGCAGTTGCTACTAACGCTGGACAAATCAAAACAGGTTCTCTTAGCCGTACAGACCGTATTGCTAAATACAACCAATTATTACGTATTGAAGATGAATTAGATGCAACAGCTGTATACCCAGGTGAATTAGCATTCTACAACATCAAACGCTAATTAGTATAAAATAGATTTAAAAAGGTAAAAGTCTAAGACTTTTGCCTTTTTTTATGTTTTGAAATATAATAATACTTTTTTTTATATAAAAATATTAAGTTATTTTAAGGAGGTTAATAAACTTAAGTTTTGAGGAAATAAATAAAACTTATAAAAAGCCATAGTTGAGAGGGATGTAAACTCTTACAAGTAAACTAAAAGTTATAATTTATTTTTGAAATCCTTCCAATATCCCTAATTTAAATAGTTATCTATTATAATATATATATTAATGCATTAATTTTTTCATGTATATACTTGGTGTAAATTATTATAGAATTTTACTTCATTAATGTTCGAATACAGAAGATAAATGTTCATTTCATAGTTTTTTTATCTATATCGAGTTTTTTCAAGTTTGATAATTGTTTAAATAAAATAAAAAAATAATAGTAATTTTCTATAGTTACAACATTAAATAAATAAAAATACTTCTTTACAAACGGTTTCATATATGGTACTATTTTGGTGACAAGAAATATATGAATTTGTAGGAGGTTAACATGGCAAGTTTATCATTAAAAAAAATATATAAAAAATATGATAATGGCTTCTGTGCAGTAACAGATTTTAATTTAGAAGTAGCAGATAAGGAATTCGTTGTATTTGTTGGACCATCTGGATGTGGAAAATCTACTACGCTTAGAATGATTGCAGGGCTAGAAGACATAACTGAGGGTGAGTTTTACATTGGTGACAAATTAGTTAATGATGTTGAACCTAAAGATCGTGATATCGCGATGGTATTCCAAAGTTATGCGTTATATCCACATATGACAGTTTTTGATAATATGGCGTTTGCTTTAAAACTAAGAAAAGTTCCTAAAGATGAAATTAAAGCAAAAGTTGAAGAAGCTGCAAAAATTCTAGGTTTAGAAGAGCTATTAGATCGAAAACCAAAAGCACTTTCTGGTGGTCAAAGACAAAGGGTTGCATTGGGAAGAGCGATTGTAAGAAGTCCAAAAGTATTCCTTATGGATGAACCCTTATCAAACTTGGATGCTAAATTAAGAAGTAATATGAGAGCAGAAATAATTAAGATTCATAATACTTTAGGTGCAACTACAATCTATGTAACGCATGACCAAACAGAAGCAATGACGATGGCTGATAGAATTGTTGTAATGAAAAAAGGAATAGTACAACAAGTTGGAAGTCCTAAAGATATTTATGATCATCCACAGAATTTATTCGTAGCAGGATTTATCGGAGCACCTACGATGAACTTCTTGAGAGGTAAAGTATCTGAAGGTAACTTTGTTACTAAAGATGGAGGAAATATAGAACTTCCTCTAGGGCATTACGAAAAACTTAAAGAACTAGGCTATGAAGGGAAAGATGTTGTTTTAGGTATAAGACCAGAAAATATTTCTAATGATCCGCTTGTGTTAGAAACATATTCACATGCTAAAATTACTTCAAAAGTAATAGTGGCAGAGTTATTAGGATCTGAGTATATTGTTCATACTGATTTAAACGGTGAAAATATTAAAGCGATTGTACACTCAAGACAAAATATTAAAATGGGAGATGAACTTACATTCGCTTTAGATATGAATAGAGCTCATTACTTCGATGTGGAAACGGAACTTAGTATTTTAGACTAAGATAGATTATGACATCAAAATTTTAAAATAATACAAAATAAGGAGGCTCATATTATGAGAAAAATAAATAAATTGTTTGCTGTAGCAGCAACAACAGCTCTTGTTTTAACAGGGTGTGTAGGCGGCAAAAAAGAAGAAAAACAAGCCGATCCGAATAAAAAAGTAGAAATTACTTATTGGGATTTTCCACAATTTACAAAAGATAAAGAATTCAAAAAAACTGAGGATTTTGATGCAGCTTTAATCAAAGCGTTTGAAGCAAAAAATCCAAATATTAAAGTTAACTATCAAAAAATAGAATTTACAGATGGACCAGCTAAAGTTGAAACTGCTATTCAATCAAAAACTGCTCCAGATGTAATCTACGATGCACCAGGTCGTATAATTGCTTGGGCAGCAAAAGACTTACTAGTTCCATTAGATGATATTGATAAATCTAAATTAAATGAAGCAGCAGTTAAAGCATCTAGTTATAAAGATAAACTTTACATGTATCCTCAAGGGGTAGCACCATTCTTAATGGGTGTAAACAAAGACTTAACTGATAAATTAGGTGTAACAGACCTTCTACCTCTTAACAAACAAGATAGAAGTTGGACTGTTGATGAGTATGAAAAATTCTTAAAAGCTGTTAAACAAAAAGATTCAAGTATTACACCAGCTTTATTCTATACTAAATCACAAGCAGGAGATCAAGGGCCAAGAGCATTTGTAGCAAACTTATACAATTCTTGGATTACAGATGATGCAAACAGCAAATACACTATTAACGATGCAAATGGTGTTAAAGGATTAGAGTGGGTTAAAAAAGCTTACGATGATGGTTTATTAGGACAAGGGGTAGCTTTAGAAGCTAAAGATGCTCTTGAAGCATTCAAATCAGGACGTGCAGCAACTACGATTTTATTCTCTCCTGGTATAGCAGCTTCACATGCATCTGGATTTAACTACAAATTCTTACCATTCCCTAACAATGGCGGAAAAGCTAAATACGATTATCTAGTTGCAGGGCCAGCTATCTTTGATAACGGAGATGTAGATAAAGCAGCAGCAGCTAAAAAATTCGTTGACTTTATGGTTAATGATAAAGATTGGGGTAAACGTACTCTATTAGCATCTGGTAACTTCTCAGCTAAAAAAGGTGAAACAGGATTATACGATTCAGAAGAACTTAAATTTGCTGAAGGATTAACTGGACAATATGCTACTTACTACAATACTATTCCAGGATTCGCTAAAATGAGACCTCTATGGTTCAACATGGTGCAAGGTGTGTTAAATGGAAAAACTTCACCTAAAGAAGGATTAGATAAATTTGTAGAAGATGCAAATAAAACAATAAAAGAAGCATTGTAATTTGACGTATGAAGGGATAGAGTTGCTTCTATCCCTTTTTTAGATAAAAAATAAACTTTTTAGGAGGTTCTATGAAAACTACTAAGAAAAGAAAAAAAATAGACTTTAGTGCATATCTATTTATTTTGCCGGTTAGTTTATTTTTCATAACATTCGTTTTAGTCCCAATGTTACGTGGACTGCAGTTATCATTATATAGTTTTGCTAAAAAGAATCCAGTATTCGTTGGATTAAAGCACTATTCAGACTTAATGTTCAGTGGAAGTGGAGCAACAATCCACGAACCATTTATGAAATCACTTATTAATACGATTATTGTTACGGTAGTTGCAGTACCTATAGTAGTATTAGTATCTATATTTGTTGCGGTAACGATTTACAATAAGAGTGCAGTAGTAAGATCATTCTTCCGTGGGGTATTCTATATTCCAGCAATCTCTTCTGTTGTTTCTGTTACTGTAGTTTGGGCTTGGATCTATCACCCTGAATATGGAATTTTAAACTATGTATTTAAATCAATGCATTTAATTAGTGATAATGTTGACTGGCTAGGTAATCCTAGTACAGCATTATATGCTATTATTACGATTTTGATTACTACTTCATTAGGTCAACCGATAATTCTTTATGTTGCTGCTTTAGGTAACGTGCCAAAAGAATTATTAGAAGCTTCAGAAATTGATGGAGCAACAAAATGGCAAGTATTCACAAAAATCACTTGGCCGCTGATTAAACCGACGACATTATATATTGTAGTTGTAACAACAATTAACTCTTTCCAAATTTTTGCCCTAATCCAGTTATTAACTGCAGGGGGACCGAACTATGGAACAAGTACAATTATGTATCTAGTTTATGAAGCAGCAATTAAAAACGGAAATCATGGTGTAGCTAGTGCGATGGGTATTATCCTTGCGGTAATTATTGGAATAATTTCAATATTACAATTCAAGTTCCTATCTACAGATAATGATTAGGAGGATTTAGAATGAAAAGTATAAGTATTTTTAAAATAGTATCAATGATAATATTACTTGGGTTAACTATATTCTTTATTTTTCCATTTTATTGGATTGCATCAGGATCATTTAAATTACAAGATGTAGCGATAACAATTCCACCAGAATGGTGGCCATCAACTCCAACATTGGAAAACTATGAGAAGTTATTCACATCAAATACTTTAAGATGGTTCTTTAACTCAGTATTTATTTCAGTAATGACAACATTCTTAGTTTGTGCTACATCAGCTTTAGCGGGGTATGCATTAGCTAAGAAAAACTTCCCAGGTGTTAAAGTGATATTCATGGTGTTTGTAGCAGCGATGGCATTACCAAAACAAGTAATTTTAATACCTTTATTAAACTTAATCACTGAATTTAACTTAATGAATACATATTATGCGTTAATTCTACCTGCAGTAGGATGGCCGTTCGGTGTATTCTTAATGAGACAATTCTCTCAAGCAATTCCAACAGAATTACTTGAATCAGCAAGAATTGATGGTTGTGGTGAAATAAGAACATTTATGAATATCGCGTTACCAATTATTAAACCTGGTATTGGTGCGTTAGCGATCTTTACTTTCATAGCAAGTTGGAACGACTATTTCTCACAATTAATCTTCTCTAACACACCAGATATGTCTACATTACCTTTAGGGTTAGCAGCGTTAGCACAAGGTCAAGAGTTTTCGAATGACTATGGATTACTAATGGCAGGGGCATCATTAGCATCATTACCGATGATAATCGTGTTCATTTGTTTCCAAAATTACTTTACTCAAGGTGTTACTTTAGGAGCGGTGAAAGGATAATCTTATGGATAAACAACAATTATTAGAGTATCTAAAAGGAGAAATGATAGTCTCTTGCCAAGCATTACCAGGCGAAGCTTTATATAAAGAAGAAGGTGGAGTAATGTGTTTAATGGCACAAGCTGTTAAAAATGCAGGAGTAAAGGCTATTAGGGCTCAAGGTGTTTTAGATATTAAACAGATTAAAGAACAAACGAATTTACCAGTAATTGGTATAATAAAAAAATCATATGAAGGATATGCTTCCTATATAACAGCTACAATGGATGAAGTTGATAAATTAGTTGGTGCAGGATCTGATATAATAGCGTTAGATTGTACGAATAGAGAGCGAGGGGATGGAAAAACACCTAGTGAATTCGTAGAAGAAATAAAAGAAAAGTATCCTAATGTATTATTGATGGCAGATATTTCTAATTTAGAAGAAGCTATAGAAGCGGAAAGAGCAGGGGTAGATTTCGTAGGGACAACAATGAATGGATATACACCATATACAGCAGATTCAAAAAATTTTAACCCTGATTTAGTAAAAGAAATAGTAAAAAATGTAAAAGTTCCAGTTATAGCAGAAGGGAAAATTCATACCCCAGAACAAGCGAAACAAGCATTTGAAGCGGGGGCACATTGTATAGTAGTTGGTGGAGCAATAACAAGACCGCAAGAAATTGCAACAAGATTTTTAAGTGAGTTGAGATAATGAGTATAATAGTTTTATTGGCATATTGGTATACCTACAGTAAATGGTATATACTAGGATCGTGGTTTATTACATATATTTTAAACATAGCATTTAAAAAATTATGGCTTTCACCATTATTAATAAATGCACTTGCATTGGGAGTATTATTTATAGGAATATACTATAAGTTAATAGAGGGCCAAGAAGTAGGAGCATCGGTATTAAATGTGTATATGCCAATAGTATTTTCTAGCATTATAATGAATTTATTAGTATTTACTACTAGGAAAATCAAATTAAAAATTAAAAATTAAAAACAAACTATTAATCAGTTGAAAATGAAGGATATTTTTTAATGTTTAGACTGATTAATAGTTTTATTTTATAACAGTATATATCTAGTGGCTATGGTACAGATAGGTAAATGAAAATGAATATCAATGAAAATAAAAGGTGTACTATTACATTTTTATTTTTTTTTTGTTTATATTTGTATTTTTTGAAATTTAGAATAAATATATGTTGATAAATTTTAAAAAACTTAAGGAGTTATAAATGTTGCTAGATTAATATTTCTTGGTGATAGATGTTGAATAAGAGATATATTTTTCGGTTTTTTCATGAAAAATTAAAATTAAGATATTACTTATTATTGTTTTTTAATGAAAACGTCATGGTGTATCCCCTTTATGAGTTAAATATTTTATTGATTTGAAGAGCTTTCTGTTATATAATGTATTTAAAGTATTAATCATCTATTATTACTTTGTCTTTTAACAACAGGTTTCTTGTAGATGTATATAACATATTTAGTTATCTTAAGCAAATAAATTTTTTATTGTAAGGTGTAAAAAAATGGAATTAAGAAGAAAGACCTTAAAATTAATGGGTTCTCATATAGATATTCTTATTTTTGATAGCGTTGATGCTGAAACTATTTTAGATGATGCTGTAGAAATGTTGAAGATGTATGAACATAGATTTAGTGCAAATGACGACAGTTCTGAATTAATGGAAGTTAATCATAATGCAGGTGTCAAAGCAATCAAAGTCCATCCGGATTTATTTGATTTGATAAAAATAGGGAAAAACCATAGTTGTGCTCCTAATAGCTTTTTAAATATTGCTATTGGGCCAATTGTACAGACATGGAGAATAGGGTTTAAAGATGTAAAAGTTCCTACTAAACAAGAAATTGATAATTTATTAGAAATAACTGATCCTAATCAAATAATTTTAAATGAAGAAGAGCAATCTGTCTATCTTGCAAGAAAGGGTATGGCTATTAATTTAGGTGCTTTAGCAAAAGGATATATTGCTGATCTTATGATTGAATATTTGAAGAAAAGAGGCGTAGATGCTGGATTAATTAATTTAGGTGGTAATGTATTAGCTTTTGGTGATGCCAAGCATAATCAAGATTTAATGTGGCGCATAGGTATACAAAATCCAGTAGAAACAAGAGGAAATCATTTATTTACTATAGGGATAAGAAATCAATCGGTAGTAACATCAGGGATATATGAACGAAATCATACAGAAAATGGAAAAACGTATCATCATATATTAAATCCGAAGACTGGTTATCCCGTTGAAACAAGTGTAGCAGGATTATCGATAATCTCTAGAAAGTCAGTAGATGGAGAAATCTGGACTACAAGATTGTTTGGAAAAGATATCAAAGATATTTTAGAAGAAGTGAACAACTTACCTGATATAGAATGTGTTATTGTAACAACTGAAGGTAAAGTCTATTATACAAGCAGAGTGCTAGATAAAATAATATGTTAAATAAAAATATCTTGAAGAATACTGAATATACTATTAATTTAAGGAGGCTCTATTAAAGTGGCTGAAGTAAAAAACAAAAAAAATGTTAAAAAAGCAAAACAAGAAAATCTAGATACAAATAAAGTAGATAGTACAAAAAAAGAGAGAGGAAACAAAAACATGGTAAAATTAATTGGTCTAGTTGGTACAAACTCTAAAAAATCTACAAACCGCCAACTTTTACAATATATTCAAAAACATTTTGCAGGTAAAGCTGACATCGAATTAGTTGAAATTAAAGATCTTCCTTTATTCAACAAACCAGCTAATAAAGAATTACCTGAAGGAGTTAAAGAAATTGCAGCTAAAATTGAAGCAGCTGACGGAGTTATCATCAGTTCACCTGAGTATGACCATGCAGTACCTGCATCATTAATGAGTGCAATCGCTTGGTTATCTTATGGAATTCACCCATTACTTGATAAACCAGTAATGCTAACAGGAGCTTCATACGGAACTCTTGGTTCATCTCGTGCGCAAGCGCACTTACGTCAAATGATGGATTCACCAGAAGTTAAAGCACGTGTAATGCCAAGTTCTGAGTTCTTATTAGGACATTCTTTACAAGCTTTTGACGAAGCTGGAGATATTTCTAACCCAGAAACAGTTGCTAAATTAGATAGTTTATTTGCTGATTTCTTATTATTCATCAAAATTACTGAAAAATTAATTAATGCACATAAATTAGCTGAAAAAGAAATTGAAAACTTCTCTTGGGAAGATTTAAAATAGGATAGGAGTGTAGACACATGAAATTAGTAGGAATCGTAGGTTCAAACGCGGAAATTTCTTATAACCGCAAATTAATGGAATTTATAGCAAAAGAATATAAAGATTTATTCACTTTAGAATTATTAGACATTACTAACTTACCAATGTTTAACCAAGATGAAGATCATTCAAGAGAAAACAAAGATTTATTAGTAATGAACCGTAAAATTTTACAAGCTGATGGTGTTATCATCGCTACACCTGAGCACAACCACACAATTACTGCATCACTTAAGAGTGCATTAGAGTGGTTATCATTCGAATTACACCCACTTGAAAACAAACCAGTAATGGTACTTGGAGCTTCATACTATGATCAAGGATCATCTCGTGCTCAATTACACTTACGTCAAATCTTAGACGCTCCAGGTGTAAACGCGATTGTATTCCTAGGACATGAGTTCCTTTTAGGTAAAGCTAAAGAAGCTTTCGATGCTGAAGGTAACTTAGTTGACGATCGTACAGTAGGATACTTACGTATGTGCTTAACTAAATTCGTTAAATTTGCTACAGTAGCTCAATCATTAGCAGAAAGAAAACCAACACCGCCAGAAGACTTAACAGCTAGTGGAAAATGTGATACAACAATCGAAGGTGTTGATGGGAATGCTGATGACTGGTATGAAAAAGCAGCTGAAAAAGTTAACGCTGTATCTGGAGATACATATGTTAAACTTGATCGTGGTATCTTAACAGTAGACCAACTTAACTACTTCTTAAACTCTATGCCAATGGAATTAACTTATGCAGACAGCAATAACCAATTCTTATACTACAACTACCACAAAGAAGATTACGAAATGCTTGCAAAACGTCGTCCAGAACAAGTTGGATGTTCATTAGCAAATGTTCACCCAGAGCACCCAGAGAGAATACATAAGAGTGTAAACTGGTTAGTAGGATTACTACGTTCAGGACAAATCGATGTATTCCGTACACACGTTCCAACTCACGGACCAGATAAATATGTTGTGCACAACTACCAAGCTATGTACGATAAAAATGGTAAATATGCAGGTATCAACGAGTACATCTTAGACTTTAAACCAATCGTAGATTGGTACTTAAAACAAACAGGTCAATCATTAGTTAAAAATGGAGTACCTGTAGGTCACGGATATGCAGCAGCACCAGCTCCTGCAGCGGCAGATGCAACAAGTGGAGCTTCTGATGCAGGTCATGGTGGAGCAGCACCAGCAGCGCCAGCACCAGCAGCAGATGCAACAAGCGGAGCTTCAGCATAATAAAATTGAAAACAAATGATAAAAAGGCTTAAGTAATATTCTTAAGTCTTTTTTATTTTTAGAGCATATTTAGAGAATATCAGAAAATATTGAGTTATAATATTAAATAGGTACACATTAGTGTAAAATAATCATTGCTAAATATGGAGAGTATTGTATGAATAAAAATAATGTTTTATCTAAATTATTTCATAGATATTTTGTTGTTGCTTTAAATGGAATGGCATTAGGGTTGTTCTGTACTCTAATTATTGGATTGATTATTAAGCAGATTGCAATAAACTTGAGTGGAAGTTTATCGAGTTTCTTACTTGTTATAGCGAGTATAGCAATGGCATTAACAGGTCCAGTAATTGGTATAGGTGTTGCACATGCGCTTAAAGCACCTAAGTTAGTAATCTTGGCTTCGGGTGTAGTCGGATTTTTAGGTGCATTTGGGTCAAGTTTAGGTACTAATAATTTGCTAGATCAAGGTAAATTGATAATTAGTGGTTCTGGTGATCCGTTAGGAGCTTTTATAGCTGTAGTTATAGCTGCGGAAATAGGTAGATTTATTTCTGGAAAAACTAAAGTAGATATTATTATCACTCCGTTTGTCACAATAATCATTGGAGGAATAATTTCTTATCTAACAGGTCCATATTTAATAAAAGGGATGAAAATTCTTGGTACATTTATACGAGAAGCAATGGAATTACAGCCGTTTATTATGGGAGTAGTTGTTTCTGTTGTTATGGGGATAATTCTAACATTACCTATAAGTTCTGCGGCTTTATCTATTATACTTGTATTATCGGGTATTGCTGCAGGCGCATCTACTGTGGGATGTGCAGCTCAAATGGTTGGCTTTGCAGTAATAAGTTTTAAAGCTAATCGTTGGAATGGATTACTTGCCCAAGGATTGGGGACGTCTATGTTACAAGTTCCTAATATTATAAGAAAACCAGTAATTTGGATTCCGCCGATAGTAGCGAGTGCTATCTTAGGCCCTATAGCAACTATTATTTTTAGAATGGAAAATAATCCTGCTGGAGGAGGAATGGGAACATCAGGACTAGTAGGGTAACTTATGACATGGCAAACAATGTCATCTCATACAGCCCATTCAGTGTTGTTAATAGAGATATTGTTATTACATTTTCTATTACCTGCGATTATTTCATATGGAGTATATTACAATATGGAGAAAAAAGGTTTTGTAAAAGCTGAAGATTATAAATTAGATTTATAAAAATTTAAGAACTAGCTATAGAAAAAAATAGCTAGTTCTTTTTTGTATTTATGAGTTAAAATATATATTTTTTCGAAATTTAGGAGTTTTGAGTCGCTCCCATGTATATGGTATTGAAAACAAAAAAAAGAAGCCCCGTTACTGATGTAATAGGGCTTTTAAGCTTCTTCTTATTAACGTACTTCTTTAATACGAGCAGCTTTACCACGTAAGTTACGTAGGTAGTATAATTTAGCACGTCTAACTTTACCTTTACGTACAACTTCAATTTTTTCAACTTTTGGAGTGTGAACAGGGAATGTTCTTTCAACACCAACACCGTTTGAAATTTTACGTACAGTATAAGTAGCAGAGATTCCTCCACCACGACGTTTGATAACTACTCCTTCGAATTGTTGGATACGCTCACGTCCACCTTCAACGATACGAACGTGTACTCTTACTGTATCCCCAGCTTTAAATTCAGGAATGTCTGATCTTAATTGCGATTTAGTGATCGCTTCAATGATTTTGCTCATTATTCTTTCTCCTTTTTTTACAAAATGTTCATTACTAATGCTTGATTAACAGAGGAACATCGTAATTTAATGTTTTCACATCTCGACTATTATAACATTATTTCAAATAAATATCAATAGAAAAATTAATAAAATTTATTATAAAAGAGCTTTTTCCCAAGTTTCTTCTTTGAATCCAAGAAGTAGGATATCATTTTTTAAATCAAATGCTAAAGGACGTTTAATTAACATACCATTTTCATGAAGTAATGTTAAAGCCTCATCTAGAGATAATGTTTCTAATTTGTCTTTTAATCCAAGCTCTTTATAAACAAGACCGCTAGTGTTGAATAATTTCTTTAATGGTAGATTGAATGTCTTAATAATTTTTTTAAATTCTGCTACTGTTGGTGTTTTTTCTTTAACATTAAAATATGTTGCTTCAATATTGTTTTCTGTTAAAAGTTTTTTTGCTTTTCTACATGTCGAGCATGTTGGGTATTCGTAAATAGTTAGCATATAATCTCCTCAATAATTTTTTTGAAAATCTAATAATTATTGATATTATAATATTTATTTTTAGCAGTGTAAAGGAATCTGTTTATAATTTAATTTATGTGATAAGCTTTTAAATTAATTGAATAAATAAGTTGTGATATAATTAACTTATAGAAATAAAGGAGAAATACTATGCAAAAAATAATTGTAAAAGATGTTTCTAAAATATATGGAGAAAATAGTAATAAAGTTATAGCGAATGATGCTATTAGTTTTGATATTAATGAAGGGGAATTTGTTGTAATTTTAGGTCCAAGTGGAGCTGGGAAGAGTACATTACTTAATATTATAGGTGGAATGGATAATGCGAGTAAGGGGTCTATTAATATTTTTGGAAAAGAGATTGTTGGCTTAAGTGAAGCGGAACTAACTAGATATAGAAGAGAAGATATAGGTTTCGTTTTTCAATTCTATAATTTGATTCCAAACCTAACAGTTTTAGAAAATGTAGAATTAGCTGGACAAATTGTAAAACAACCGAAAAAAGCAACAGATATCTTAAAGTTAGTAGGATTAGAACATAGAATGAATAATTTTCCTTCTCAAATCTCAGGTGGAGAACAACAGCGTGTTGCGATAGCGAGGGCAATAGCTAAAAATCCAAAACTATTACTTTGTGATGAACCAACTGGGGCGTTAGATTATAAGACGGGAAAAAATATCTTAAATATTCTAAAAGACTATAGTGTGGATGAAAAAAAAACTGTAGTTATTATCACTCACAATAGTTCTATCGCTGAAGCTGCAGACAAGGTAATAGAAATTTATGATGCTAAGGTGAAAAAAGTAACACAAAATACTAATCCCAAAAGTATTGATGAAATAGAGTGGTAGTGTTATGAAAGTAATAAATAGAGATATATTAAGAGAAATATCAAAAACAAAGTCGAAGTTTATATCGATAATGATAATAATGTTTCTGGGAGTTTTTATCTTTGTAGGTCTAAAAGAAACATCACCTGCAATGGTGAATACCTATAATAAGTATATAGAACGCCATAAGATGTATGATCTAAGAGTAAGCCATAATTTTGGTATCAATGAAGAAGATATGAAAATTATAAATGCTCTAGATAATATTGATTTAAGTGAAAGTTATTTTATAAAAAAACTTCAGATAACTAATAGTGATGAGTTTGTAAATATTGAATCTTTACCTGAAAAATTAGTTTTACCTAAGTTAACTGAAGGTACTTTACCTAATAATGATCGAGAAATATCTTTAGTTGAATCGCTACAAGGTATTTATAAAATTGGAGACGAGATTTCTTTTATTTCAGATAAGAGTGAAAGTAATACTTTAAAACAATATAAGTTTAAAGTAGTTGGTTTTGTTCAAGGAGCAGATCATATAGAGGTATCTAATAATAATCTGGCTAATAAAGACTATTTTGGGTATGTAAAAAGAGATGTTTTTAAATTTGAAAATGTAAGTGGAGTAAATATAAAACTTAAAGATATTAACTATAAATATAGTGATAAAGAATATATTACAGAAGTTAATAAGACTAGAGATAGCTTGATAGAAAAATTAAAAATTCAGCAAAAAATCGACGAAAAAAATTATTTAGAAAAAAATAATAAAAAACTAAACGAAAATGAAAAAGTAATAAATCAAGCTCAAGAACAACTTAATAGTTTTAAAGAAAAACTTGAATTGTTAAAAAATATTGATAGAAAGAGTTACAATGAACAAGTAGAAAAATTGAACAAAGCTCAAAAAGAGATTGAAGACAATAAAAAGCAACTAAATATTGGGAAAGCTAGCCTTTCAGAAGAAAGTTATCCTAGATTCTCGGTAGAAAATATTAGAGGTTTAAAAAACTATGCTCAATTTATAGATTCTGCGAGTAGTTTAACCTTTGTAGCTAATGTTTTTTCAATATTCTTATTCGTTGTATCGATTTTAGTTTCATTAACAACTTTAACTAGAATGATAGATGAAAATAGGATAAACATCGGTACTCTTAAATCGTTGGGATACAGTAATTATCAAATTTCTAAAAAATATTTTGTATATGGTGGATTATCTACCTTGATAGGTACGATATTAGGTATTATTGGAGGATATTTGGTGATTGTGCCGATAATATATAATTCTTATGCAAGGTTCTTTACTTTTAACACACCGGAGATTGTATACACTCCAAGTATACTTATCGCAGCTTTTGTTATTTCATTAGGATGTATAAGTTTAGCGATTTATATACCACTTAGAAAAAACTTAAGAGAAAAGAGCGCGTACTTGTTGCGACCTAAGGCTCCTAGTAGAGGAAGTAGAATATTTTTAGAAAAAATACCGTTTATTTGGTCAAGACTTAGCTTTTTAAGAAAGGTAACCTTTAGAAATATTTTCCGTTACAAAATTAGAATGTTAATGACGATATTTGGAGTTGCAGGATGTCTGACTCTTATGTTTATAGGTTTTGGTATTCGTTATGGAGTAATAAATATTTCTAATGAACAATTCAAAGTAATTAATAAGGTAGATATCGCAGCTACTTATAATCCTTATATAGATAATGAAAGTGTAGAAAAACTTCAAAAAGAGATTGATAATAATAAGAATGTCAAAGCTAGCACCAAAATAAATATTCAACTTGCTACTTTCGAGAGTAATAATGAAATTATAGATTCTGTACAATTAATAACGGTGAATAAAGAAAACTATAAGGACTATATTACATTAATGGATAATAATGCCAAAGATATTAACTTGCCAAATGGTGCGGCTGTTATTAGTGAAAAACTTGCATATCTTCACAAGTTACAGGTAGGAGATAGCTTTAATGTAGTTGTAAATAATAAAGAATACACATTTAATGTTGGTGAAATTAATAAGAATTACTTTGGACATACAATTTATATAAATAAAGATTATTATGAATCAGTATTTAAAAAACAATATAAGGACAATACGTTTTTAATACAAACTACAGGTGGTAAGGAAACTGTTGAGAGTGTAGTAAGTAATTTAAATAATAGCGATATAGTAAATATAAGTGATAATTCTAAAATACAAGAGATACTAGATAATTTTATTAAAGGGATAGATAATATAGTGGCAGTTATGGTGATTTGTTCAGTTACATTAGCGCTTGTAGTATTATATAATTTAATAAATGTTAATGTATCTGAGCGTATCAGAGAATTATCAACGATAAAAGTTCTTGGTTTTTATCCAAGCGAGGTAACTATTTATGTGTTTAGAGAAATCTTTTACTTAAGTGGAGTAGGTATTATTTTAGGTAATTATCTAGGTTATAAAATGTATTTGAAAATAATACTAGAACTCGCGGGTAGAGATATGATGTTTAGTAGTAAAGTACCTTTAGTAGTTTATTTATTGGCATCGGGTATAACAATATTGATTACTATAATCGTAATGATAGTAATGCATAAAAAACTAAAAAAAGTAAACATGGTAGAAGCTCTTAAGGCAATAGAGTAGAATAGGAGAAAAAATGGCAATTATAATTAATGATGAGGCAAAAAAATTATTAAAAGATAAAAATAAAAACTATATATTAGTATCACTATTTCAACAAGCTTGTTGAGGTGGCGGTGTAAATAAAGTTATCGGGGTTTCGATAGCAAGCAAATTCGATAAAGAATTATATTCAAAATATGTAGTTGATGGAATTGATGTTTATATTGACTATAGATTAAATATAGGAGAAAATGTAGAAATAGGTGTAGAAAAATTCCTGTTTATGAAATATTTTAACCAGGTAGGGATCACCGCTTTATAAATAAAAAAACAACTAGAGATGAAAAGTATCATGGTACTGCACCCAAAAACTTGGACAAAATATTAAGTTATTTTTGTTTAGTATTTTAAACTTTAAAGTCAGTAAATTTTATTACTTTTAGTGACTTTCATTCCTTACAGTTATTAAAGATTTTTTGAACTATTTAGTTAAGGATTTTTTAAAAGGCGTAGCCCTTGTCCTTGACTAAATAGGAGGAAAATCTAAACTGTAAAGGGGAATGAAAGTTTCTTTTTATTTATATTTGTTTCTATTAATTCTTCTGTAAGTTATAGGACTTAATCCACCTAAGTTCAATTTTATTCT
>NZ_ACDZ02000001.1 GCF_000173915.1 Gemella haemolysans ATCC 10379 | reverse complement strand
CAGGAGAGAAAAGTGGAATTCCTAGTGTAGCGGTGAAATGCGTAGAGATTAGGAGGAACACCAGTGGCGAAGGCGGCTTTTTGGCCTGTAACTGACACTGAGGCGCGAAAGCGTGGGGAGCAAACAGGATTAGATACCCTGGTAGTCCACGCCGTAAACGATGAGTGCTAAGTGTTGGTCTCATAAGAGATCAGTGCTGCAGCTAACGCATTAAGCACTCCGCCTGGGGAGTACGACCGCAAGGTTGAAACTCAAAGGAATTGACGGGGACCCGCACAAGCGGTGGAGCATGTGGTTTAATTCGAAGCAACGCGAAGAACCTTACCAAGTCTTGACATACTGTGAGGACACAAGAGATTGTGTTGTTCTGACCTTTGGTTAGACACAGATACAGGTGGTGCATGGTTGTCGTCAGCTCGTGTCGTGAGATGTTGGGTTAAGTCCCGCAACGAGCGCAACCCTTATATCTAGTTGCCAGCAGTAAGATGGGGACTCTAGATAGACTGCCAGTGATAAACTGGAGGAAGGTGGGGATGACGTCAAATCATCATGCCCCTTATGACTTGGGCTACACACGTGCTACAATGGATAGGAACAAAGAGAAGCGAGCTCGCGAGAGTAAGCAAACCTCACAAAACTATTCTCAGTTCGGATTGTAGTCTGCAACTCGACTACATGAAGCTGGAATCGCTAGTAATCGCGAATCAGAATGTCGCGGTGAATACGTTCCCGGGTCTTGTACACACCGCCCGTCACACCACGAGAGTTTGTAACACCCGAAGACGGTGGCCTAACCTTTTAGGAGGGAGCCGGTCACGGTGGGACAGATGATTGGGGTGAAGTCGTAACAAGGTAGCCGTATCGGAAGGTGCGGCTGGATCACCTCCTTTCTAAGGATAAGGAATACGTTGATAATTCGTTTAGTTTTGAGTGTTCAAACACTCAAGCACAATGAAAACTGAATATATATATTAGATCAAAAATAATTTTCTATAAAGTAAAAGAAACAGATTTACAAAACCGAGAAAAAAGTAAGTAAGTTGTAAAAACTTATTCACAAAGAGTTCAAGGAAAAGAACGAAGCGTAAAAGCTACACACGATTAAGTAGTAAAGGGCGCACGGAGGATGCCTTGGCACTAGGAGCCGATGAAGGACGTGACAAACGACGAAATGCTACGGGGAGCTGTAAGTAAGCAAAGAGCCGTAGATATCCGAATGGGGGAACCCACCGCTTTTAAAAGGGCGGTACGCGAAAGCGAGGTAACGCAGGGAACTGAAACATCTAAGTACCTGTAGGAAGAGAAAGAAAAATCGATTTCCTGAGTAGCGGCGAGCGAAAAGGAAAGAGCCCAAACCAATGTGCTTGCATATTGGGGTTGTAGGACTCTCAACAAAGTGTATGACAAAGTATAGTAGAACTAGCTGGAAAGTTAGACCGTAGAAGGTAAAAGTCCTGTATACGAAATGCTAAGTTGGCGCGAGAGAGCACCTGAGTACGGCGGAACACGAGGAATTCCGTCGGAATCTACCAGGACCATCTGGTAAGGCTAAATACTACCTAGTGACCGATAGTGAACCAGTACCGTGAGGGAAAGGTGAAAAGAACCCCGGGAGGGGAGTGAAAGAGAACCTGAAACCGTGTGCTTACAAGTAGTCAGAGCCCCTTGAGGGTGATGGCGTGCCTTTTGTAGAATGAACCGGCGAGTTACTTTATCATGCGAGGTTAAGTGGAAGACATGGAGCCGCAGCGAAAGCGAGTCTTAATAGGGCGAAATAGTATGATGGAGTAGACCCGAAACCAAGTGATCTACCCATGGCCAGGTTGAAGTTTAGGTAACACTGAATGGAGGACCGAACCAGGACACGTTGAAAAGTGTTTGGATGAGCTGTGGGTAGCGGAGAAATTCCAATCGAACTTGGAAATAGCTGGTTCTCTCCGAAATAGCTTTAGGGCTAGCCTCGTTGTGAGTTTACTGGAGGTAGAGCACTGTTTGGACTAGGGGCCCATCCCGGGTTACCGAATTCAGACAAACTCCGAATGCCAGATAAATATCAACGGGAGTCAGACTGCGGGTGATAAGGTTCGTAGTCGAAAGGGAAACAGCCCAGACCGCCAGCTAAGGTCCCAAATTGTATGTTAAGTGGAAAAGGATGTGATGATGCACAGACAACCAGGATGTTGGCTTAGAAGCAGCCACCATTTAAAGAGTGCGTAATAGCTCACTGGTCGAGTGACATCGCGCCGAAAATGTACCGGGGCTAAACATACAACCGAAGCTGCGGATATAACTAATGTTATATGGTAGGAGAGCGTTCTAACATCGTAGAAGCCGAGCTGTAAGGCGAGGTGGAGAGGTTAGAAGTGAGAATGCCGGTGTGAGTAGCGAAAGATAGGTGAGAATCCTATCCACCGAATGACTAAGGTTTCCAGAGGAAGGCTCGTCCGCTCTGGGTAAGTCGGGACCTAAGGTGAAGCCGAATGGTGAAGCCGATGGACAACAGGTAGAAATTCCTGTACCACCAAATATCGTTTGAGAGAAGTGGGGACAGAGGAGGCTAATTGATCGTCCTGATGGAATAGGACGTCTAAGCACAAAGGTTGAGTAGTAGGCAAATCCGCTGCTCATAAGACTGAAGTGTGATGGGGAGCGAAATATAGTAGCGAAGTCAATGAAGCCAAACTCTCAAGAAAAGCCGCTATCGAGATAAGAGGTGCCCGTACCGCAAACCGACACAGGTAGTTGGGAAGAGAATTCTAAGGTGAGCGAGAGAACCATCGTTAAGGAACTCGGCAAAATGACCCCGTAACTTCGGGAGAAGGGGTGCCTACGAGAGTAGGCCGCAGTGAATAGGCCCAAGCGACTGTTTAACAAAAACACAGGTCTCTGCAAAACCGTAAGGTGAAGTATAGGGGCTGACGCCTGCCCGGTGCTGGAAGGTTAAGAGGAGTGCTTAGCGTAAGCGAAGGTATGAATTGAAGCCCCAGTAAACGGCGGCCGTAACTATAACGGTCCTAAGGTAGCGAAATTCCTTGTCGGGTAAGTTCCGACCCGCACGAAAGGCGTAACGATTTGGGCACTGTCTCAACGATGGACTCGGTGAAATCATAGTACCTGTGAAGATGCAGGTTACCCGCGACAGGACGGAAAGACCCCATGGAGCTTTACTGTAGCTTGATATTGAATTTTGATGCAGTATGTACAGGATAGGTAGGAGCCAGAGAATCATGCACGCCAGTGTATGAGGAGGCGTTGTTGGGATACTACCCTTGCTGTATTGAAATTCTAACCCTCGGCGTAGAAGACCGGGAGACAGTGTCAGGTGGCAGTTTGACTGGGGCGGTCGCCTCCCAAAGAGTAACGGAGGCGTTCAAAGGTTCCCTCAGAATGGTTGGAAATCATTTGCAGAGTGTAAAGGCACAAGGGAGCTTGACTGTGAGACCTACAAGTCGAGCAGGTGCGAAAGCAGGACTTAGTGATCCGGTGGTTCCGCATGGAAGGGCCATCGCTCAACGGATAAAAGCTACCCTGGGGATAACAGGCTTATCTCCCCCAAGAGTCCACATCGACGGGGAGGTTTGGCACCTCGATGTCGGCTCATCGCATCCTGGGGCTGTAGTCGGTCCCAAGGGTTGGGCTGTTCGCCCATTAAAGCGGTACGCGAGCTGGGTTCAGAACGTCGTGAGACAGTTCGGTCCCTATCCGTCGTGGGCGTAGGAAATTTGAGAGGAGCTGTCCTTAGTACGAGAGGACCGGGATGGACGTATCAATGGTGTACCAGTTGTCACGCCAGTGGCATAGCTGGGTAGCTAAATACGGAAGGGATAAGAGCTGAAAGCATCTAAGCATGAAGCCCCCCTCGAGATGAGATTTCCCACGGATATTAAGACCCCTTGAAGACGACAAGGAGAATAGGTTAGGAGTGTAAGCACGGTAACGTGTTCAGCTGACTAATACTAATAGGTCGAGGACTTAATCAAGTGAAAGTTCTTTAGAAAAGTAACTGTTGACAAAAAGAAAAAAGATGATATAATATGTATATGAAGTTTTCGTCTGGTGGCGATAGCGAAGAGGACACACCTGTACCCATACCGAACACAGAAGTTAAGCTCTTTAGCGTCGAATGTAGTTGGGCTTACGCCCTGTGAGACTAGAACGTTGCCAGGCAACAGTGAGAGCCTTCCTTTTGGAAGGTTCTTTTTTATATTATTCTTACATATATTTTGATTTTATTTTCAAAATAGAGTATCATAAAGTAGTAATATTTTTTTGGAGGTTTAGGGAATGTTTTATTTAGAAGATGAAAAAACATTAGTGTTAACTGGTGAAAATAAGAAAGACATTTTAAGTGCGTTAAAATTAATTAACAATATATCTAATAATAAGAACATAAAAGTTGCATATATTAAAATCTTAGGAAAAGTATTAGAATTTAACAAAGCTATAGAAAATTATTATCATTCACAAAAACCTGGATATAATGCGGTTTATCAAGAAAGAATTGATAATTTTGATAATAGTCGTGATGAGTTTAAGCGTATTAAAGCATCGTTAAAACCAGATTTTGATGATGATAATTTTGTTGAAGAATTAGAAAAAGAATTTAACTTAATTCTTAATAGAATTGAAAGTAGAATTTCTATAATTTTTGAAGAAGAGCAGCAGTATAATTTTAATAATTATTTAATTACACTTATTGAAAAAGAAAATCTTGACGAATTTATTTGGTTAAATACTATTTATAATATTTATAAAGAAGGTAAGAGCTTGAATAGTATTGTTCATGATTATTTAAAATTGAGTGATGTTGAATTTTCAGATCTTTATAAGATTTATTTATTCGTTACGGATTATAATATTAACAAGTTATTATTAAAAAATGAATCTAAGATAATTAATAATGACTACTTAGAAAATCATGATATTTTCTTTGATTACATGTATAAGCTTATAGATGATTTAAGAACCTTTGTAACAAAAAATGATAAGAAGAATATTCTTAGTTTTTCAACTATTATTGACAGTCATACTAATATTAGTACTCCTAATAAAGAAGAATTTCTTGACTCTGTATATAAAGTGTTTAATTTCCTAAGAGCACTTTATGAGAATGATAATGCAAAACTATTATTAGATAATATTTATCCTATTTTAGTAAAATCTTTCTTTGCACCACTTCGAAACGATGACAAAATTAAGTACGATTATAATCAGAATTTTATATATGCATTAGAGTATACTCAAATAATTATTGAAGTAATGGATGATAATCATGAATAATAGGTTTTCTGTTAAAGATTATTATTGTGTTTATAATGATTTTGACACATCAAAACGAAGTAAAGAGTTACATAATTTGTATTTACCATTAATTGGTAATGACGCAGTAAGCCTTTATACTTTTTTTGGTAGTAAGATGCTAAGTGATAAAAATCTATCTAAAAGTTATTTGCATTATGATATACTTGATAATCTAGGTTTATCAGATAATAAGTTCTTAATTGCAAGAAAAAAATTAGAAGCTTTAGGTTTAATACAGTCACTGTATTTTGATAATAATGGTGTCGGACAGTTTATATACAAGATAAAAGAGGCATTAAGTTTTGAAGAGTTTTTTAATACACCAGTTCTTGCAAAATTATTAGAGAACACATTGGGGTCTAGTAATTATTCTGAATTGGTAAATTATTATTCTTTAGATAAAGTAAGCTTTAAGAGCTTTGAGGATATTTCAGCAAAATTTTCTGATGTTTTCCGTTTAGAAAATCTAAATGATTTCAGTTTTGATTATATAGCAAGCAAAAGTGTTAATGGGCCAAACTTTGATGAATATTTCTTTGATTTTGATAAATTAAATTTCTATTTAGCTAATAGTTACCTAACAGATGTAATATCAAATTCAGAAGTGAAAAATAGAATTTTAGGTTTAGCTCATATTTATAAAATGTCTCCAGAAGATATGGCTAGTGCCATAGAAAAGTCTGTAGAAATTTCTAATGGAACTAGCGAGATTAATATTAATGTTCTTAGTGATTATATCACTCAACTAAATGTTAATGTTAGAAAACAAGAAGTACCGACTCTTGATCGTATGATAAATAAAAATCTTGTTGGTGAAAAAGAAGAGCAGTTAACTGAAGATGAAAAATTCGCTAAAGAAGTTGATAACACTAATTTTGTAGAATATTTAAATAAGCAGGTAGGAATAGTACTCTCTAAAATAGATGCTAAAAATATTGAAGAGTTACAAAGTAAGTATAATTTTCCTACCGGTGTACTAAATATATTATTAGAGTATTCTATTAAGCAAAGTGGTAAAAATTCAATACCACATATAAACTATATAGACAAAATTGCAAGTACATGGAGTGCTCAAAAATTATTTGGAGCTAAAGATGCTATAGATTTTGTTAGATCTAATAGAAATCAGAAAACTAAAGCTTTTAGCACTAATAAGAGTCCGCAAAAATCTTATTCAAATAATCGAAAATCAAATCATGCTCCGTTTCCTGAATATTTACAAAGTAGGCAAAATAGCTTTAATCAATCAAAAAAGGAAGAAGACAGAGTAGTTACAAAAGAAGATGAGGATACTTTTAAAGATTTGATGAAAGTATTATATAATAAAGGGGATGTATAATGAAAAAATTATCCAACATAGTATCAAGTAATACAGAAAATTCATTTAAGAAGTTTATCACAGAAAAAGTTCTGAGTGATGTAGAGATAATTAAGTTTATTCGTGATAATAACTTTTCTAAAATTGACGTTGAAAATAATCTTGAAAAATTTTATCAATATTATATTTCAAAAGATACACTATTGAATATCGAACATAGGCCTAAATTGGTTTGTAGTGATAAAGAGGTTAATATACTTTATCAAGAGACTGATGAATATAAACAAAAAGTTGAAAACCAAAAAACATCGAATAGAATCAAGACAGAATTTATTCCAAAGAGAGTATTAACATATACATTTGATAATTTGTCCAAGAATAGTAAGAAATCTAGATTAGCAATAGAAATTGTAAACACTTGTATGAGTATCCTTAGTAAACAAAGTACAAGAGGTGCCTATATATATGGACCAACAGGAACTGGAAAGACATATTTGATGGGGTGTATTTATAATTATTTCAAACAGAATGGTAAAGAACCAGCAATTTTATACTATCCTGAATTTATTAGAAAAATAAAATCAAAGATTAGTAATAACAGTTATGATTTATATATTGATCTTATAAGAGATGAAGAAATTCTTATCATTGACGATATAGGTGCTGAAAATATTACGGAGTTTATTCGTGATGAGGTGCTTGGCCCAATTATTAATCATAGAGAAGCAGAAAAATTACCAACATTTTTCTCATCTAATTTAAGTATAGATGATTTAGCAGAATTGTTATCTAATGGAAGAACAACAGTGGATAAAACAAAGGCTTTAAGAATAGTAGAAAGAATACATTCTTTAAGTGCTTCTCACTTCTTAGATGGTGAGAATGAAAGAGAATATTATAATTAAAAGAAGAAGCATTTTTAAACATTTTAGTTTATAAATGCTTCTTCTTTTTTTTTTATGGTGAAAAAATCAAAAAAATTCATTTTTTTTTAGAAATTAGTGGAAAAAAGTGGGGAAATGTGGTAAATTATAAAGGTAAGGTGGTGAGAAGTAGTGTTTATTGGTCAATACAATAATAAAATGGATGCCAAAGGAAGGCTTAGTATTCCAATAAAGTTCAGAGATGAACTAGGTGAAAAATTTATTATCACAAGAGGTCTAGACTCTTGTTTATTTGGCTATTCACTACAAGAGTGGCAAAAGGTGGAAAGTAAGATTAAATCACTACCTATCACTAAGAAAAATGCTCGTACTTTCCAACGTTTCTTCTTTTCTGGAGCCACTGAAGTTGAAATAGATAAACAAGGAAGAATTAATATTCCAAACGCCCTTATAGAGCACGCTTTTTTAGATAAGGAGTGTGTTGTAAATGGTTTATCAAATAGGATAGAAATATGGGATAAGACTCGCTGGGAAGATTTACTTGTTGAAAGTGAAGCTAGCGTAGAAGAAATAGCAGAAGAATTAGAAGATTTTGATTTTTAGGATGGATGAAAATGTTTAAACATTATAGTGTATTATTAAATGAAGCTGTAGAAGGCTTAGATATAAAAGAAGACGGTATATATGTAGACTGTACTCTTGGTGGAGCAGGGCATAGTTTAGAAATTTTAAAGCGATTAAAAAATGGTAAACTATATGCATTTGATCAAGATAATGTTGCATTAGAAAATGCCAAAGAAAAATTAGCTGAATACAGTGATAAAGTTGTCTTTATTAAATCTAATTTTGTTAATTTAAAAGAAAAATTAGCAGAGCATGGTGTAAATGAAGTGGATGGAGTTCTTTATGATTTAGGAGTTTCTTCACCACAATTAGATACACCCGAAAGAGGTTTTAGTTATAACTATGATACTAGATTGGACATGCGTATGGATACTGATGCAAAAATTAGTGCATATGAAGTCGTTAATGAATATAGTTATCATGATTTAGTAAAAATATTTTATCGTTATGGAGAAGAAAATTTCTCTAAGCAAATAGCGAGAAATATTGAAAAAAAACGTGAGCAAAAACCTATAGAAACTACTTTTGAATTAGTAGAAATTATAAAAGAATCTATCCCTGCTGCTAAAAGAAGAACTGGTGGACATCCAGCAAAAAGAGTATTTCAAGCAATTCGTATTGCTGTAAATAATGAATTATCTGTATTCGAAGACTCATTAGAACAAGCAATAGATATCGTTAGTGTAGGTGGAAGAATATCTGTAATTACCTTCCATTCTCTAGAAGACAGAATTTGTAAACAGATATTTAATTCTTATTCTAAATCAAAGGATATTCCAAAAAACCTTCCTATTATGCCAGAAGAAAGTTTATCTAAATTAAAAGTAATTACAAGAAAACCTATATATCCTAGTGATATTGAATTAGAAGAAAATAATAGATCTAGAAGTGCAAAATTAAGAGTTGCACAAGTTCAGACGAAATAGAGGGGAGGAAAGAAAATGGCTACACTAAAGGTATATAGTCGTGAATATGGAGTAAGAAAAGTACAAGAGAAAGTAAAGTTCAATTTACTAGAAAAAACTGCGTACGGAGTTTTTGTAGGAGTTATTTTACTTGCTAACGTAGTTATGTTAAACTATAAAGGAGAGATTTATTCACTACGAAGTGCTCAACAAAAAAACGATATTGTAATATCAGAAAAACAAAAAAATAATAATGAACAAAAAGTTATGATAAACAATCTATCATCTTACGAAAGAGTTAAAAAAATTGCTGAGACGGTAGGAATGAAAACTCAAAAAGATAGTATAAAGGTAGTGAGATAATTGATAAAACTTTTTAAGAAAATATTAACTTTAAAGTTTTTGGAAGATAGAAGAAGTTTAGAAAGAAAAGATTATATCTCTCGAGAAAGAACAAAAATTGTATTTTTTCTAATTTTTGTTTTTTTCTTTGTATGGATATTAATATTAAATATAGGACAAATGATGCTAATTGGAACTGTAAGGGGACATAATCTTTCTGAATTAGCAGATAAAAAGTATAAGATAGATAGTAGTTTACAACCAAATCGTGGGAAAATCTTTGATAGAAATGGAAATATACTTGCCGATAATATAGAATCTTACAAGTTAGTAGCGGTAGTTTCAGATAAGGCTACAGAGGATGAAACAAATCCACGACATGTTGTAGATATTAACAAAACAGCAGAAGAGCTATCTAAATTTATTAAATTAGATAAAAACAAAATAAAAGATATACTTAGTAAACAAGGAGTATATCAAGTAGAATTTGGAACTGCTGGTAAAGATATAAGTGTAGAAGATAAAAAGAAAATTGAAGAGTTGAAATTACCAGGTATTGAATTTATAGCGACAACAAAAAGATATTATCCAAATGGAAGTATGCTTGGAAACTTTTTAGGTTTTGCTCAAAATTCCCCAGATAGTGATCTGATTACTGGTCGTTTAGGTGTTGAAAAGACTTTTGATTATTATCTAAGAGGTAAAGAAGGGCATATTACTTATGCTAAAGATGCATGGGGGAAAATCGTTTCTAATATTCCCAAAGTTGAGATTAAACCTGTTGACGGAGCAGATATATATCTAACGATTGATAAGAATATTCAAGGTTTTATAGATAATACACTAAAAGATATTCAAGATAAATATGAACCGGAAAGTGCATTTGCAATAGCTGTTAGTCCAAAAACTGGTGAAATATTAGGATTAGGTCAAACACCTGCATTTAATCCAAATACTCAAGAAAATCTGGCAAGTGCATGGTCAAATATTTTCTATAACTCAGCTTATGAACCTGGTTCAACATTGAAAACATTCACAATGTCAATAATGGTAGAAAATAATATATATAAACCAGATAGTTACTATAGATCTGGTTCATATCAAGTGGAAGACGCTACAATTTTTGACTGGAATAAGATTGGTTGGGGAACAATTACTCAACGTCATGGTTTCCAACAATCTTCAAATACTTTAATGTTAACATTATTAAATGAATTAGGAACAGAGAAATTAAAAACAGGTTTAGAAAACTTTGGATTTGGTAAAAGTACAAATTCATTATATGGTAATGAAGCAACCGGTGATTTAGTATTTAATAATAAAGTTTCAGCTTCAACAACAGTATTTGGACAAGGTAGTACTGTAACTGCTATGCAGATGGTTCAAGCAGAAACAGCAATTTTAAATGATGGACAGATGTTAGCACCATATTTTTTACAAAGAATTCATGACAAAACAATTGACAAAGATGTAAATATCGGGCAAAGAACGGTAGTAGGAACTCCTATTTCTAAACATACGGCAGATATAATGAAAGAGGAATTATATGGAGTTGTAAACGGAACATGGGCCCAAGGTGGTAAAAGATATGCTGTAGACAACTATAGTACGTCAGGGAAAACAGGAACAGCAGAGGTTGTAGATCCGAAGACTGGTACATACTATAATAGTCCATATAAAGTAATGCACTCATTTATAGGATATGCACCTAGTGAAGATCCACAAGTTATCCTATATGTTGGTATTAAATTACCTTCGAAAGAATTGGGTGCAAGTAATGCGAATGGTGCTTCAGAAATCTTTAAACCTATAATGGAAAATACACTTAATTACTTAAATGTTAAGAAGTCAAATGATGATAATATTCTTCAAAGTTATAAAATGGAGAATCTTGTAGGGGAAAATGTTGAGTCGACAATTGTTAATTTACAACAAAAAACTAAAAATATAATAACAATTGGAAGTGGAACTAACGTAATTGGCCAATATCCTTCAGCTGGGAATGTAATAAAACAAGATGAGAGAGTATTTTTATTAGTCTCTGACGAAAATATTATTACCCCTAACTTTACAGGATGGTCGAAAGTAGATGTACTTAACTACGCTAAATTATCTGGATTAGATATTGAAACTGAAGGAAATGGATTTGCTAAACAACAATCTATTCCAGCACAAAGATTTGTGAAAAAAGGGGAAAAGATAAAAATAAAATTTAGTTAGGAGAACGAAATGAGTAATTCAGATACAGTATTTGCTATATCGTTATTACTGGTAGCATATTTTCTGACAGTACTAATGCTACCTAGATTAATAAAATATTTACATGTACTAAAGTTTGGCCAAGCAATCAGAGAAGAAGGGCCACAAAGTCATATGCATAAAAAAGGAACACCTACTATGGGAGGTATTTCGTTTATAATTGCAATAGTTATTTCACTTATAGTGGCTATGTTCTTAGATAGTTCGAATATTAAATACTACGTACTGTTCATTTATACAACTATTTCTTTTTCGATAATAGGATACATAGATGATATGTTAATCGTAGTTAAAAAGAAAAACGATGGATTGGCACCAAGAAAAAAACTAATGCTACAAATTCTATTCTCTGTAATATTTTATATATTAGTAACTTTCATTTACAAAGAGGTTAATTATATACATATTCCAGTATTTGATTATAATTTAAATATTTCATATTTTTATATAATTTTCTTAGTATTTTGGCAAACTGGTTTTTCTAATGCAGTAAATTTAACAGATGGATTAGATGGATTAGCTACTAGCGTAACAATTATTACAACTAGTACATTTGCTTTATTAGCATATAAAGAAAATAACTTCCCTGTATTAGTATTTTGTTTAACAATAGTAGGGGCACTTGTAGGATTTTTATTATTTAATAGAAATCCAGCAAAAATATTTATGGGCGATACTGGATCATTAGCGCTAGGAGGAATTCTAGCTGCCATTTCAGTAATCTTACATAAAGAAGTAGCATTTTTATTTATTGGTTTAGTATACATATTAGAAACATTGTCAGTGATTATTCAAGTAGCATACTTTAAGAAAACTGGTAAAAGAATTTTTAAAATGTCACCATTACATCATCATTTTGAATTGTCAGGTTATGGTGAAGTAAAAACTGTATATATTTTTGTTATTATAGCTGTTATATCTTCAGCTATAGGTTATTTCGTAGGGGTAGTATAAAATGATAAATTTAGAAGATAAAAGAATACTAGTATTAGGATTTGCTAGAAGTGGTTACTCAACTGCAAAAATTTTAAATAAATTAGGTTATAATGTAATCCTAAATGCATTTGATGATCTAAGTACTGATGAAAAAGCTATTGAATTAAAAAACTTAGGTGTAAAAATAGTTGATGGTGGTCATCCGTTAGAATTATTAGATAGTATTGACTTAATAGTTAAAAATCCAGGAATAAAATATGAAATTGAATTTTTACAAAGAGCAATAGAAAAAAATATTGATATTATAACTGAGATAGAATTAGCTAACACACTTTTCAATATTGATATGGTAGCAATTACTGGTACAAATGGAAAAACTACAACTACACAAATGACGTTTGATATACTAAAAGCAGCTAATAAAGATGTCTTTTTAGCAGGAAATATAGGGTATCCTTCTATTGAAGTAGCATATAATCATCCTAATTCTTTAATTATTACTGAAGTATCATCATTCCAATTACAAGGAACTAAGTATTTCAAACCATCGGTAGCGGCGATTACAAACTTAGGCGTTGGTCATTTAGATTATCATGGTAGCGTAGAAAACTATAGAAATGCTAAGAGAAATATCTACAAAAATCAAACCCAAGATGATATTCTAGTTTTAAATATTAAAGAATTAGAAAAGTATGAATTGAGTAAAATAAATTCACAAGTAATTCTTTATGATACAAAAGAAAATTCTGAAGCGGATGTATTTGTAAGAAATAATATAGTAGTGTATAAGGACGTAGAACTATTTGATGTAACAAAAATGTCTCTTCCTGGTCTGCACAATGTAGAAAATGCAATAAATGCAGCATTAATATCATATATAAAAGGTGCATCCATTGAAACAATTCGTGAAGTACTGTATAGTTTTAGTGGAGTAAAACATAGATTGCAATATGTTGGAGAGCATAATGGAGTGAAATTCTATAATGATTCTAAAGCTACAAATCCAGTAGCTACAACTACAGCACTTTCTGGATTTGAGAAAAATATAATATTAGTTTGTGGAGGGAAAGATAGAGGAATTGATTTTAAGGAATTAGTACCATTCTTCCCGAGAATTAAAGCAATGGTTGTTGTTGGAGAAAGTAAAGAAATACTATATGACTTAGCAACTACTAATGGATTAGATTGTCATAAAGCGACGAAGGTTGACGATGCTACAATTTTAGCAAACAAACTTGCTGTAGAAGATGATATAGTTCTATTATCACCAGCATGTGCATCATGGGATCAATATAAATGTTTTGAAGATCGTGGAGATGAATTTATAGCTACGTTTGAAAAGATTAGTCAAGAGGATTAAAAGCGATGAACAAAAAGAATAAGAGGTTACTAGCAAAAATGAATAATGAGAAAAGAAGAAGCTCATTAGAAAAGATTAAAAGAAAAAAAAGAAGAGAATTAATACTCATAGTAACTTTATTTTTAATTGTTATAGCAGTATTTTCACTACTATTTAGTAATTATTTGAAACTGAAAACAATTGAAGTGGAAGGTAATAATCAAATAACTAAAGAAGAAATACTAGAAGCAGGAAATATTAATAATAATTTAAGAACTTGGTCTATAAAAGATGATGAAATTCGTAATAATATACAATCGAGATTCGAAATATTTAAATCCGTAACAGTACAATCGAAATTACCATCAACAATCAAGGTAAAAGTAGAGGAATACAGTTTTATTGCACAAAATAAAAAAGAAGACGGTAGTTTAGAGATAATTATGGAAAATGGTAAACCATATTCAGGAAAAGTAAGAAATAATTATAATTTACCGATTTTAGAAAATTTCAAAGACGATAGAAGTAAACTAGATGAAGTATATAAGAACTTAAATAAATTAAAAGAAGATGTAAGACTACAAATATCTGAAATTATAAATGATGAAGGTGATAATGTTACAATTTATATGAAAGATGGACAAAAAGTAAAAGCTTTAAGAGCAAGTTTTTCTGATAAATTAAATTATTATGATGAAATATCAAAATATATTGAAGATAAAAATAATACAACTTTAAATTTAATAAATGGTGCATATTTAGAAACTGCAAAAACTGAAAAAAGAAGAAATGAAAATATTAAACAATTATTATCTAGACAAGGATTAAAAGATGACTCAACGTCAAAAACAGATAAGGAAAAAGTAGATGACACAGAAAAAGTAGAGAAAAATAACAAAGCTGAAAATTCTACTACAAATTCAAAAGTAGTATCTTCTACTAATAATAAGAATACTAAACAACAATCAGTAATAAATAACAAAAATGAATAGCAAAAAAAGTATCCAGAATTTTGTATTTTGGGTACTTTTTTTATTCAAAAATTGTATAAAATTAAAAAAGTTATTAATTATATTACAAATTGAAAATATTTTAATAAAATTTAATTTTTTTTGGAGTTTTTCATATTTTTTTTTTAAATTTTATGTTATAATTTAGTATGTGTAAATAAAATATGTGTGTATTTACAATTTTATTATAATAACAAAGTTTAAAAGGAAGGAGTGTTTGACTTGAGTTCACAATTGTATACTTCAATAGATCTGGGATCATCTAGTATAAAAGTGATTATAGCAGATGTAGTATATGAAAAATTGAATATACTTGGTGTTGGAGTCGTAAAAACTACGTCTATTAAACGTGGTAACATAATCGATGTAGAATCTGCATCTAGAGATATTCAAAAAGCAATAGATATTGCCAAAAGTGAAGCTAATAAAGACATAAGATCATTATATGTAGCAGTTCCAAGTATACACACTCATATTAAAAAAAGTGTAGCGGAAATTAAATTTGATACAAAACACGATATTGATGGTAGGGATATCGAAGAAGTAATAGAAGAAGCAAAAATTCTACCATTACCACGTGAAAGAGAAGTGGTTCAAGTAATTCCAGATTACTATCGTCTTGATGATATTGAAAATATAAGAAAACCTAAAGGTATGACTGTTCATAATGCTTTTGAAGTAACAGGAAATAGAGTTTTAACTTCTAAAACTCATCTTCACACAATATATAAAAGTATTGAAAATTTACGTCTAGATTGTAATGAGACATTTTGTACTTCTCATGCATTAGGTGAATTATTACTAAACGATGAAGAAAAAGATTATGGTTCAGTAATAATTGATATTGGTGCTGGACTTACAACAGTAAGTTACTTTGAGGACGGAATACTTCAACTATCTCAATCAATAGAATTGGCAGGAGAAGATATTACTCGTACTATCTCAGACGTATTGAATGTTCCCTTAAAGCGTGCTGAAGAGATAAAAGTTACACAAGGACATGCATTTTATGATTTAGCATCGCCACAAGTAATTATTGAATTAGATAATCTAGAACCAGATGAAGAACCATATACTCAAAAAGAATTAGCAGATTATATTGAAGAAATAGTTGAAGAAATAATCTTGCGTTCATTTGATGTTCTTAGAAAAGCTGGAATAAATAGAGTAAAAGGAAATGTAGTACTAACTGGTGGAACAACACTAATGCCAGGAGTATTAGACTTAGCTAAAGATATGCTAAGAAAAATGAATGTTAGAATTGGATCTCCAAAAATAATAGGAGCTAATTCACCAGAACTTTCAGTAGTTGTTGGAACACTAACTAGTAGTTACAAAATTGAATCTTTATTTGGTTACCAAGTAACAGATGAAGTACCAACAGTTAAAAATACAAATTCAACATTTGAAAATGTTTCTGCAGTTCAAGAAATTTCAGTAAACAATTCAAAAGTTGATTCAGCAGTAGTAACTGAACCTCATACAGAAGAGTTAGAGGAAGAAGAGTATTACGAAGAAGAGAAAAAAGAAAAAGAAGATAAGAGCTTCTTTGATAAAATAACTAAAATGTATAATTCGTTTTTTGAATAACAATCAGGAGGAAATAAAGAATGTTTGAAGAATTTGATCAATCAGCAGTAATTAAAGTAGTAGGTGTTGGTGGCGGTGGTGGTAACGCCGTTGACCGAATGGTAGAAAGTGGAATTCAAAATGTTGAATTTATCGCAGTTAATACAGATGCTCAAGCATTAAAACGTTCTAAAGCAGACGTAAGAATTCAAATCGGTGAAAAATTGACTAAAGGTCTTGGAGCTGGAGCTAATCCAGAGGTAGGACGTAAAGCAGCTGAAGAAACTAAAGATAAAATTGAAGAAGCACTAGAAGGAGCAGACATGGTATTCGTTACTTCTGGTATGGGTGGAGGAACTGGTACTGGTGCCGCTCCAATCGTAGCAGGTATTGCTAAAGAATTAGGAGCATTAACAGTAGGTGTTGTTACTCGTCCATTCAACTTTGAAGGTAAAAAACGTCAAGTACAATCTACAGCAGGAATTAACTCACTTAAAGGTGCAGTAGATACACTTATCGTTATTCCTAACGATAGATTATTAGATATCGTTGATAAATCTACTCCAATGATGCAAGCATTTGTTGAAGCAGATAACGTATTACGTCAAGGGGTACAAGGTATTTCTGACTTAATTAACGTATCTGGTACAGTTAACCTTGACTTCGCTGATGTTAAAGCTATTATGGCTGATCAAGGTTCAGCATTAATGGGTATCGGTGTAGCTTCAGGAGAAAACAGAGCTATCGAAGCAGCTAAAAAAGCTATTTCATCTCCATTACTAGAAACTTCAATCGTTGGAGCAAAAGGTGTGTTATTAAACATCACTGGTGGACCATCATTAAGTTTATTTGAAGCTCAAGCAGCTGCAAGTATCGTTCAAGAAGCAAGTGATGATGAAGTAAACATGATCTTCGGTACAGTATTTAACGAAGAGTTAGAGAAAACAGATGAAATCATCGTTACAGTAATCGCTACTGGATTTGAAGAAGATGGAGTAAGTGTTGAAAGAGATATCTTAGCACAACGTCCAGCTCAACCAGAAGCTAGCTCATTCACAAGTGGATACGGTAAAAACGAAGTAGAACAAGAAATGTACCCACGCCCAAGAAGAAGAACAAGAAGAGAAATCTAATAAATAAAAAACGAAAAATCGAGTAATTCTCGA